>CBJNAE010000140.1:0-9781 GCA_966433995.1 uncultured Ideonella sp. | reverse complement strand
AGGTCAAGTCGCTCCCGATCTGCAGCGTGCCGGCCTCCACCGTGGGCGCGGCCTGGGCCGCCGTGGCGGCACCGGCCGCCAGGCACACCGCGGCGGCGGTTCGGACGAAACAACCGGCGACGGCTTGGTATTTGATCATATTGAACCCCAGTAATTAAAATATGTATATGAATATCCAGATCACCGCAATCAATCTGCGTGGGTCAATTCATTGCTCCGATCCGAATCAATATGACAGCGATAATTAAATACCCTTGTCATTCACTTTCATCGACCATCGCGTGGGTATATGCGCAATCGATAGGCCAAAGTTTCGTTTCAAGCCAAAGATAAAAAAAGTGACATTTTTGCCTGCGGCCACTGAGGAAAACTAATAGATAGGTAGATACCCTCAACCCGATGATTGCCGACGCACCATTTCCTCGCACGGATGCCCCAGATCCAAACAAAAACAGCCCGGCCCGGTGTCCACTGCGAACACCGGGCCGGGACGATGCGACAACTGCGATGGCTCAGGGCGCGCTGGCGGCGGCAAACTCTTCGGCGGTGGGCGCGGAGACGCCGTACTTGTCCAGCAGCGCCTGGTACTCGCCGTTGGCGCGCAGCTTGGTCAGGGCGCCTTGCAGCAAGTCGAACAGCTCCTTGTTCTGCTTGTTCAGGCCCAGCCCCACCACCACCGGGTACAGGTTCTTCGTGGTGCTGACCACCACGCGGCCGCCGGTCTTCTTCACCGCGTCCTGCAGCACCGCCGAGTCTTCCATCTGCGCGTCCGCGCCGCCGGACATCACCGCCTGCGTCGCCTCCGGCGACGTCGGGAACTCCAGCACGTTGATCTCGCCCTTGTCGGCGCAGGCCGTCAGCGACACCTTCTTCAGGTTCGCGATCCAGGCCGCGCCCTTGATCGACGCCACCTTCTTGCCGCACAGCTGCTGCGGCTCGGTCGGCTTGAAGGTGCCGGTCTTGAGCACCGCGATGGACACGCCCGTCTTCATGTAGGGGATGAAGTTGATCTGTTGCACGCGCTCGGGCTTGACGTACAGCGTCGAGGCGATCACGTCGAACTTGTTGCCCTTCACGCCCAGGATCAGGTTCTCGAACCGCGTGTCCAGCACCTTGACCTTCAGGTTGGCCAGCTTGGCCACCTTGGTCATGAACTCCACGTCGAAGCCCGCCGGCTGCTTGTTGTCGTCGAAGTAGTTGTAGGGCGGGTAGGTCAAGTCGCTCCCGATCTGCAGCGTGCCGGCCTCCACCGTGGGCGCGGCCTGCGCCGCCGTGGCGGCAACCGCCGCCAGGCACACCGCGGCTGCGGTTCGGACGAAACAACCGGCGACGGCTTGGTATTTGGACATGTCGATTCCCAGGTTTGATTGATGAACGGCGGCCAATCGAAAGATGCGGCAGTGGCCTGGCCCAGCATCGGACGGCAAGGTGGGTCGCTCACGCCTGCAATCTCAGCCCTTTATCGGACGCTGTCATGGATGCTTGAGAACCGGCTATTCAACAACGCCCGAGCCGGTGATTTTTGATCGTCCGGAGTGAAAACCCTGAGAAAAACTTTCCTCTTTGACCATCCTGAACGGTTCATATTCCCGTGAAGTTTTCTCAAAACCATTCGAGAAAATTTCAGTTTTCGAACCATAGTTTTGCAATGAAACTGGGCCTTCCTCTATGGAAACCCGAACATCCAAAGTTTTTAATTGCCAAGCCATGAACAAAACCGTTTTTGAACGAATATTGGTTCCGATCGACTTTTCACACGATTCATTGGATGCGCTGCGAATCGCGACCGAACGCTTCGCATCGCCCTCAGCGAATTTGTTGCTGGTCAATGCGGTCGAGGCGCCGGAAGGCCTGGCCAACCAGCCGGCTTTGCGCGACCAGCTCGCCAACACGGTGGTCAGCGACGCCAAGCAGCAGCTGTTCAGCCTGGCCAACACCCATGGCGCCGCCTGGAATGAGGTTCAAACCACTGCGGAACTGGGCAAGCCGGTGGACGTGATCCTGTCGGCCGCCCAATCATGGAACGCCGATCTGGTGATGATGGGTTCCCATGGCAGGAACAGTCTGTCCAAAGTGCTGTTCGGCGGCACCACCTACCAGGTCGCGCGCAAGGTGCAATGTTCCGTGATGGTTCTGCGAGTTTGAAGCGCGGCCTTGCCGCGGCGCATGGCTCAATCCCGCGGCGCGACCCCACCGCCAGGGGGTGACGCCGCAATCCGGGGCATCCCGGCGCCAAGCCATCCTTCCACACGGTCCAGCGCCCTGTCCAGGATGCCGCGCGATGTGGCGAAAGAAAGGCGCACATGGCCCGCCGCGCCCTGCCCGAACCACCGCTGCGCCCCAGGGACCAGCGCAACGCGGCCGGCCCGTTTCAAGTCGTCGCACCAGGCCTGCGCGTCGTTCGTCAAGCGGCTCACGTCAGGGAAGACGACGAACGTGCCCTGGGGCTCGGCGACATCCATCCCGGGCCAGCGCTTCATTCGGGCCACGACGTGGTCACGCTGCGCGGTCAAATGCGCAAGGAAGGCCTGCAACCAAGGCCCGCCCTCTTCCAGCGCCGCGGTGGCCGCCTCTTGCGACAAGGTGGCGACGCCGAACACCGTGCTGTCGGCATCGGCCGCCTGCGCGATGCGCCCGAGCCAATCGGCATCGGTGCAGACCACGCAGCCCACCCTCAACCCGGCCAGCGCGAAATTCTTGGAAAAGCCGTAAACCACCGCCACGCGCCTGGAGACAGCCGGCGGCAGCGAAGCCGGGCTCGCGTGCCGGTGCGGCGCGAAGACGATGTCCGACCAGACCTCGTCGGACAAGATGCGCAGCCCCCGCGACACGGCCCAACCGGCCACCTGCTCGATCCAACCGACCGTAGGCACGATACCCAGCGGGTTATGCGGGTTGCAAAGCCAGAGCATGCGGGTCCGCGGCGTCAGCCGGGCCTGCATCTCATCGATGAAACGCGCGGCCGACGTGTCGCGTGAAAACGGCACCGGGACGGCGCGGGCGCCCGCGCGCTCGACGGCGTGGCGGAAGAGGAAATCCACCGGGTCGGGAATGAGAGCCTCGTCCCCGGGGCCGAGCGTGGCACGCGCCACCACCGCCATGGCCGAGGCGGCGCTGTCAGTCGCCAACACGTCACTGGGCATGCAATCGATGTCCCGGGTGGTCCGCATCCATTCCGCCACGGCGCGGCGGAAGCAGGGCAGGCCGAAGGGCGGACCATAGCCCATCACACCTTGCCGTGCGGCGAAGCAAAGCCGTTCGCGGATGGCTGGCGCGATGGCGAAGTCCGGGTCTGCAGCGGTCAACGGGATCACATCGGGCTCCTGCTCGGCCCAGCGCTGGTTGAAAGCGCGCCGGCGCAGCAACTCCAGCGGGACGGCGCTGTCTGAAAAATTGAAGTCCACGGGGGAGTGGGTCATGCCTGCGTCCCAGGAAAACGGGGTCGGTCCGGTGTTTGGTCAATGGCCGCTGGAAGGCAGCGCCATGGGAATAGCGCCGCCCCCGCCGACCGCTTCGAAGAATTTTTCGGTGAGCTCCCTGCCGCGCGCCACATGCGGCAGGCAGGCTTGGCGGCGTTCGATGGAATAGCGCAGCAGCGCCTCGGCGATCGAACCGCCGGACCCCAGCGCTTGGGCCAGGGCGATGGCGTCAAGGATCGCCGCCGAAACGCCCTGGCTGGAGAAAGGCAGCAAGGGGTGGGCCGCGTCGCCGGCCAGGACCAGGTTGGCGCGGTGAAAGGACGGCGGCAGGCCGGCTTCGATGGGCCGCCAAAGGTAGGCCTTGGAAAAGTCGGCGCGGGCGACGGCATGCGCGACCGGCTCGGCCCAGCCGCGCAGGCGCCTCTGGACGAACGCCATCGCCTCCTGGCTGGAACACAAGCCACCGGAAGGCAGGGCCTGCGCGTCGAATTGCATGTACCAGACGACGGTGTCCCCGCCCGTCGGCAGCAGGCCGAACGCCGTCCCGCCGCCCAGGGCGTGGAATTTATTGAAGTCCGCGCCTGCCCACTGCGCGCACTCTCGGTCCTGCAGCAAACCCACCATTTCAAAAACGCGGGCCGGGGTGGACGGCATGTCGGGGAACAGCGCCCTGCGCGCGCTGGACCGCACGCCGTCGGCGGCGATGAACAGGTCCGCGGTCACCGGCCTGGACAAGCCCGCCGTCGCGCCGGGGGGCGCCGTCAGCCAGGCGCAGCGTGCCCGCTCCCCGTCGAATTGGAAATGGCTGAGTCCCTGCCCGGCGATGAGGGCCCCCGGCGGGATCCGGGCCTGCAAAGCCTGCAGGAGTTCGCGGCGCCGCATGCAGACCACGCCGCCGGGCATCAACACCTCGAACAAAACCTTGCCCGCCTCGTCCCGGTGAAGGTAACGCCTGAGCGGCGCACCCATCGGAAGCCGCGCGCCCAGCGAGGCCAGTCCCTCCAGGGCTTGCGGCATCAGGATGAAAGCCATGCCCGCGTCAAGGTGCGAAAGGCTCTTTTCGTAGATCCTGCAGCGATGGCCGTTCGCCTGCAAGGCGACTGCCGCCGCCATGCCGGCCACGCCGGCGCCGAAGATGGCGATGTCCATCGCATCGCGGTAAGTCGGATTACTACCCACGTCGTCTCACTTCAGTTGTTGTCTTGGGAGAAACCTCGGCGGCCTTCGCGCAACCGCGGGCCGGCCGGGGGACAGCCGCTGGCAGCGGCGGCTGCCCAGCGGCGCCAGCGGGAGGACAGGCGAAGGTTGGCCTGCCGGCACCGGGGGTGGCGGCGGAGACGCAACGGCTCAGCGCGGAGCGGCGCGCTTTCGGGCCTCAGCGCTTGGCCGCGGCGGGCTCGGCGGCCTTGGCGGATTCCCTGCCCGCGCCGGCCATGCGGATCCACTGGAACACTTTCTCGGCGTCCCGGTTGGCGCGCTCGCGGTCGGGTGAGATCGCGGCCATGAACTCGAGGTCGGTGGGCGCGCTGACGTTGTATTTCGTCATGATCTTGTCGTATTCGCCGCTGGCCCGCATCTGCGCGAGCGCGTCTTTCAGCAGGAAGACCAGCTCGCGGTTCTGCCGCTTCACGCCCAGGCCGACGACCACGGGGTAAAGGTTGCGCGTGCTGCTGATGACCAGTCGGCCATTGGATTTCCGGACGGCGTCCTGTAGCACGACGGAATCCTCCAACTGCGCCTCGACCACACCGGCGGCCAGCGCCTGGGTGGCGTCGGTGGAGGTCGCGAATTCGCGCACTTCGATCGCGCCGCGGTGGGCGCACAGCGTGTCCGACAGCTTTTTCAGGTTGGCGATCCAGGCCGCACCCTTGATTGATCCGACCTTGCTACCGCAAAGCTGCTCCGGCTCAGAAGGCTTGAAGCTACCCGACTTGACCACGGCGATCGACACGCCGGTCTTCATGTAGGGCACGAAGGTGATCTGTTCGGCGCGCTCGGGCTTCACGTAGAGCGTCGAGGCGATGACGTCGAATTTGCCTTCCTTGACGTCGGCGATCAGGTTGTCGAACCGCACGTCGAGGAACTTCAGCTTCAGCTTGGCCGCCTTCGCCAGCGCAGTCATGAATTCGACGTCGAGACCGGCTGGCTCCTTGTCCACGCCGACGTAGTTGTAAGGCGGGTAGGTCAAATCGGAGCCGACATGGATCACGCCTTCGCTGATCGTCGGCGCCGCCATGGCGACGGTGGCGCCCATCCATCCGAGGCAGACCGCCGTGCGCGTCGCGAGACGCAGAACCGATCGGCCCGCGTTACGCAAGGCGCGCGCCGCCGGCGCGGCGCCATTCGATTGGACAACTTGAATGCAAACCATGGCGACGTCCTTCACTGGGCGCCGTCGGCATCGATGACTACATGCTCGATAAGCCGCGCCGCTTGCATGCAGTGTGTGTCGCGGCCATGACCAAGAAAAGTGACATTTTCTGGATTCGATCGCGAGTTTTGCTCAGCTTTAAATCCGGCCCGCCCGTGGGATCGTTCACGCGTCGGATCGCGCTTCGGGCCGCGCCGGCTATGGTGTCGCCGCCTGCGCCAGAGCCCACTCGACAAACGCGTCCGTCTCTTGGCGACGCTGGGCCGGCGCGATGATCCAGTAGTTGCGCTGCTCATTGACCGGCGTCTCGAACAAACGCAGGAGCATGCCTTGCTCCAGCTCCGGCCGCAGCAGCTTGAGCGGGGACAAAGCGACGCCGTGGCCAGCGAGCACGGCGATGCTCATGAGGTTGAAATCCTCGTAAACAGGCTCGTTGTCGCGCGCTGGCGCGTTCAGCGAGTGGGCGCGGAACCAAGTGCGCCAGTTCGCGGTGGTGACGTCGTGCAGCAGGTCCGCCCTGAGCAAGTCCGCGGGCTCGCGGATGCTGCCGAACCGGTCGAGGTACAGCGGGCTGCAGACCGGGTAGGTGGCGCCGTCGAACAACCGCCAGGCCTGGCCGCTGCCGCGGTACTCGCCGTCGAGCCAGGTGATGAGCAGGTCGGTGCCCACATCGGCGTTGGAAGCGGAAGCGGTGCTGCTGTAGTGGATGCGCAGCTGGATGTCCGGGTGCGCCTGCCGGAAGCTCGACAGCTTCGGCACCATCCAGCGCGCTGCCACCGAGGGCAGGCAGGCGACAGTGAGCTGGCGTCCCCGCACCACGTGGGCCACGCTGTCGACCGCCGCATGCAGGCGGGCAAATCCATCCTGCAAACCCGCCGCCAGGCGTTCGCCGTTCGCGGTGGGCTGCACCTTACGTCCATGGCGCTGCAGCAGCCTCATGTTCAGCGACCCCTCCAGCTGGCGCAGCAGGTGGCTGATGGCGGACTGCGTGACATGCAATTCATTGGCTGCGGCGCTCACCGTGCCCAGGCGGACCACGGCTTCGAAAGCCCGCAGCGCGTTGTACGACGGCATGCTCATTTAGCACCTCCAATGGTGTTAGTTGAATTTATCTCACTCATATAGGCAGCAAATATCAGTTTTCATGAGAATAAATTGAATAGAAACTTTCCCTTACGCCACCTCGATTCAAGTTGGATACCCCAACCCGAAGGTGTCGCAACCAAGGAGATATGAATGTTTGTTCGATCAGTCGATGAGATCGCTGCCACCGAGCGCGATGTGGCCTGGGGCAACGGGCAAAGCCGCCGCTTGATCCTCAAGGCGGACGGCATGGGCTTCGCCGTGGCGGAAACGCTGGTGCTGGCGGGCACCGAATCTTTGCTGGAGTACAGGAACCACCTGGAAGCCTGCTACTGCATCTCGGGCGAGGGCGAAGTGGAAGACATGGCGGGCAACCGCCACGCGATCCGGCCGGGCGTGATCTACGCGCTGGACAAGCACGACAAGCACTACCTGCGCGCCCGCAACGACATGCGCCTGATCAGCATCTTCAACCCGGCGATCGAAGGCCACGAACGACACAATTTGAAAGGCGAAAGCGGCTCTTCATATTGATTCCCGCCGGCCGCCCGGCGCCCACAATGGATCGGGCGACAGGCAGGCCACCTTCCGAGGGCCCGCGGTCCCCAGGAGACAAACCACCGACCCGCGCCGGTTCCGCGATGGAAAGCGCCGGTCGGTCCATCGAACCACCGAGGCGGCGCCGGCTGGCGCGCCTGCAGTCCGATGGAAGGTCCGGACCGCGGAGGCGCTGTTCTTCACCCATTAAAAAAATTGGCGGTTGCAATGATCGACTTTGATTGGACCTATGTTCGCGGCCTGGTCTCCTATGCGGATTTCTGGAAGGCCACTTTGCTGGTGGTCTGGCTGAGCGTGTTGACCTGGACCCTGGGCACCGTGCTGGGCTTCTTCGTGGCCCTGGCCAAGCAGTCGCAGTATTCGGCCCTGCGCGCGGTGGCGTCGGTCTACATCTGGTTCTTCCGCAGCCTGCCGCTGCTGGTTCTGCTGATATTCGTCTACAACCTGCCGCAGATCCTGCCGCAGACCTCGGCCGTGCTGTCGGCACCCTTCTGGGCGGGCTTGATCGCGATGGTCATCAGCGAGACGGCCTACATCGCCGAGATCCACCGCGGCGGGCTGCTGTCCATCCCGAAAGGCCAGCTGGAGGCGGCGCGCGCCCTGGGCATCCGCTATGGCGGCCGCTACCGACACATCGTGATGCCGCAGGCAATGCGCGTCGCCTTGCCCTCGCTGGCCAACGAATTCGTCACCATCGTCAAGCTGACCTCGCTGGTCTCGGTCATTTCCCTGGCGGAGATCCTGCTCGTCGGCCAGCGGCTGTACACCAGCAATTTCAAGGTCATGGAGACCATGCTGGCGGTGGCGGGCTACTACGTCTTCATCGTCACCATCTTCAGCTACCTGGTGGGCCGCGTCGAGCACTGGCTGGACGTGAGCAAGCGCACGCCGGGCGAGATGGTCGTGGAACCCGGCGCCAAGGCGACAGCGTCGACGGCGAAAGCCACCGCGGACCAGCGCGCCGCCCCTTCGGGAAACCCGGTGATCGAGGTCGACGCCGTGTCCAAGTCCTTCGGCGCCAAATGCGTGCTCGACAAGGTGTCGCTCAGCGTCCGGCCCGGCGAGGTGATCAGCATCATCGGGCCCTCGGGCTCGGGCAAGACCACGCTGATCCGGACGATCAACGCCCTGCAGGACATCGACAGCGGCGTCATCCGCTTCGACGGCAGGCCATGGATCGACGCGCAGGGCGGCTACAAGCTCTGCGATGGTTTCGACCGGCGGGTCACGCAGATCGGCATGGTGTTTCAGAACTTCAACCTCTTCCCGCACATGACGGTGCTCGACAACGTCAGGCTCGCTCCCCGCTACCACGCGCTGGGCAGCGAGGCGGCGCGCACCGAGAACGCGCTGAGCCTGCTGGACAAGGTGGGGCTCAAGGTGCACGCGTTGAAGTACCCGCACCAGCTTTCGGGCGGACAGCAACAGCGCGTGGCCATCGCCAGGGCGCTGGCGATGCAGCCGCGCGTGATGCTGTTCGACGAGCCGACCTCGGCGCTCGACCCCGAGCTGGTCAATGAGGTGCTGCGCGTGATCGAGCTGCTGGCGCGCGAAGGCATGACGATGATCATCGTCACCCACGAGATGCGCTTCGCGCTGCGCGTCAGCGACCGGGTGGTCATGATGGAGTCGGGCCGCATCGTCGCCGACGGCACGCCGGCCGAACTGCAGGCCGCCCCCGCCGAAAGCCGCATCGCCGGCTTCCTGAAGCAGTCGTCGCACTGAAGCATCCGTTGTGCGCCGATGGCCATCCAAGACCCCGCTGGCCTGCTGGCCCGCATCTGCGAGCAAGTGCGCCCCCTGCTGGCCCAGGGTGAGTTGCCGGGCTACATCCCCCGGCTGGCCGAAGTCGACAAGGAGCAATTCGGCATTTCGCTGGCCACCGTCGACGGCGGCCGCTTCGACAGCGGTGACGCGCACAAGCCGTTTTCCATCCAGAGCATCTCCAAGCTCTTCTCGCTCATGCTGGCGCTGGAGCGGGCGGGCGACTCGCTGTGGGGACGCGTGGGCCGGGAGCCGTCGGGCCGACCTTTCAATGAGCTGATCCAGCTCGACCAGGAGCAAGGCGCCACCCGAAACCCCTTCGTCAACGCCGGCGCGCTGGTCGTCACCGACACGTTGTGCTCGCGTTTCGCGCAACCCGAACTGGCGCTGCTGCAGGCCTTGCGGCGCAGCTGCGGCGACGAGTCCGTCGACATCGACCCGGCCATGGTGCGTTCCGAGCGGGAAACCTGCCACCGCAACGCAGCCATCGCCAACCTGCTGAAGAGCTACGGACGGATCGACAACGGCGTGGACCTGGTCCTCGACACCTACTGCCGCCAATGCGCCATCACGATGACCTGCAGCC
>CBJNAE010000139.1:0-9829 GCA_966433995.1 uncultured Ideonella sp. | reverse complement strand
TCGACTACGTCAAGATTAACGCCGACTACCGCAGCTGACGGCCGGGCGGGCCGGTGGCTTGGTGACCGCCGTGGCGGGTGCCGTCCTCAGCGGGATGCGGGCGCCCGGCGTGTCCCGCATGCGTCCCACAGCAGCAGTGCCGCGCCGGCGGCCGCCAGCAGGTGCTTGAGCGGGTGGCCGCCCGTCCAGTGCAGGGCCTGCATCACCGCGTGGTCGCCCGATTCCAAGGCTTTGGCGGCCGCATACAGGGCCAGGGCCAGCCAGGCGGCCCGCATGTCCAACGCCCGTGGATGCGAAGCGGGCCGGCGCGAAAGCAGCGGGATCAACACCATCGGCAGGAACTGCACGAAGAGGTAGGCCCGCAAGTCGCCGCCTTCCAGTGGGCCGTTCGGCGCCACCGTCCACCACCACCAGGCCACACCGGCGGTGCCGGCTAGCAGCGCCGCTGCCAGGCTCCAGGGGCTGCCCCAGCGGGGATCCACCCGCTCGGCGAGCAAGGCGCAACTGAGCGAAGCGCAGGCCCAGGCAATGGGTAGCCTGTCCCACATGAGCGAGGCGTTGTCAGGCGACCAGTGGTAGTAGGAGGATCCCAGCGCGGTGCAGGCGATGGCGGCTGCGAAGCACAGCCAGGCGGCATGGCCGGGGCCCGCTCCGGGACCGCCAGGGGCGGCGCGCCGAAGGCGGAGCAATGCGGCGAAACCTACGATTCCCACCGCCGCGAAGGGCAGGTTGCTCAGCACGTTCATCGCGTTGGGCACGCCTTGCCAGGCGTGATGGTCGGCGAAGGCGTGGTAGCCCGCCCACTGTTCGATCGGCCCATGGAAATACAGGGCCGCCGCGGCGAGCAGCGGCAGCCAGGCCCACGACCAGAAGGTCGGCGGCGACGAGGGTGATGCCTGCGGATCGGCGACGGGCGATCGGTTGCCCTGTGGAATGGGATGTTCGGGAATGGCGGGTGGCATGTCGGCCCTCCTGTGAAGAGAAGGACCGCATGTTCCTCGCCGAAGCGCCGCGATTCAAGCGCAGCGGCGGGCGTATCGCACCGTTGCACGCGCGGTACCGGGATGCGGTGCGCAATGGGAAACGGGCGGGTTGCCCCGCCCGTTGCGACTGTCGGCGGCGCGGAGCCGCCGGTGGGTCAGCGGCTTTGCCGGCCGTGGCGCCGCTTTTGCGAAACCACGCCCAGCGCCGCCAATGCCGCGGCGAAGGTCGCCAGCACGCCGGGCTCGGGGATCAGGCGCACGTTGTCCAGGGAGCCGCCCAGCGAGTCGCTCGTGCCCACCGCGCGGAAGCTCAGCACGTCGTTGCCGGTGCCGAAGACGCCGAAGCTGTAGGTCTTCCAGGCATGGCCGCTCAGGCCGATGCCGCTGGCGGTGATCGGCGTGACGCTCAGCAGCACGTTGTTCCACAGCACGTCGATGCCGTTGGAGGCGGCGTCCACGCCGGCGCGGCCGGAATAGTCGAAGGACAGGGTGTAGTAGGCGCCGACCGTGGTCAGGATGCTCTGCGCCATGCCGCTGTTGCCGTAGGAGTCGAGTTCGACATAGGCGCCGCCTTGGGACGCGTTGCCTGCGTTGGCGTTGCGGACCTCGATGCCGTTGCCGAAAGTGGTCGTCCAGCCGTCGATGGCGCTGTAGACGCCCCAGGTGCCGGGCGCCTGGGTTTGCACGCCCGGGGCGGTGCCGATGTCTTCGAAGCTGCCGTTGCGCACCAGGTTGGCGGACACGGTGGTGTGGGCAGCCAGGGCGGTGAATGCCAGGGCAAGGGCGGACAAGGTCTTCTTCTTCATTCTGGAACTCCAGGCGACTCGCGAGTGTGTTGATGCAAAGAGCCCGGATTTTCGAAGCGGCCTTCGGGTTGGTGCTTCTTCACATCGAGAAGCGACTGGGGGGAAACGTGAAGTCTTAGGCGGGAAACCGATCTATCGCGTCAGTGATCAGGCCGTCCAGCCCCAGCGATTGCAGCCGGGCGGCCACGCCGGGGTCGTTCACCGTGTAGGCCAGCGCCCGCAATCCGGCGTCGCGCAGGCGGTCCATCACGGCCTGGTCGAACAAAGGGTGGTGGGCGACGATGGCGACACAGCCGAGCCGCTGCGCGGTGTCCAGCCAGTCGTCGGGAAGGCGGTCCAGCAGCAGGGCGCGCGGCAGCCGCTGCGCGCTGCGCTGGGCAGCCGCCAGGGCCTCGGGCTTGAAGGAGCTGAGCAGCGGCGGCGGCGCGTGGTTCTGCCAAAGCTTCTCGGCCGCCAGGGCGACGACCTCGCCGGTGCGGGCCTCCTGGCCCGGTGTCGGCTTGATCTCGATGTTCAGCGCATGCCCGCCGCCCAGGCAGAAGTGCGCGATGGTCTGCAGGCTGGGCAGCGGCTCGCCGGCGTAGGCGGGGCTGTGCCAGCGGCCGGCGTCCAGGCGCGACAGCTCGCACCACGACCGTTCCCCGGCGATGCCGGGCACGCCCGCGGTGCGCAGCAGGTCGGCGTCGTGCAGCAGGAAGGGCACGTCGTCGCGGCTGAGCTTCACGTCGCACTCGAAGGCGCGGTAGCCGTGGCGTGCGCCGAGCTGGAAGGCGGCAAGCGTGTTCTCGGGCGCGAGCTTGCCGGCGCCGCGGTGGGCGATCCAGAAGGGGTAGGGCCAGGGTTGCATCGCGTTGCCTCCGTCCTGCTCGTGCCGCGGCGGCGCGTCAGACGCGCTTGAGGCTGTCCGGGTCGAACCAGTGCAACTGCGCGGCGGGGGCGGCGATGTGGCGCTGCTCGCCGACCTGCGGCGGCGGTTCGGTGCCGCCGATGCGCACTGTGAACGGCTGGCCGCCGACCAGGCCGTGCACCAGCCGCTCGGCGCCGAGCATCTCCAGGTGCTCGACCTGGAACGGCCAGCCGCCGCGGGGCGGCCCATCGCGCGCCATCAGCACCGCGTGCTCGGGCCGCAGGCCGAGGATGACGTCCCCGGGCTTGGGCGCGGCTTTCGGCAGGGCCAGCGACTGGTCGCCGCAGCGCAGCAGCTGTCCCTGCGCCTGGCCGCGCAGAAGGTTCATCGGCGGCGAGCCCATGAAGCCGGCAACGAAGGCGGTGGCGGGCCGCTGGTAGACCTCGTCGGGCGTGCCGAACTGCTCCATGCGGCCGGCGTTCATCACGATCATGCGCTGGGCCAGCGTCATCGCCTCGACCTGGTCGTGGGTCACGAAGAGCGAGGTCACGCCGAGTTCGCCGTGCAGCTTGCGGATCTCCAGCCGCGTCTGGGCGCGCAGCTTGGCGTCCAGGTTGGACAGCGGCTCGTCGAAGAGGAAGACCCGCGGCTGGCGCACGATGGCCCGCCCCATGGCCACGCGCTGGCGCTGGCCGCCGGACAGCTCGCGCGGCTTGCGGTGCAGGTAGGGCTCCAGTTCGAGGATGGCGGCCGCCTTGTCGACGCGCTGCCTGATCTGCCCGGCCGGCAATTTGGCGATCTTCAGGCCGTAGGCCATGTTGTCGAACACCGTCATGTGGGGGTAGAGCGCGTAGTTCTGGAACACCATCGCGATGTCGCGGTCGCTCGGCTCGACGTCGTTGACCACGCGCCCGCCGATGGCGATCTCGCCTTCGGTGATTTCCTCCAGCCCCGCCACCATGCGCAGCAGCGTGGACTTGCCGCAGCCCGACGGGCCGACGATGACGATGAACTCGCCGTCCGCGATCTCGGCGCTCAGGCCGTGAAGGGCGGTGACGGCCCGGCTGCCGTGGCCGTAGCGCTTGACGATGTTGCTCAGTGAAATCGAAGCCATGTTGTTCCCGGTTTGCCGGTCGCCGCCGCTGCCCGCGCTTTGCCTTCCCGCTTCATTTCTCGGTGTCCACCAGGCCCTTGACCAGCCATTTCTGCATCAGCAGCACGACCACGGCGGGGGGCAGCATGGCCAGCACCGCGGTGGCCATCACCAGGTTCCACTGGTTCTGCGCGTCGCCCCCGGCGATCATGCGCTTGATGCCGATCACCACCGGGTACATGCTTTCGTCGGTGGTGACCAGCAGCGGCCACAGGTACTGGTTCCAGCCGTAGATGAACTGGATGACGAACAGCGCGGCGATGCTGGTGGCCGACAGCGGCACCAGGATGTCGATGAAAAAGCGCATCGGCCCGGCGCCGTCGATGCGCGCGGCCTCCAGCAGCTCGTCGGGCACGGTGAGGAAGAACTGCCGGAACAGGAAGGTGGCGGTGGCCGAGGCGATCAGCGGGATGGTCAACCCGGCGAAGGAGTTCAGCATCCCCAGGTCGGCGACCACCTGGTAGGTGGGCGCGATGCGCACCTCCACCGGCAGCATCAGCGTGATGAAGATGGCCCAGAAGAAGAGCATCCGGAAGGGGAAGCGGAAATAGACGATGGCGAAGGCCGACAGCAGCGAGATGGCGATCTTGCCGGCGGTGATGATGAGCGCGCTGATGAGGCTCACCGCCATCATGCGCCCCACCGCCGCGGTGGAACCTACGCCGCCCCCACCGCCCTGCAGCGCGGTGAGGTAGTTCTCGACCAGGTGCCCGCCCGGCAGCATCGGCATCGGCCGCTGCACCACGTCGGCGGCGGTGTGGGTCGAGGCGACGAAGGCGATGTACACCGGCAGCGCGACCACCAGCACGCCGGCCAGCACGATGAGGTGGGCCAGGATGCCCAGGGTGGGCCGGCGCTCAACCATGGCGGTTCCCCGTGGGCAGGGCCATCAATAGCTCACTTTCTTCTCGATATACCGGAACTGCACGACGGTGAGCAGGACCACCACCACCATCAGCACCACCGACTGCGCGGCCGAGCCGCCCAGGTCCATGGCCTTGAATCCGTCGTGGTAGACCTTGTAGACCAGGATGGAGGTGTCCTGGCCCGGGCCGCCGTGGGTCACTGCGTCGATGATTGCGAAGGTCTCGAAGAAGGCGTAGACGACGTTGATCACCAGCAGGAAGAAG
Source organism: uncultured Ideonella sp. (assembly GCA_966433995.1). GTDB lineage: Bacteria > Pseudomonadota > Gammaproteobacteria > Burkholderiales > Burkholderiaceae_C > JANPCX01. The sequence continues at coordinate 4,910 of CBJNAE010000139.1, read as the reverse complement.
GTCGTCGGCGACAGCAGCGGGAACTGGATCGTCCAGAAGCGCCGCCAGGGGCCCGCGCCGTCGATCGCCGCCGCCTCGATCAGCGATTTCGGGATGCTGGCCAGCCCGGCCAGGAAGAAGATGAAGTTGTAGGAGATCTGCTTCCACACCGCGGCCATCACCACCAGGGCCATGGCCTGCCGGCCGTCGAGCAGGTGGTTCCAGTCCAGCCCGATGGACTGCAGCGCGTAGGCCACCACGCCGACGCTGGGCGAAAACATGAACATCCACAGCGCCCCCGCGACGGCCGGGGCCACAGCGTAGGGCCAGATCAGCAGCGTCTTGTAGACGCGGGCGCCGCGGGCGATGCGGTCGGCGAACACCGCCAGCAGCAGCGCCAGGCTGATCCCAGTCACCGCCACCAGCGCCGAAAAGACGGCGGTCGTTTTGAACGACGCCAGGTAGTTCGGGTCGCGCAGCAGGTTGCTGAAATTCTCCAGCCCCACCCAGCTCACCGAGGTGCCGAAGGCGTCGGACTGCTGCAGCGACTGCAGCAGCGCCTGCGCCGCCGGCCAGAAGAAAAAGACGCCGATGACCACGACTTGCGGCGCCAGCAAGGCGGCGGGCAGCCACAGTGAGCGGAAGACGACGCGCTTGTCAGCGGGCATGGCGCTTGCCCGGTCGGGCCGTCATGGCGATGGACCCGGCTGGCCGGCCGGCGGCGCCTGGGGTGTGAGCGCGCGCCGGCTGGGGTCTTGCATCACGGCTGGTTCGCCTTCTCGAAGCGCTCCAGCAGCTCGTTGCCGCGCGCCACAATGGAGTTCAGCGCCTGTTCCGGCGTCTTCTGCGCGTTCCACACCTGTTCGAGCTCTTCGTCCTCGATGGTGCGGATCTGCACATAGTTGCCCAGCCGGATGCCGCGCGACTTGTCGGTGGTCTTGCGGATCATCTGCGTCACGGCGACATCGGTGCCGGGCTTTTCCTTGTAGAAGCCGGACTGCTCGGTCAATTCGTAGGCGGCGGTGGTGATCGGCAGGTAGCCGGTGCGCTTGTGGCTGGCCGATTGCACCTCGGGGCTCGACAAGTACTTGAAGAACGCCGCAACCGCCTTGTATTCGGCCGGCTTCTTGTTCGCCATGACCCACAGGCTGGCGCCGCCGATCACCGTGTTTTGCGGAGCGCCGGGCACGTCGTGGTAGTGGGGCAGGGGAAACACCGCGTAGCCGAACTTGGCGTTCTTGGCCACGTTGCCGTAGAAGCCCGAGGAGGTGCTGATCATCGCGCACTCGCCCGAGACGAAGCTCGCCTCCGGCACGTTGCCGCGGCCCTTGTAGACGAACAGGCCCTGCTTGGCCATGTTGGCCAGGTTCTGGATGTGGCGCACGTGCAGCGGCGTGTTGATCATCAGCCTGGCGTCCAGGCCGGCCAGGCCGTTGCGCTTGCTGGCGAACTCGACGTTGTGCCAGGCCGAGAAGCTCTCCAGCTGCGTCCAGCCCTGCCAGGCGGTGGTGAACGGGCATTTGTGGCCGGACACGCGCAGCCTGGCGGCGGCCAGCGCCACCTCCGCCCAGGTGGTGGGCGGCCGGTCGGGGTTCATGCCGGCGGCCCGGTAGGCGTCCTTGTTGACGTAGAACACCGTGGTCGAACTGTTGAAGGGGAAGCTCAGCATCTGGCCGTTGGGCGCGGTGTAGTAGCTCGCCACCGCGGGCACGTAGGCCGACGGGTTGAAAGGCACGCCGGCGTTCTTCATCACCTGCCACACCGGGACGATCGCGCCCTTGCTGGCCATCATCGTGGCGGTGCCCACCTCGAACACTTGCAGGATGTGCGGCGCGTTGCCGGCGCGGAAGGCGGCGATCGCCGCGGTCATCGACTCGTCGTAGCTGCCCTTGAACACCGGCACGACGCGGTATTGCTTCTGGCTGGCGTTGAAGTCCTTGGCCAGGTCGTTCACCCATTCGCCGTTGACGGCGACCATGGAATGCCACCACAGGATCTCCACTGGCGCGTCCTGCGCTTGCGCCGGTCCGAAACCGCACAGCGCCAGCGCGCAGGCCGCGATTACCGATCGTTTCAAGGCCATGTTCTCTCCTGAGTCAAGTGGACGCCGCCCGAGGGCCGGCGAACCGAGTTTGCAGGTCGGGCGTGACATCTCCGCGAAGCGGCCGCCCTCGTCATACCCCATTGACGCCCCGCCCGGCTCCGCCATCAATCGGGATAAGCCCGCAAACCCGCCGCGGATGCGCAAAACCTTGCAAAAGCTTGCAGGTGGGGCGGTGCGGTACGATTCACCCTTAAGTGCAGTCCGGGGCGCCAGTCCGCCTCCTCCCCCATGAACGCACCCGCCACCCTGACCCAAATGACGGCCGCCGCCGAGGCCGCCCAAGGCGCACCGCGCCTGCGCGAGATCCCTTACAACTACACCTCGTTCTCCGACCGGGAAATCGTGATCCGGCTGCTGGGCTCCCGGGCCTGGGAGCTGCTCAACCGCCTGCGCCAGGAGCGCCAGACCGGCCGCTCCGCCCGCATGCTCTACGAGGTGCTGGGCGACATCTGGGTGGTGCAGCGCAACCCTTACCTGCAGGATGACCTGCTGGACAATCCCAAGCGCCGCAAGCTGCTGGTCGACGCGCTGAACCACCGCCTGGGCGAGGTGCAGCGCCGCCGCACGCCCGGTGCGGACAACGACCGCGACCGCCACGTCGGCGAGTTGCTGGAGGCCGCCGGTAAGGCGGTCGCCGCCTTCTCATCCTTCTTCGACGAAGCCGCCAAGCTGCGTCACCGCACCCAGAAGGCGCTGGGCCGCGTCACCGCCAAGGACAACATCAAGTTCGACGGCCTGTCGCGCGTGGCCCATGTCACCGATGCCACCGACTGGCGCGTCGAGTACCCCTTCGTCGTGCTCACGCCCGACACCGAGGCCGAGATGGCCGGCATGGTGGCGGCCTGCGTCGAGCTCGGCCTGACCATCATCCCGCGCGGCGGCGGCACCGGCTACACCGGCGGCGCCGTGCCGCTGACCTGGAACAGCGCCGTCATCAACACCGAAAAGCTCGAGGCGATGACCGAGGTCGAGTTCGTCGCGCTGCCCGGCGTCGACAAGCCCGTGGCCACGGTCTGGACCGAGGCCGGCGTCGTCACCCAGCGCGTGGCCGACGCCGCCGAGCGCGCCGGCCAGGTGTTCGCGGTCGACCCCACCTCGGCCGAGGCCTCGTGCATCGGCGGCAACATCGCGATGAACGCTGGCGGCAAGAAGGCCGTGCTCTGGGGCACGGCGCTGGACAACCTGGCGTCGTGGCGCATGGTCACGCCGGAAGCGAAATGGCTGGAAGTGGTGCGGCTGAACCACAACCTGGGCAAGATCCATGACGTGGAAGTGGCCAGCTTCGAGCTGAAATACTTCGACGCCACCGGCAAGAGGCTCGAGCGCACCGAGCGCCTCGACATCCCTGGCAGCGTCTTTCGCAAGGAAGGCCTGGGCAAGGACGTCACCGACAAGTTCCTCGCCGGCTTGCCCGGCATCCAGAAGGAAGGCTGCGACGGCTTGATCACGAGCGCGCGCTGGATCGTCCACAGGATGCCGGCCCACACCCGCACCGTTTGCCTGGAATTCTTCGGCAACGCCAAGGACGCCGTGCCCAGCATCGTGGACATCAAGGACTACATGTTCTCGCTGGCCAAGGCCGGCGGCGTCGAGATGCCGGACGGCAGCCGCTCCAGCGTGGTGCTGGCCGGCCTGGAACACCTGGACGACCGCTACCTGAAGGCCGTCGGCTACGCCACCAAGAGCAAGCGCGGCGGCCTGCCCAAGATGGTGCTGGTGGGCGACATCAGCGGCGACGACCCCGACGCCGTGGCACGCGTGACCAGCGAGGTGGTCCGCCTGGCCAACGGCCGCGCGGGCGAAGGCTTCGTCGCGGTGAGCGCCGACGCGCGCAAGAAATTCTGGCTCGACCGCAAGCGCACCGCGGCCATCAGCAAGCACACCAACGCCTTCAAGGTCAACGAAGACGTGGTGATCCCGCTGCCGCGCATGGGCGAGTACACCGAAGGCATCGAGCGCATCAACGTCGAGCTGAGCCTGCGCAACAAGCTGGCCCTGGTCGACGCGCTGGAGGCCTTCTTCCTCACCGGCAACCTGCCCCTGGGCAAGACCGACGACGCGGGCGACATCCCGTCGGCCGAGCTGCTGGAAGACCGCGTCCAGCAGGCGCTGGCGCTGCTGCGCGACGTGCGCGAGCTGTGGCAGGGCTGGCTCGCCGACCTGGACACGCCGGCCGACGTCCGCCGGGCCCGGCAGGCCGATCCCGGCGCGGCGGCGATCTCGCACCCCGATCTGGCCGAGGCGCGCGCGCGCGCGGACGCCGACGACCGCAGCTATTTCGCCCAGCTGCAGGACCACAGCCAGCGCGCGTCGTGGAAGACGCAGATCCGCCAGCCGCTGCAGGGTATCTTCGCCGGCTCGGCCCTCAAGCCCATCGTCGACGCCTGCCAGAAGATCCACGGCCAGGTGCTCAAGGGCCGCGTCTGGGTGGCGCTTCACATGCACGCTGGCGACGGCAACGTGCACACCAACATCCCGGTCAACTCCGACAACTACGAGATGCTGCAGACCGCCCACGAGGCGGTGGGCCGCATCATGAAGCTGGCCCGCAGCCTGGACGGCGTGATCTCCGGCGAGCACGGCATCGGCATCACCAAGCTCGAATTCCTCACTGACGACGAAATCGCCGACTTCACCGCCTACAAGCTCAAGGTCGACCCCGAGGGCCGCTTCAACAAGGGCAAGCTGCTGCGCGACGCGTCGTTCGACGGCGTGACGCTCAAGGCCGACCTCACCAACGCCTACACCCCCAGCTTCGGACTGATGGGCCATGAGTCGCTGATCATGCAGCAGAGCGACATCGGCGCGATCAGCACCTCGATCAAGG
>CBJNAE010000138.1:0-9916 GCA_966433995.1 uncultured Ideonella sp. | reverse complement strand
GATCGCGCCGCGGCACGCCTACCGGGTGGAGGATGCGCTGGCCGCGCAGGCGCAAGCGCAGGGTGCCCGAGCCCCGGACCGCGCCTGGGGCACCGCGGTCCAGCTTTACGGGTTGCCGCCCGAATCGGCCCGGCCGCTGGGCGATGCCGGCATCGGCGACTTCACCGCGCTGGCCGCGCTGGCGCGCGGCGCCGCCGAAGCCGGCGCGCACGCGCTGGCCATCAGCCCCACCCATGCGGGATTCGCGGCCGACCCGTCGAAGTTCAGCCCCTATTCGCCTTCCAGCCGATGGTTCTTCAATGTGCTGCACATCGACCCGGCCGCGGTGTTCGGCGCCGCGGTGGCCGAAGCGGCGGCGCGGCGCGCCGGCATCGAAGCGGCCGAGTTGGCCACCCTGCGAGACGCGCCGCAGATCGATTGGCCGCGGTCGGGTGCGGTGAAGCTGCGCTGGCTGCGCGCGTTGTTCGACCTCGTCGATGCGCCGGGCGACGTCGCACGCAAGGTCGCCGGCGGCGATGGCGCGTCGGCGGACTGGAAGCGGGACTTCGACCGTTTCCTCGCGGAACAGGGAGAGCCGCTGGTGCTGCACGCCTGTTTCGAAGCGCTGCACGCCAGGTTCGCGCCGCAAGGCCTGGGCGATTGGCGGCGCTGGCCGGAGGCGTTGCGCGACCCCCGCGGCGAAGAGGTCGCCCGGTTCAAGCGCGAGCATGCGGCCGAGCTGCGCTTCCATGCTTTCCTGCAGTGGCTGGCCGACACCGGCCTGGCGCGGGCGCAACAGGCGGCGCGCCGGGCCGGCATGGCCGTCGGACTGGTCAGCGACCTGGCGGTGGGCCTGGACAGCGGCGGCAGCCACGCTTGGTCGCGTCCCGACGAGCTGCTCGCCGGTCTGGAGGTGGGCGCGCCGCCCGACATGCTGAACACCGATGGCCAGACCTGGGGCCTGACGGCGCTGTCGCCGCGCGCGCTGCGCGAAGGGGGCTTCACGGCCTTCCTGTCGACGCTGCGGGCCGCGATGCGGCACGCCGGCGGGGTGCGCATCGACCATGTCCTCGGCCTGAAACGCCTGTGGCTGGTGCCGCAGGGCGCCAGGGCGGGCGAGGGCGCCTACCTGCACTATCCCTTCGACGACCTGCTCAACCTGGTGGCGCTGGAGTCCCACCGCCACCGCGCCATCGTCATCGGCGAAGACCTCGGCACGGTGCCGTCGGGCCTGCGCGACAAGCTCGCCGACCTGTCCATCCTCGGCATGCGGGTGCTGTGGTTCGAGCGTGACCCGGCGTCCTCGGACGGCGCGGGCTTCCTGCCCCCGGCGCAATGGCCGCGCGACGCGGTGGCGCTCACCACCACCCACGATCTGGCGACCGCCGCCGGATGGTGGCTAGAGCGCGACATCGACTGGCGCGAGCGCATTGGAAGCGGCGGCGGTGACGCGGCCGCCTCGCGCGCGGAACGCACCCGCGACCGCGAGGGGCTGCGACGGGCCTGCGGCGCGCCCGAGGGCGAGATCGGCGCGCAGGAGGCCGTCGACCTGGCGGTCGACCAGGTGGCCGCTACGCCGGCGGTGCTGGCGATCGTGCCGCTGGAGGATTTGCTCGGCCTGCCCGAGCAGCCGAACCTGCCCGGCACCGTCGACGAGCACCCGAACTGGCGGCGGCGGCTGCCGTCGCCCGCCGACCGGCTGCTGGCGCAGGCGCCGGCTTCGTCGAGGGCCGCGCGCCTGGACCGCGCGCGCCAGGGGGGCCGTGCATGACGCGCCCCGCACCTCCCTCGGGTCCACCCCGCGCCACGCTGCGCCTGCAGTTCCACTCGGGCTACACCCTGGACGACGCCGTCGCCCAGGCGCCGTATTTCGCCGCGCTGGGCGTGAGCCATGTCTACGCCTCGCCGCTGCTGGCGGCGCGCGCGGGGTCGATGCACGGCTACGACGGCATCGACCCCACGATCGTCAACCCCGAACTCGGCGGCGAGGCGGCGCTGCGCCGCCTCGTCGGGGCCCTGCGCGAGAACGGCCTGGGCCTGATCGTCGACATCGTCCCCAACCACCTCGCCGCGTCGACACAGAACCCCTGGTGGCTCGACGTGCTCACTTGGGGCGCCCGAAGCGCCCATGCCGATTGGTTCGACATCGACTGGCGGCCCGCCGACCCCGCCCTGCACGGCAAGGTGCTGCTGCCGGCGCTGGGCCGGCCCTACGGCCAGGCGCTGGCGGCCGGCGAGTTGTCGGTGGCGCTGGACGCGGCCGCCGGCCGCTTCGAGCTGGGTTATTTCGAGCATCGCTTCCCGCTCTCTGCGGCCACGCACGCGGACTTGCTGGAGCGCCTGTCCGGGCGCGCCACCACGGCCCGGGCCGAGCCCGCCGAAGCCCGGGCGGCGCGCCGCTTCGCCGAAGCGGACGCCTTGGGCGGGTCGGACGGCGCGGCCGCTTTCCAGGCGGCCCGCGCCGCCCTGGCCGAGGCGCTCGCGGGCGGTGCCGTCTGGGCGCGCGCCATCGACGACGGGCTCGCCGGGCTCAACGCCGACCAAGCCGCCCTGCACGCCTTGCTGGAGCGCCAGCACTACCGCCTGGCCTGGTGGCGCACGGCGTCCGACGAGATCAACTGGCGCCGTTTCTTCGACGTCCACGAGCTGGTGGGCATGAACGCCGAGCGGCAAGAAGTCTTCGACGCGATGCACGCGACGGTGCTGCGCCTGGTGGAGGAGGGCCTCGTCGACGGCTTGCGCGTGGACCATGTGGACGGCCTGACCGACCCCGGCGCCTACGGCAGGCGGCTGAGGCGGGCGGCGATGCGCCGCTGGCCGCACGACCCGGCCGAGCGACCCTTCTACCTCGTGGTGGAGAAGATCCTCTGCGGCGACGAAACCTTGCGCACCGACTGGGCGGTGGACGGCAGCACCGGCTACGACTTCATGAACGATGTCGGCGCCTGGCTGCACCACCCGGGCGGCGAGGCGCCACTGGGCGGGCTCTGGGAACGGCTGAGCGGCCGCAGCGCCGGCTTCGAACCCGAGGCCCAGGCCGCGCGCCGGGAATTGATCGGCCGGAGCTTTTCCGCCCAGCTGGACGCCACGGTGGACGCGCTGCACGCGGTCGCGCGCGGCCGGCTGGAGAGCCGCGACACCAGCGCCGCGTCGATCCGCCGCGCCTTGACCGAACTGCTGGTCCACTTCCCCGTCTACCGGACCTACGCCTGGGACGCCGGCCGCGACGAGGCGGACGAAGCCGCCATGCGGCAAGCCTTGGACGGCGCGCGGCGCAGCCTGCGGCGCGCGGACCTGCCGGCGCTGGACGCACTGGCGCGCTGGCTCGGCGGCACCCCCTTCGAAAGCGAAGAGCGTGACCTCGTCCTTCGACGAGCGGCCATCCGCCGCTTCCAGCAGCTCACAGCGCCGCTGGCGGCCAAGGCGGTCGAAGACACCGCCTTCTATCGCCACGGCCGGTTGCTGTCGCGCAATGACGTGGGCTTCGAACCCCGGGACTTTTCCATCGGCAACGGCGAGTTCCACCGCCGCTGCGCCTTGCGGCGGCGCCTCTTCCCCCGGGCGATGCTCGCGACGGCGACGCACGACCACAAGCGCGGCGAAGATGTCCGGGCGCGGCTGGCGGTGTTGAGCGAATGCCCTCGGGAATGGGGCGAAGCGGTGCTGGCCTGGCAAGCCATGAACCAGGACCTGCGCGGCGCGGCCGGTGCCGGCCCGAGCCCCGGCGACGAGGCGATGCTCTATCAGGTGCTGCTGGGCGCCTGGCCGAGCGGCCTGTCCGCCGATGACGGGGAGGGCTTGGCCGCCTTCCGTGACCGCCTCTGGCGCTGGCAGGAAAAAGCGCTGCGCGAAGCGAAGCTGGCCACCGACTGGATCGCCCCCGACGAAGGCTACGAAGCCGGATGCAAGGCTTTCCTCGACGCTTTGCTGGACCCCGCGCGGTCGGCCGGCTTCCTGGCGGGGTTCCACGGCTGGGTGGCCCGCGTCGAAACCCATGGCATGCGCAACGGCTTGCTGCAGACCCTGCTGAAGTACACCCTACCGGGCGTGCCCGACTTGTACCAGGGCTGCGAGTTCTGGGACTTGAGCCTGGTGGACCCCGACAACCGCCGGCCGGTCGACTTCCGGGACCGGGCCGCCGTGCTGGAACGGTGCCGGGACTCCTCGCTGGCGGACCTCGCCGTGGGCTGGCGCGACGGGGCCGTCAAGCAGGCTCTGATCCATCGCCTGTTGGCTTGCCGCGCCGCCGCGCCGCGCTTGTTCGCCGAAGGCGATTACCGGCCTTTGCCCATCGACGGCGGGGAAGGGGACGATGGCCGCCTGATCGCCTTTGAACGCCGGCTGGGCACCCAGCGGTTGCTCGTGGTCGCGGCCCGTTGGCCGTTCGGCCTGGAACGGACCGCGCCCGGCGAATGCTGGGGCGGTGCCGAACTGGCGCTGCCCGACGGGAGCCGCCGCGACGCCTGGCGCGACGTGCTCGCGCCCGGCCGGCTCCGGTCGCCTGCCCCGCCCGAGGACGAGCTGCCGGCGCTGCGCCGGCTGTTGCGGCCGGCGTTGCCGTTCGCGGTGCGCGCGGTGCTTTGACCGCGGCGTCCTCGGCGCGCCGTTCGACTCGGCCCTTCAACGGCTCTTCTGGCGCGCCTCGCTCGGCAAAGGCTGCGCCGGCTTGCAGGGCGACTGCCATTCGCGCAGCGTTTCCTCGATCAGGCGGTTGCCGTCTTGCCGGGCCTGCTCGATCAACTCGAACACGTTGTCGTCGTTGACCCATTGGTGGCCCTGGCCGCGCCGTAGCTGCTGGTAGATCTCGGACAAGGAAGGCGCGTGGGCCGTGGTGCTGGTGTTCATGCGGGTCCCCGGGGTGAGTGGATGGAAAGTGGAGAAATCCAGGTGAGGCAAGGCCCGTGCCCATCGCCCTGCCGGCTTGACTGCAGCTTTTTCCAGGCGCCCGGGAACGGCGCATGCCCGCTGACGTGCCTGCGAGGCATGGCCGCGATCCCGCGGGGCGGGTGACCGGCCGCTGGGCCATGAGCGCGTGTCGCCTTCTTCCTTCCGTAATTTTTTCTGTCCCCACCTACCCACCTACCTACCTAACCGAGGAGATGACCATGACACAAGTAGCTGACGTGATGACGCGGGGCGTGCGCACCTTGATGCCGCACGACACGGTCGTGCTGGCCGCGCAGGCGATGGAGGAACTGGACGTGGGCGCGATCCCCGTCTGCGACGGCGGCCGGGTGGTCGGCCTGGTGACGGACCGCGACATCGTCATCCGTGCCGTCGCGCAAAACCTGCCCATCGATACCACCCACCTGGAGGCGTTGATGAGCACCGGTGTCGAATGCGTCTACGAAGACGATGACCTGACCGAAGTGTCGGCCAAGATGCAGCAGTCCCAGATCCGCCGGCTTCCCGTGCTGGACCGGGACGAGCGCTTGACCGGCATGCTGTCGCTCGGCGACCTGGCGGTCAAAGGCGGCACCGGCGAAGCCGCGGAGGCGCTCGCCGACATCTCCGAGCCGGCACGCCCCGCGCGCGGCGGCCTGTCGGCCGCCAGCGGCGCGGCCGGTGGCGGCGAAACCGCTTGACTGCTCCGGCCGGGCATGTCCATTGCCAAGTTCCAGCGTCGGTAATCCGCCGATGCATTTCACGAAGGAGAAGCAACATGGCTGAACAAAACCGCAACCAGCAGCAAGACCAACAGAACCAGCAGAACAAGAACCAGGCCCAGCGCGAAGACCAGGGCCAGAACCGTTCGCAGCAGGAGCAGCAAGGCAACCAGAACCGCAACCAGGCGGGCAGCCAGCAGGACTCGAACCGCAACAACCAGCAAGGCGGCCAGCAGCGCAACAACGATCTCAACCAGCAGCGTTGATCGCCTGCCACGAGGTCTTCCGACCTTGTCGCCGCGTGAAACCGAGGCGGCGCAAGGGCTGCGGGCCGACGGGTCCGCAGCCCTTTTTCATTTGGTGCTCCACCACCACCGGCCGGCACGCGAAATCATTTTTTTGACGGACCGCATGGAGAGAAAAACGCCCATGACGACGACCACCGAGTTTGAACAGGAATTCAAGGAAGCGCAGCTCGGGCTTGCAGGCGCGAATTCGGCCTTGCCCCGGCCGGCGAATCCCGGCGCCGAAGCCGGAACGGAAGCTTGGTCCGGCCCGCTCCAGGCGCGCATCGTGCGCCCGCTGTGCTCCGCGCCCGATGAGCCGCACCAAGCGCGATTGCCTGCGGGCTGCTGCGACATCCAGTGGGGGGCTGACAACAACATGGTGCTGTTGAGCTGGTGGGGCCGGGGCCAGGTCAGGCGGATCACGATCCCGGGAAGCGAACTCGACAGGCTTTTCGCCGCCGGGTTGATCGAATGGGATTAAGAGCCTGACCAAGGGCCAAGCACGACGCATGCGGAATGCGCTTGCCGCGCAGTCATGGTGCATGCCAATCGTTGGGAAGGGTGCCCCGGCAGTAAGACTTGCAGCAGCCTTTACAAAACCAGTGGCCGATAGGGATTTCCTTACGAGTGCAAACGGTTTTTTGCGCTGGAAAAGCCTTTAATCGCGCCAGGCACGGCCTTTGCTAAAGCGACGGGCGAATCATGCCTCGGCACCGCTTGCGGGCTTGACCGCACCTCAGAAAGGATTCGAGATGGCGCCTGTTGAAAGTTTGAACGACCCAATGGTTGCGGCGGTACCTCATTCCAAAAACGCACCGTCCATGGCCATGACGCGCAACTCGGGCGATGGGCCTGGCGACCGCGGGCCGATGTTCTTCGAAGACCCTGCCGCTGCCGATGCGGAATACCAGCAGTGGCGCCGCGAACAGGTGCGCAAGCTGGAGCTGCGTTATCCGGAATGGCACCGCAACAGCTACAAGGATTTCGTCGAAAGCTTCCCGCATGCTTGCCGGCCCACGATGGCGGTCAAGCCGCCGTCGCGCGGGAATCCCGCGGGCCGGCGTCTGGCAGGTGCCGCGGTCTTCGGCAAATGATCTGAAGGCCCGGCACCGCGCCGCGGTCCGACCCATTCCCATCGGCGAAGGGCTTATCTTTTTCCAGCAGCCGGACACAGCGGGTTGGTGGGTCGCGACCAGAGGGGCCCAGTCAAAGTTTCCGCGCCAGCCGCGGGAAGAAGGTCAGGCCATATACAGCCGCCGCCCCGACCATCAGGTACACGACGCGCGATTCCAGGCTCAAGGGCCCCAGGACCGCCGCGATCAGGTCGACGTCGAACAAACCCACCAGCGCCCAATTCAGCCCGCCGGCAATGAGCAGGGCCAGCGCCAGCATGGCGAGGATCGAGGAGATCGAGTCGAACATCGTGTCCGCGACCGGGGAAATGCTGTGTTCCATGAGCCCTCCTTTTCAATAGAAACAAAGTCCGCACACCTGCGCAATGAGGCACATGGCGTGCCTGGCCGCTGCACCCGCGCCGGGCGCCTTGCAACGCGGCGAGCCTTGGCTCAAGCTGTTCCTTCCACTTCGTCGTCCATCGGATCGCCGGCTTCCAGTTCGGCGATGAGGGCCAGGTCTTCCTCGCCGAGCTCTTCGTCGAGGCCGTCGATCGAAAACACCCGGTCCACGCCGATGTCCGACGCCTCCTGCAGCCGTGCGTCGGACGCCGCGCTGCGTCGCTCGCCGGTCCCGGCGGCATCGCTGGTTCCGCCGGCCGCCGAAGGGCCCGTGGACACCAGGGGATGGGGCATGTCGTCGCGCAGCGCGACGTCCACCGGCAAACCCGGGTCTTCCTCGTCGTTCATCTCGATGCCGACCATGTCGCTGCCGGTGTCGGAGCTGTCGCCCGGGCCCAGGGCGTTCCGGTCCCGGCCGCCGGGCTCCAAGGTCGCCAGGTCGATGCCTATCAAACTGCTGTGTCCCATGATGCTGTCCTCGGTGCTGCGGGCCATTCCGCACTGGATAGCCGGCAACCGCGGTGCCCGGCGTCGGTAGGCCGGCGCCTACGGCGGCTTACGCCGGCTTCCTGCAGCCGGTGGCCCTTTGGCCGCCTAGAGTTCACCGACCGGCCGTGCCGGCCGTGCCGGCCGACGGAGCCGATGGACGCACTACTTCAGGAAAAGGACGCACAACAACATGTCATTCCTTCTCTACCTTTTCGGGCTGGCGCTGGTGGTCGGCGGGATCGCCTGGGCGCTGATCCTCGCGGGTCTGGCCGCGGCCTACGTCAGCATCACCTGCCTCATCGTGCTGGGCATCGGGGTCATGATGGCCGTCTCCCGCACGCGCGCCAAGGACCCGCCGGCCTGAGAGGCCGGCGCCCGGCTCAGGCGCCCGCCAAACGGCCCAGGGCCTCGCGCAGGAGCGCATGCACGCGCGTCAGGCCGCCGGGGGTCGGGAGCCAGTCCAGTGCCGGCGAGTCCACCCGCTGGGCCAGGCCCATGGGCGCCGGCTCGATCGCCATGGCGCCGCCACTGGCGCGCTCAAAGGCGGCGACGGCCCGCGGCATGTGCCAGCCATGCGTGACCAGCAGCACGTGCTTGACGCCCAGGGGCTTGAGGACCGCGACCATGCCCGAGGCGTTGCTGCGGGTGTCGCGCGAGTCGGCTTCCGTCCAGCGCAGCGGGCGGTTGAATTCCTGGGTTGCGATGCGCGCGGCGATCTCGGACTCGGGGGCGCCTTCGTTCTGCGACCAGCCGGTGCCGCCGCTGAAGCCCACCGGCGCGCCGGTCTCGCGCGCCAGCCAGAGGCCGTAGCGCAGCCGTTCGAGCGAGGTCGCTGAGAGGCTGGAGATGCCGTATTCGGGCGCGTAGTTTTCCTTGCCCCCGCCCAGTACGACGATGGCCACCGGAGCGGCCTTGCCGTCCGACTTGACCTGGGCTTTGAGTTCGCCGATGCGGTCGCGGGTCAACGCCGGCGGGGCCTTGAAAACCAGGGTCTCCAATAGACGGGCGGTGCCGGTGCAGGCGCTGAGCCACAGGCCGGCCACGCTCAGCAGGATCACGAGCCAGCCCAGGCCGCGGCGGGGCAGGATCAGCCGGGCGCCTACGAGCACCATCAGGAGGAACGGCACCGGCGGCAGCGCCAGCGCCACCAGGATGGGTTTCCAGGCTTCGATGCCGAGCAGTGTCAGGAGGCTGTTCACGGGGTTCGTCCGGTCGTTGGGTGTAAAGGGGGAAGGGCTGGGAGGCGCCCTGGCGGGCTTGCGGATTTTGCAGTCAAAACAGCTGCGGCCCGGGCGCTGGCGCCGTCGGCAGGGTGTAAGGTGGCGCCCACCGGACAGACTGATGCAGGCCGCGCGCGGTGTGCGCATGCGGCGAACGACAGGAGCTTCCATGACGACGACCACGACAGAAACCATCACCCTCGGCGGCGGCTGCTTCTGGTGCACCGAAGCGGTGTACGAACAGGTTCAGGGGGTGCTGGCGGTCGAAAGCGGCTACACCAACGGCCATGTGGCCAACCCCAGCTATGAACAGGTATGCACCGGCGGCACCGGCCACAACGAAGTCGTGCGCGTGACTTTCGATCCCAGCCTGATCAGCCTGCGCGAATTGCTGGAGATCTTCTTCGTGGTGCACGACCCCACCACGCTGAACCGCCAGGGCAACGACGTGGGCACGCAATACCGGTCCGGCATCTATTGGCACGAGCCCGGCCAGGAGGCGGTGGCGAGGTCGGTGCTGGAAGAAGTACAGAAGCTCCATGGCGGCCGGGTTGTCACCGAAGTGCTGCCGGAGCGCAACTACAGCCGCGCCGAGGACTACCACCAGCACTATTTCGCGAACCACCCCGGCCAGGGCTATTGCGCCTTCGTGGTGGCGCCCAAGGTGGAGAAATTCCGCAAGACCTTCGCGCAGCGGGCGAAACGGCCCACCGGTTGAGGCGCGGCCTTGAGACAACGCTGAACAAGTCCCTCGCAGCGCGCGGATCCTAGTCTTACTGTGTCAAAAAACTGCCCCTGCGTGAGCCCCGCCCGCAGCCGCA
>CBJNAE010000137.1:0-9997 GCA_966433995.1 uncultured Ideonella sp. | reverse complement strand
GAAGGACGGCATCGAGGCCGCCCGCTTCGCCGAGCGCACCGGCCTGATGCCCGGCGCCATCGAACCGGCGCTGCGGGAGGCCGAGCGCCGCGGTTTGTTGGCGCGGGATTCGGCGCGCCTGTGGCCGACCGACCGAGGCTTCGACTTGTTGAGCGACTTGCAGTCGCTGTTCCTGCCGGAGGTCGCTCGCCACCGTTCGGGCTAAGTCACGAACTGTGTCTGTCTGCCACACCCCCTCACCCCAACCCTCTCCCCCGTGCCGGGGGCGAGGGAGTTTTTCTTGCTCCCTCTCCCGCTCGCGGGAGAGGGCTGGGGTGAGGGTGGATGTGGACCTTCCTGCTTGACACAACCATAGAACCCTCAGGGTGAACGGAGATGGGGGTCACCGTGGGCTTGTCGAAGGGCCCTTTCCGTCTCGACTTGTCGAGGCTTTCTTCAAACCCGGTTCAGCGACATGCCGGACGTGCTGCGCAGCCGCTCGATCAGCTTGGGCGCGATCTGGTTCAGCGGCACCACTTCATGGGCCGCGCCGGCGGCGATCGCTTCGCGGGGCATGCCGAAGACGACGCAGGTCGCCTCGTCCTGCACCCAGTTGTAGCTGCCGGCGTCGCGCATCGCCTTCATCGCGCGCGCGCCGTCGGCGCCCATGCCGGTGAGCATGATGCCCAGCGCGTTCTGCCCCACCACCTTGGCGGCGGAGTTGAACAGCACCTCCACCGATGGTTTGTGCCGGTTCACCGGCTCGCCGTCCTGCACGCGCGCGATGTAGTTGGCGCCGCTGCGTTCCACGCTGAGGTGGAAGCCGCCGGGCGCGATATAGGCGTGCCCGGGCAGGATGCGCTCGCCGTCCTTGGCTTCGGCCACGCGGATGCGGCACAGGCCGTCCAGCCGGTTGGCGTAGCTGCGGGTGAAGCCGGGCGGCATGTGCTGGGTGATCACGATGGCCGGGCAGTCCGGCGGCAGGTTGGTCAGCACCTCCTTGGTGGCTTCGGTGCCGCCGGTGGACGCGCCAAGAAAGATGATTTTTTCGGTAGAAAGCCGGCCGAGGTTGGCGACCGCGGCCGGCGGGCGCGGCGGGTTCAGGCCGCCGGGCTCGGTGTGCCCCGGCGCGGCCGGCGGCGGCGTGGCGATGCGGCGCAGGTGGGCCTTGGAGGCGATGCGGACCTTGTCGGTGATGTCCTGGGCCAGCAGCTTCAACCCGTCGGCAACGCCCAGCTTGGGCTTGGCGACGAAGTCGACGGCGCCGAGTTCCAGCGCGCGCAGCGTCACTTCGGCGCCTCGCTCGGTCAGCGTGGACACCATCACCACCGGCATGGGGCGCAGGCGCATCAGCCTGGAGAGGAAATCGATGCCGTCCATGCGGGGCATCTCCACGTCGAGGGTGATGACGTCGGGGTTGAGGTTGCGGATCATCTCCCTCGCGACCAGGGGGTCGCTGGCGGCGCCGATGCATTCCATGTCGGGCTGCTGGTTGATGATCTCGGTCAGCAGGCTGCGCACCAGCGCCGAGTCGTCCACCACGAGTACGGTTGTCTTGGCCATGATGTGTCTCCTTCCCTTGGGGCGCGGCCGTTAGAAAAGGTCGACCGAGCCGCCGCCCGTGGCGGCCGGGATGGCCTTCTGCACCGCGGCGCGGTCCTGGGCCACCAAGGCCTCGGTGTTGGTCGGGGCCAGCCGCTTGACCATGGCCTTGCCACTGGCCGGCAGGAAGCAGACCTTGCGGGGATAGACGTCGAGCACATCCTTGGAGACCACGGTGATGCGCTCGGTCTTCAGGTAGTCCATCACGAACTGGGTGTTGCGCTCGCCGACGTTCATCGAGTTCATGCCGCTGATGACCTGGCCGCCGCCGAACACCTTGGCCTCCAGCGTCAGGCGCGAGGCGCCTTTCTTCAGCAGCTCGTTGATCAGCAGTTCCATCGCGTAGGAGCCGTAGCGGCCCGACTCGCCGTTGCCCTCGGGCAGCATGAAGTGGTTCATCCCGCCGACGCGGGCGTTGCGGTCCCAGATGCAGGCGGCGATGCAAGAGCCCAGCGTGGTCATGATCAGCATGTCCTCGTCGTGCACGAAGTACTCGCCGGGCAGGATCTTGACGGCGTCGTTCTTGAAGTGCGCGTCGTAGAAGAAGAAGGACGCCTCCCCCGGCTTGCGAGACTGGGCCTTGAGGTGGTCGAGCCTGGAGCCCGGGGGCGTCGAGAGTGCGGATGCCATGGCCATGGTGCGGTGTTCTTGTCAGACGTTGCGGTTGATGTTCCCGAGCGTGGCGGCGGTGTCGTCCCTGCCGTCAGACTCGCTCGTAGATCGTCTTGCCCCGCAAGCGGAACAAGTCCTTGGCTTCGGTGAAGTTCTCCGAGTGGCCGACGAAGAGCAGGCCTTTCGGTTTCATGACGGAGTGGATGCGCTCCAGCACCGCGCGCTGGGTGGGCGCGTCGAAATAGATCATCACGTTGCGGCAGAAGACGATGTCGAACGGCTCGCCGAGCGACCAGCGCGCGTCCATCAGGTTGTGGGTGCGGAATTCGATGATCCGGGCCAGCTCGGGCTTGATGCGGATGAACCCGCTGTTGGCGCCCTTGCCGCGCAGGAAGTGCTGCTTCAGCCGCTCGGGGGACAGGCCGCGCGCGTCGGCCGAATAGATGCCCTGGCTGGCGGTGGCCAGCACCTTGGTGTCGATGTCGCTGCAGACCAGTTTGACGTTGCCGCTCAGGCCCATGCTCTCAGCCACCGTCATCGCCAGGGAGTAGGGCTCTTCGCCGGTCGAGGCGGCGTTGCACCACAGCCGCAGGCTGCTGCGCGTCTTCAGTTCGGCGTGCAGCGCGTGGAAATGGTGCTCCTCCCTGAAGAACGAGGTCAGGTTGGTGGTCAGGCTGTTGATGAACTCCTGCCATTCCTCCTCGGCGGCCGGCCCGGTGGCGGCTTGCAGCCATTTCAGGTAGGAGGAGAAGGATTTCTGGCCCGTCTCGCGCAGGCGGCGGGACAGGCGGCTGTAGACCATGGCCTGTTTGCCGGCGTGCAGGCTGATGCCGGCGCGCTGGTAGATCAGCTGCCGCACCAGGTCGAAATCCGACGCGACGAAGCTGAACTCCTGCTCGGCGCCCGGCTGGTTCGGGCCGTCGCCGCCCGGTGCAGTTCGGTCAGATAGCACGGCAGTCATCTTTTTTTCCGTTCCCTTCGCTGCGCTTGTGGGGTTTTTCCGGTGCTTTCCCGCTGCCGCGCGACGGCCGGCGGGTGATGGGCGCCCGCCGGCCGAATCCGCAGGGCACGACGCACCGCGCTCGATCCCATGGCGTTATTTCGGTCACAGTGTGGCTTTCTTGAGGCGCCGCCAGGGGCCGAAATGTGGTCGGAATCCGGCTTAGTTCATGGACTGGGCGCCCGAGGGCCGCTGCTAGACTGCGGCACAACCCGCGCCCAACCACGCCTTCGGACCTGACGGACGACGTGACTGAAACCAACGAATCATTCGGTGCTTTCGACCAGCCTTTGAAGCTGGTGCTGGCGCTCCAGTTGCTGGAACAGGCGGGGCACCGTTTCCCCGCGGGGATGCAACCCGGCTCCCAGCCGTGGCTGCAGGAAGTGATCGACGCGCTTTGCGACATGTCCAGCCGGGACGCGTTGACCGGCCTGGCCAACCGGCGCCAGTTCGAGCTGGCGCTGGCGCGTGAAATCGACCGCGTCGCCCGCGTCGGCGAGCCCGCCCTGGTGCTGATGGCCGACATCGACCATTTCAAGCAGGTGAACGACGCCCACGGCCACCCGGCGGGCGACCAGGTGCTCAAGGTGGTCGCCCAGTGCATCCTGGAGTGCGTCCGGCCGATGGACACGGTGGCCCGCATCGGCGGCGAGGAATTCGCCGTCATCCTCCCGAACTGCTCCCCCGCCTTCGGCCACACCGTGGCCGAGCGCATCCGGGCCAGGGTCGCGCGGCGGCCCGTGGCGGTGTCGCCGGGCGTCGAAATCCAGCTTTCCATCAGCCTGGGAGGGGCGTTTGCCCCGCAGTGGGTGAGGTCGTCCGCCCCGCTTTGGATCGAGCGCGCCGACCAGCAGCTCTACCGCGCCAAGGCCGACGGCCGCAACCGCGCCTGCCTGGAGCAGGCCACCGTGATGCAGGTCAGCGCCGAGGAGAAGGGGCTGCTGTTCGGCACCTCACAGTTTCAGGACATCGAATGAGCACGGCAGCCAAGACAACACGTCCCCCCGCCGCCAGCAGCAACAAGGCGCGCGCGCGCATCACGGCCCTGACCAGCGGCAAAGGCGGGGTAGGGAAAACCTTCATGGCCGCCAACCTGGCCTCGGCACTCTCCAAACGCGGCGAACGCGTGCTGGTGCTCGACGCCGACCTGGGCCTGGCCAACCTCGACGTGGTGCTGAACCTGACCCCGAAGATCACCTTGCACGACGTCTTCACCGGCAAGGCCGAGCTCGAAGACGCCGTGCTGCCGGCGCCCGGCGGCTTTTCCGTGCTGCTGGCGGGGTCGGGCATGGTCGAGTATTCGCGGCTCACCGCCGAAATCCGCGTCCAGCTGCTCGACGTCATCGAGAAAGTGTCGCCGCGCTTCGACCACATCCTGCTGGACACCGGCGCCGGCATCTCCGACGTCGTGCTCTACACCGTTTCGCTGGCCGACGATGTCCTGGTGGTCACCACCCCGGAGCCGACCTCCCTGACCGACGCCTACGCCACGATCAAGGTTTTGTCCGGCCAGCAGCACCGCCGCACCATCAAACTCGTGGTCAACCAGGTGAGCCGCGCCGGCGAGGGCAAGGTGATCCGCGGCCAGCTGCAGCTGGTGGTCGACAAATTCGTCACGCCGCAGATGCCGGTGGAAGCTGGCGGCGGGGTCAAGCTGGAGCTGCTGGGCGAGGTGCCTTCCGACCTGTCGGTGCGGGAAGCGGTCCAGAAACGGCAACTGCTGCTGGAGCTGCGCCCCGGCTGCCCGGCCGCCGCCAGCGTCCGCGGCATCGCCGAAAAGATCGCCTCCTGACCGGACGCGCCGTCGGCGAGGCGGCTCGCCGACCCGGCTGCGGGCCCCCCGCCCTGCCGGGAGCTCCCCGCCAGAAATTACACTCATGGGTTGCGTCCGGCCCGACTGGCCGGAGGGCGGCTCGGCCCCGAGGGCGCCGCCGCCGGTCTGGAGACACCTTTTGATTCAACGAACACCCTTGGGCAGCAGCATCCCTGTGCGGTCGCGACCGCGCTCGGTGGCCTGGCGCGCGTCCTGCGCCCGGGTTTTCCCCTCGCTGCGGGATGCCGGCCTTGCTTGAGCTTCGAAACCTGGCTTGCGATCGCGGCGGGCGCACCTTGTTCGACGGCGTCAGCCTGCGCCTGCCGGCCGGCGGGCTGCTGAGGGTCCGGGGCGCCAACGGCGCCGGCAAGACCAGCCTGCTGCGCATGCTCTGCGGGCTGCTGCAGCCCAGCCGCGGCGACGTTCTATGGCGCGGCGAGGCGGTCTCGGCCTTGCGCGAGGAGTTCGGCCGGGAACTCGTCTACCTCGGCCACGCCGCCGCCCTGAAAGACGACCTTTCTCCCCTGGAGAACCTGCTCGACGCCTGCCGGCTCGGCGGTTTCCATGCCACCGAGGGCGCCGCGCTGCGCGCCCTCGCCCAGGCCGGCCTGCGCGGCCACGAAGACACCCAGGTGCGCCGCCTCTCCCAGGGCCAGCGGCGCCGCAGCGCGCTGGCGCGCCTGGCCTTGGCGCCGGGGCGGGCTGCGCTGTGGGTGCTGGACGAGCCGTTCAACGCGCTGGACGTCGGCGCGGTGGCCTGGCTTGCCGGCCTGATCCAGGCCCACCTGCTGGCCGGCGGGCTGGCCGTGCTGACCAGCCACCAGGACGTCGCCATCGACGGCGTCGCGGCGCAGGAGTTGTCGCTGTGACGGACGGCACCGCGCCTTCCAAGGCCACCGCCGCGGCGGCCGCGCCCGCACGCACGGCCGGCGCTTGGGCGGGCCTGGGCGTGGTCTTCGCTCGCGACATGCGCATCGCGCTGCGCCGCCGCTCCGACACCCTGGCGGCGCTGGTCTTCTTCGTGATGGTCTGCAGCCTGTTCCCCCTGGGCGTCGGCCCGGAACCGCAGTTGCTGCGCACCATGGCGCCCGGCGTGGTCTGGGTGGCGGCGCTGCTGGCCTCGATGCTGTCGATGACCCGCATGTTTTCCGACGACCACCAGGACGGCACGCTGGAGCAACTGCTGGTCTGCGCCCATCCGCTGCCGCTGCTCGTGCTGGGCAAGGTCGTGGCGCACTGGGTGGTTTCGGGCCTGCTGCTGACGCTGGTGTCGCCACTGCTGGCGCTGCAGTTCGGCCTGGCGCCTTCGGCCTGCGGCGTGCTGGTGCTGTCGCTGCTGCTGGGCACGCCGGTGCTCAGCCTCTTCGGCGCGATCGGCGCGGCACTGACCGTGGGCCTGCGCGGCGGCGGCGTGCTGCTGTCGCTGCTGGTGCTGCCTTTGTGCGTGCCGGTGCTGATCTTCGGCGCCGGGGCCGTCGAGGCCCATGCCGCCGGCCTGGGCGTCGGCGGCCATTTCTCGCTGCTCGGCGCCCTGCTGGCCCTGTCCGGGGTGGCGGCGCCCTGGGTGGCCGCGGCCGCCTTGCGCATCGGCCTGGAATGACTGCGGCCGCCGCCTTGGAAACGCTGGAAGACGAGTGATGCAAGCCAACCCGCCGAAAACGACACCGCCGCGCCCCATCCCCCGGAGAACCCTCCATGCCATCTGCTGACATCAACTGGTTCCGGTTCGCCGCGCCGCAGGCCTTCTATCCGCTGGCCGGCCGCCTGGTCCCGTGGTTCGCCGCGGCCGCCGCGCTGCTGGCGGCGGCGGGCCTCTACATCGGCCTGTGGCTGGCGCCCACCGACGCGACCCAGGGCGACTCCTACCGCATCATCTTCGTGCACGTGCCCGCGGCTTGGATGTCGATGGTCATCTACCTGGCCATGGCCGGCTGGGCCGGCGTCGGTCTGGTCTTCAACTCCCGGCTGTCGTCGATGATGGCCAGCGCGCTGGCGCCCACCGGCGCCCTGATGACCTTCCTGGCGCTGTGGACCGGCGCGCTGTGGGGCAAGCCCACCTGGGGAACCTGGTGGGTGTGGGACGCCCGGCTCACCTCGGAGCTGGTGCTGCTGTTCCTCTACATCGGCTTCATGTCGCTGCACGCGTCGATCGACGACCCGCGCCGCGCCGACCGGGCCGCCGGGCTGCTGGCCCTGGTGGGCGTGGTCAACGTGCCCATCATTTATTTCTCGGTGCAGTGGTGGAACACGCTGCACCAGGGCGCCTCGGTCAGCCTGACCAAGGCGCCGAGCATGGCCGCGCAGATGCTGCTGGGCATGCTGGTGATGGCGCTGGCCTTCTGGGCCTACAGCATCGCCGTGGCGCTGGCGCGCGTGCGCACGCTCATGCTGGAGCGCGAGCGCCATGCGGGCTGGGTGCGCCAGGCGCTGGCCGGGGAGGCCACGTGATGGCGGGCGCGCACGGCAACTGGGCCAGCCTGGCCGACTTCCTCGCCATGGGCGGGTACGGCGTTTTCGTCTGGGGCTCGCTCGGCGTTTGCGCCGCGGTCGCGGCGGCCGAAGTGGGTTTGCTTTACCTCAAAAGACGTGCGCTTATTCGCCGTCTGATGCGGGAAGCGGCCACGGATGCCGGACAATCCCGGCCATGAAACCTCGGCACAAACGGGCCCTGGCCATCGCCTGCGGCCTGGCGGCGCTGGGCGTGGCCAGCGCGCTCGTCCTCAACGCCTTCAACAGCAACCTCGTGTTCTTCTTCAGCCCGTCGCAGGTCGCCGCGAAAGAGGCGCCGCAGGACCGCAGCTTCCGCATTGGCGGGCTGGTGGAGGAGGGCAGCATCCAGCGCGAATCGCAGGGCCTGTCGATCCGCTTCGTCGTCACCGACCTGGCGCACAAGATCCCGGTCACCTACACCGGGTTGCTGCCCGACCTCTTCAAGGAAGGCAAGGGCGTGGTCGCGCAGGGCAAGCTGGGCGAGGACGGCGTCTTCCGGGCCGAGCAGGTGCTGGCCAAGCACGACGAGAACTACATGCCCCCCGAGGCCGCCGCCGCCCTGAAGAACGCCAAACCTGGTGCGGGCCAGCAGGCCAGCCCCACCTTGTCGACGGCGACGCCGCCCGCCCCATGATCCCCGAACTCGGCCATTTCTCGCTCATCCTGGCGCTGGCCATGGCGCTGTCGCAAAGCGTGCTGCCGCTGGTCGGCGCCGCCACCGGCCACGCCGGCTGGATGGCCCTGGCGCGGCCCTCGGCGCGCGGCCAGTTCCTCTTCACGCTGATCGCCTACGGCTGCCTCACCTCGGCTTTCGTCACCAACGATTTCTCGGTGCTGCTGGCGGCCAACCACTCCAACTCGCAGCTGCCGCTCGTCTACCGCGTCACCGCGGTCTGGGGCAACCACGAGGGCTCGATCCTCCTTTGGTCGCTGATCCTGTCGGGCTGGACGCTGGCGGTGTCCGTCTTCTCGAAGCAGCTCGACGACCGCACCGTGGCGCGCGTGCTCGGCGTGATGGGCCTGGTCAGCTGCGGCTTCCTGCTGTTCACGCTGCTCACTTCCAACCCCTTCGAGCGGCTGCTGCCCGCCGCGGCCGACGGCCAGGACCTGAACCCGCTGCTGCAAGACCCCGGCATGATCATCCACCCGCCGATGCTCTACATGGGCTATGTCGGCTTCGTCGTCGCCTTCGCCTTCGCGATCGCGGCGCTGCTGGCCGGCCGGCTGGACGCCGCCTGGGCGCGCTGGTCCCGCCCCTGGACCACGGTCGCCTGGTGCTTCCTCACCTGCGGCATCGCGCTGGGCAGCTTCTGGGCCTATTACGAACTCGGCTGGGGCGGCTGGTGGTTCTGGGACCCGGTCGAGAACGCCTCCTTCATGCCCTGGCTCGTCGGCACGGCGCTGATGCATTCCCTGGCCGTCACCGAGAAGCGCGGCGGCTTCAAGATGTGGACGGCGCTGCTGGCCATCCTGGCGTTCTCGCTGTCGCTCCTGGGCACCTTCATCGTGCGCTCGGGCGTGCTCAGCTCGGTGCACGCCTTCGCTTCCGACCCGGCGCGCGGCATCTTCATCCTCGGGTTCCTCGCGCTGGTCATCGGCGGCTCGCTGCTGCTGTTCGCCCTGCGGGCGCCCAAGGTGGGGCTGGGCGGCAGCTTCGAATGGGTGTCGCGCGAATCGATGCTGCTGGCCAACAACGTGCTGCTCGTGGTCGCGGCCGCCGCGGTGCTGCTGGGCACGCTCTACCCCCTGGTGATCGACGCGATGGGCCTGGGCAAGCTGTCGGTGGGCCCGCCTTACTTCAACGCGGTCTTCGTGCCGCTGATCGCGCCGGCGCTCTTCCTGATGGGCGTCGGCCCGCTGGCGCGCTGGCGCGAAGCCAGCTGGCGCGAGCTGGCGCGCCTGCTGCGCTGGGCGGCGGCGGTCAGCGTGGCCAGCGCGGTGGCGGCCCCGCTGCTGCTGGGGCACTGGACGCCGATGGTGGGCCTGGGCCTGCTACTGTCCGCCTGGGTGGGCAGCACCGCGGTGCTGAACCTCGTTTCCCGCCTGCGCCAGCACCCGGCGCCGGGCTGGGGCGCCCGGCTGGCGGCACAGCCCGGCAGCTATTACGGCATGCTGCTGGCGCACTTCGGCGTGGCGGTGTTCATCGCCGGCGTGACCGTCGTCAGCGGTTTCCAGGGCGAGAGCGACGTGCGCATGGAGCCCGGCGAAACGACCACCGTCGGCGGTCACGTCTTCCGGCTGGACGGCGTGGAGTCGGTGCGCGGGCCCAACTACAGCGCCTCGCGCGCCCAGGTCAGCGTCACGCGCGAAGGAGGCGGTGGCGTCGTGGCGGTGTTGAAACCCGAGCGGCGCGTCTACAACGTCAGCCGCCAGCCCATGACCGAGGTCGGCATCGACCGCGGCCTGGGCCGCGACCTGTACGTCGCGCTCGGCGAGCCCGTGAGCGCCACCGCCTGGAGCGTGCGCGTGCACCACAAGCCGCTGGTCAACTGGATCTGGCT
>CBJNAE010000136.1:0-10001 GCA_966433995.1 uncultured Ideonella sp. | reverse complement strand
CGGTCGGCCGGTCGAGCAGGGCGCTGGTGCGCTTCTCGGTGAACAGGGCCTCGCCGGACTTGACCGTCCCGAGGACTTCCATGAGCTGCGCCAGGCCGAACGCGCTTTGCTGCTGAGGCTGGGTTTGCGGCGGTTGCTGCGCCCATGCGGCCGGCGCCGCGGCGGCGCACAGCGCGGCCAGCGCGAGCGCCAGGCGCAGGGCCCGTGCAGCGGGCGTCTTGGCGGGGTGTCGGGTGTGGGGCATGGTCATGGGTTCGCTGTGGGTGGCGCCGCCGGGGGCGTGCCGTCGGCGGGCCAGAAATCGAAGAAGTTGAACCAGTTGTACGGGGATTCCCGGCAAAGCGATTCGAGCGTAGACACGTACCGGCGCATGGCGGTTCCGATCTGCTCGTCCATCGCGCCGGCGCGCGCGCCAGGCGCCGGGCCCTGCGGCTGGCCGGTGGCGGGCGGCGCCACGCTGAAATCGGCCAACAGCTCGAAGCGCAGCTCGTAGCGGCGCCCGCCGTGGTAGAGGCCGGTCATGAAGATGGCCGGCCGCCGCATCATCGCGGCCAGGCGGAAGGGGCCTTCCGAAAAACGGGCCGCCTGGCCGAGGAAGGGGATCTCGCGGCTGCCCGAGCGCTCGGACTGCCCCGGCAACGTGCGGTCGGCCAGCATGCCG
Organism: uncultured Ideonella sp.; assembly: GCA_966433995.1. Taxonomy (GTDB): domain Bacteria; phylum Pseudomonadota; class Gammaproteobacteria; order Burkholderiales; family Burkholderiaceae_C; genus JANPCX01. The sequence continues at coordinate 9,340 of CBJNAE010000136.1, read as the reverse complement.
GCCAGGCCGCCGTCGTCGAGCCAGCGGCGCAGCGCCAGCATGCTGCCGGGCCGGCCCAGGGGGATGGTGTGCAACTCGGCCTGGGGCGCGATCGCCGACAGCACGGCGTTGATGAGGCGGGCGTTGTCCTCGTACATGACCATCGCCGCGCGCGCGCCCCGGGTCTGGCCGCTGGCGCGCAGGGCTTCGAAGCTGCCCAGGTGGGCGCCGACGAGGAAGACGCCGTGGCCCTGGTCCATCAGGGCGTGCACCCGCTCGGCGCCGGTGATCCGGATGTCGAACTCGTGGAACCGGTCCTGCAGGAAATACACCCGGTCGAGCACGGTGCAGGCGAAATGGTGGATGTGGCGGTACAGGTCGGCCCAGCCCGGCCGCCGCGGCAGGGCGCGGGACAGGTAGCGGCGGGACGCGCGCCGGGCCTTGCCGTTGGCGATGAGGAAGTACAGCGAGATCGGGTGCAGCAGCCACCGGGAGGCGCGGCGGCCGAGGTTCATCGCGATCCAGCGCATCAGGCGCAGCACCCACAGGTGGCTGCGCTCGGGTTCGGCGGCCCAGGCGGTGTCCGGCTTGTCGCCGGCCTGGGGCGGGTTGGTCGGTGCCGTGGTCATGGCGTGGCCTCGAACTGGCCCGACGCGGCCAGGCGGTCCGCGTCCCAGGCTTCGAAGCGCAGGCCGCCGCGCGCGGTGGCCTGCAGTTTCAGCGTCAGCGCCGCGCCGGGGCGCACCGGCGCCAGGAACTTCACCGAAGACAGTTTCGGCGCGCCGCCGAGCAGGCCAGCCAGCGCCGGTTCGCCGAGGGCGGCCTCCATCACTTCGGCCAGCAGCGACACGCCCGGCAGCAGCGGCTGCCCGGGGAAATGGCCGGCGAAGGCCGGATGGTCGGCGGCCACGGCGACGTCGAAGCGATGGGAGGGGCCGTCCTGGGCGGTGGTCTGCATGGGTGGGGCGTCCGGCGTTGCGTCAAGGGGTGGGTTCGGGGGCGGGGCCGGCCGGGCCCGCCGGGGCTTCGGCGGGAGCCTCGCCGAGCTGGGCGCGCGCCCATGCGGAGAAGCGCTGCGCGGGCAGTTTGCCCGTGCTGGGTTCGCGCGGCAAACCGTCGACCAGCACCACCCGGCGCGGCAGGAAAGCCGCATCGACGCGCTGGCGCAGGGCCTGCAGCACGCGGGCCTGCGCCTCGCCGGCCGGCAGTCGGGGGGCGACCACGAAGGCGACCGGCCGGACGACGCCGGCGCCGGCCGTGCCGTCGTCCGCCGCCGGCGGCAACCAGAAAGCGCCGTCATCGACGCCGGGGACGGCGTTGAGGTGGAAGTTCAAATGGCCGAGCGAGCTGCGCTTGCCGGCGATGTTGATCAGGTCGGCCGAGCGGCCGAGCAGGCGGAAACACCGCCCCCCTTCCAGCACTTCCAGCACATCGGCCAGCGGCGTGGACTCGGACACGTGGCCGCCCCGCACGGTGGATTCGACGCCGTTGCCGTCCAGGCGCAGGCCGTCCAGCGCCTGCCATTCGGCGCCGGCGGTGGTGCGGCGCGTGGCCACCTGGCCGGCTTCGGTGCAGCCGTAGATTTCCAGCAAAGGCGCCGACAGCGCGTCCTCGGCCCGCGCGGCCAGCTGCGGCGGCAGCGGCGCGGTGGCGCACAGCACCAGGTCGGCCGGCGGCAGCGCCAGGCCCGATTCCAGCAGCATCTTCAGGTGGAAGGGCGTGGTGACCAGCAGCCGCGGGCGCGCCATGCGCGCCAGCGCGGCGGCGATGTCGGCGGGGTAGAACGGCCGCTCGCAATCGAAGGCCGCGCCGGCCAGCAGCGCCACCAGCACGCTCGATTCGAAACCGAACATGTGCTGGGCGGGCACCGTGGCCACCAGGTTGACCCCGGCCAGGCTTTCGCGGCCCATGGCCTGGGCCAGCGCGCGCGCGCCGGTGCGCATGTTCAGGTGCATGGCGCCCCAGAACTTCGGGTGCGGCACCGGCCGGCCGGTGGAGCCGGAGGTGAAGACCTGGGCCACCAGCGCGGACTCCGGGATGAGCGGCACTTGCGCGCCGGCGGACACCGGCGCCAGCGCCTCTGCATGCCTCAGGCCGGGGAGGGCCGGCGGCACCGCGGCGCCCGGGTCGCCCACCGCATAGGCCTGCGGGAAGCTCTCGCGCAGCCGGACCACCATGTCCGGCGTGTGGTTGGGCGGCATGAGGTTGTGCTGGCCGCGCAGCAGCGCCGCGCCGATGCCGACGGCGAAACGGTAGCGGTCGCCGCTGAGGTTGAGCATCTGCCCCTGCGGCGGCAGCCGCCCGGCCAGGGCCTGGACATCGGCCAAGTATTGGCGGCGCGAGAGCGGCCGGCCCTGGGACCACGCCAGCGGCGCGTCGAGGTCGTCCGCCCAGACCAGGGGGGCTGCCGCCGCTTTCATGGCCGCGCCGCCCCGCGGCCCGCCGCAGGCGTCGCGGCTCGGTGTCCCGGGTTGATGGCGAGAGTGTTCAATCGTGTTCCTCGATGCGGCCGGTGTCGCTGGTGCCGGCGCCTGGCCTTGTCCAAGAATTCAGCGCCTGGTCGAACCGGGAGCCGCCCCGGCCCGGCACCGCCTCATGCGGCGGGGTCGCGCGGCACGGCGCGGGGGCTGTCGGGTTGGCTGCTGGTCATGTAGGAGCGGATCGCGTCGGCGAAGGTGGCACGTTCGAATTCCGGGTGCCACCGGTAGCGCAGCCAATACTCGCCCACGAACATCACCGCCACCGCGGCCGGCGTCAGCAGGTTGGCGAACAGCGCCCAGGTGTCGAAATCGGCGAAGGCGTAAAGCAGCACCGAGATGCCGGCCATGGCCACGAAATAAAGCGTCCAGGAGGCCGTCAGCTTGCGGGTGTAGGCCTCCATCTCGGGGGTGAACACGCGGTGCACCCGGCGGGCCATCATGGTGATGAGCGCTTCATGGCCCGGCCGCAACGTGCCGCCGAAGGCCAGGGCGAGGAAGACATGGACGCCGACGTGCTGGCCCAGGTAGACCAGGGCCGCGGGGATCACCAGCCCGGTCTGCGCCTGGGCGCAAAGCCCGGCGACCACCGCGGCGGCGGCAGCGGCCAGCCAGCGGTTGCCCGCCCGCCAACTGCCCAGGGCGACCACCACCAGCATCGGGGCGACCAGGGCGACGACGCTCCAGGCGGAGTCTTTCGCCCGGGTCATCAGCCAGTGCGAGCCCAGGATGTAGACCAGGCCCAGCAGCAAGGCGCCGACGATGCGCGCGCCGGTTTTCGCACCCATGCGAGAACCTCCCGCCCGTCAGCGCGCCCGGTGGGCGGCGATGTGGTCGGTCAGGCTGGCCAGGGAGGTGAAGATGCGGACGTTGTCCGCGTCGTCCGAGCGCAGCTGGAAGCCGTAGCGCTGCGAGACCACCAGGGCGACTTCCAGGATGTCGATCGAATCGAGCCCGAGGCCTTCGCCGTAGAGGGGCGCTTGCGGATCGATGGCGTCGGGGGCGATCTCGAGGTTCAGCGCCTCCACGAGGAGGGCGGCGACTTCGCGCTGCAGGTCGGCGTTTGAAGGGGTGGTCATGGGTTCGGTGACTGGCTGTTGGCTGCCGGGGCAGGCGCGGTTCCTGGCGCGTTCGGCGGCTTCCCGGGTCGCGTGTGCCTGGGGGCCCGTTGCCGTCTTCCGGTATCGACAGGCCGCCATCACGCCCGTGTATCACGCCCGTGTTTGGCCGGCTATTGGGCCCCGCCGCGCCGCCGGGCGCAACCCGGTATTTTACCAATCAAAGCGTGCGGCGGGCCGCCGGGGCTCAAGCCGCGGCCAGCAGCATCGAGGCCTCCGCCTCGGCCGCACCGCCCGCCGACGAGGGCCGCTCGGCCAGGGCACGCAGTTCGGCGTCGTCCAGGCCGGGGTAAGCGCCGCCCGCGCGCGCCAGGATGTCGCGGACCAGCGCCTGCAGCTGTCGGGCGCTGGCCTGGATGCGCCGTTCGAAGTCGGCGTCGCTGAGGCGGGGATCGTGCAGGCTGCGGTTGAGATCGGCGAACCACGGCAGGGCGGCTTGGTCGAGCATGACCGCCGGGTTGCGCTTCTCGCTGCGCGCGGACCAGGCGCGGAAGAAGCGCTGCACCTGGGCGTTGAGCTGCCGGCAAAGCGCCAGCTCGCCGCGCAGCCGCGACAGGGCGGTCAGGTCGGCCAGCCGCTCCTGGTAAAAGAACTGCGCCAGCACGCCCCAGTAGTAGGCGTAGTCCCAGATCACCTTGGCGGGCAGCACTTCCGGGTCGCCGAACAGCGGGTACTGGTCGGTGTACAGCGCCAGCGTGCTTTCGTAGAACGACTGGTAGAGCTGGTCGAACACCTGGGCGCGAGCGCCCAGCGGCTGGCCGGCCCGGTCCAGCGCGACCAGTTCGGTGATGTAGGTGTTGCTGATGGCGATGAAGTCGCTGCCGGGCGAATAGAAGGGGTCGAGGAAGAGCCCGGCCTCGCCGGTCAGGGCCCAGCGCTGGTCCGAGAACACCTGCTTGCAGCCGTAGGAGAAGCGCTTGAAGAAGGCGAAGTCCTGCAGCAGGTGGCGCTTGCCGTCGAGGTCGTCGAAGAGCCGGGGCTGGTACTTCTCGAACCAGGCCATGGCCTTGTCGAAGGTGTCCATGGTCTCGATCGGGTGGATGCGCGGGTCGGCCACGATGCCCACCGAATGCGAGCCCGAGGCCAGCGGGATGAGCCACACCCAGTAGCCCGCGCCGACCAGGTGGTTGGTCGACAGCCAGCGGGCCTGCGGGTCGCAGCGTTCGCGCCATTCGGCGTTGCCGGTCCAGTGGTCGATATCGATGCGGTCCTTGATGCGGAACCACACCGCGTGCGCGCCGTGCTCGTTGGCCTGCGCCAGGCCGAGCTTGCGCTTGAGCAGGCCGGCGCGGCCGCAGGCGTCGACCACCCAGCGGGCTTCGATGGCCTGCCCGTCGCCGCCCGCCACCTGGCAGGTGACGCGGTGCGGCTCGGCGGAGCCGGCGGGCGCCAGCTCGATGCCGCGGACGATGGCCCGGTCCAGGAACTTCACGCCGCGGCGCTGGGCCTCCTCGCCGAGGAAGTTCTCGAAGATGCCGCGGTCGATCTGGTAGCTCGGCACGGCCAGGAATCGGCTGGCGCCGATCTCGGTGACCTGGTCGATGTCGCGCCGGCCTTCGGAGAAGAAGAAGCGGAAGCCGAACTTGCGCAACTGCTTCTCCTTCATGTGGTCGGCCAGGCCGAGCACGTTGGCGAAATAGTGCGCGCCGATCTCGACCGAGGACTCGCCCACCTTGTGGGCCGCCACCGGCACCGGGTGGTCGCGGCGCTCCAGCACGAGCACGTCGATGTCGGCGAAACGTTTCTTCAGCTGCAGCGCCAGGGTCAGGCCGGCGAGGCCGCCGCCCATGATGACCACGTCGTGCCGGGCGGTTGCGGATGGGTTGTTTGTCATGGCTGTGCGGGGATGAGTGGAACGGCGCGCGGCGGCGTGGGTCCGGCCGCTGGCCGCAGCGATGATGACAGACGCCGCCCTCGGCACGCGCCGGCAAGGTGTATTGAGATGTTTTCGGCGCGGTGCCGGCCAACGCCCCCGTGCCACACTGCGCGCCCCGCCCCACCGCAGCGCCGACATGACCACGACCGAAATCTTCCTGATCGCGATGCTCATCATCTACACCGCGCCCTACTTGATCTGGCGGCTGGGGCGGACCGAATACTTCGCGCCGCTGGTGGTGGTGCAGATCATCACCGGCATCCTGCTCGGCCCGGGCGTCCTGGGCGCCGCTTTCCCCGAGTACCACCGCTTCGTCTTCAGCCCGCCGGTCATCCAGTCGCTGAACGGCATCGCCTGGTGGGCCGTGATGGTGTTCGTCTGGATCGCCGGCATCGAGCTGGACTTGAGGCAAGCCTGGAAGCACCGCCTGGAGACCGGCGTCACCGCCGGCCTGGCGCTGGCCGTGCCGCTGCTTTTCGGCTGCGCGGTCGGCCTGGGCCTGCTCGCCTTCCCGGGCTGGATGGGTGCGAAGGCGCAGCCCTGGCAGTTCGTGCTGGGCATCGGCATGTCCTGCGCCGTGACCGCCCTGCCGATCCTGATCCTGCTGATGGAGAAGCTGGAGGTGCTGCGCCAGCCGATCGGCCAGCGCATCCTGCGCTACGCCAGCGTCGACGACATCGCGGTCTGGGGCGTGCTGGCGCTGATCCTGATGGACTGGGAGCGCGTCGGCCGGCAGGCCGCCTTCCTCGCCGCCTTCGCCGCGCTGGCGGCGGCTTTCCGCCGGCTGATGATGCGCGTCCCGGAGAGCGACCGCTGGTTCCTCGGCCTGGGCTGGCTGGCCGCCTGCGGCCTGGGCGCCGACTGGTCCGGCCTGCACTACATGGTGGGCGCCTTCCTGGCCGGCGCCGTCATGGACGCGGAATGGTTCGACCAAAGGACGATGGACAGCCTGCGGCACCACGTGCTGCTGGTGGTCATGCCGGTGTTTTTCCTGAGCACCGGGCTGCGCACCGACTGGCAGCTCGGCGGCTACGCCGTGTTCCTGGCCGCGGGCATGCTGCTGCTGGCGTCGGTCGGCGGCAAGCTCGCCGGGGTGCACGCCGCGGGCCGGCTGCTGAAATGGCGGCCGGGCGAGGCGTCGCTCATCGGCTGGCTGCTGCAGACCAAGGCGCTGATCATGATCATCTTCGCCAACGTGCTGCTGGACAAAGCGGTCATCACCAGCGAGACCTTCACCGCCCTGCTGCTGATGGCCGTGGCCAGCACCATGCTGACGGTGCCGGTGGTCGCGCCCAAGCTCAGGCGGATCGGGGAGGTCGTCTTCCGGTCGCGCTGACCCCGGCGGATCCGCCCCGCCGGCCCGGCCGGTGGGTCACAGGCCGCGGCCTTCTTCCAGGCCCAGGTGCACGTTCATCGACTGCACCGCGGCGCCGCTGGCGCCCTTGCCGAGGTTGTCCAGGCAGGCCATCAACAGCACCTGGCTGTCGTTGCCGAACACGTGGATGTCGACGCGGTTGGTGCCGTTGCAGGCCTGCACGTCATAGAAGCCGCCTTCGAGCACCGCCGGGTCGCGCAGCGGCCTGACCTGGACGAAGGGCTCGCCGGCGTAGCGTGCCTGCAGCGCGGCGTGCAGCTTCTCGGCCGTCGCCCCCGCCGCCAGCTGCGACAGGTGCAGAGGGATCGTCACCGCCAGCCCCTTGTAGAAATCGCCGACGACGGGCATGAACAGCGGCGCACGCTCCAGCCCGGTGTGAGCCCGCATCTCGGGCAGGTGCTTGTGCGCCAGCGTCAGGCCGTAAGGACGGGGAGACTTCAGCTTGGCGTCACCGCCGGCCTCGTACTGGGCGATCATCGACTTGCCGCCGCCGGAGTAACCGGTGATCGAGGTCGCCGAGACGGGCAGGTTGCGCGGCAGCAAGCCGGCATCGACCAGCGGCCGGGCCAGCAGGATGAAGGCGCTGGCATGGCAACCCGGGTTGGCGATGCGCTTGGACTGGCGCAGCAGCTCGCGCTGGCCCGGCGCCAGTTCGGGCAGGCCGAAGGCCCAGCCGGCCACGGTGCGGTGGGCGGTGCTGGCGTCGATCAGGCAGGTGCCGGGGTTGGAGACCATGGCCGCCGCCTCGCGGGAAGCGGCGTCGGGCAGGCAGAGGAAGGCCACGTCGGCCGCGTTCAGCAGGCGCGAGCGTTCGGCCGGGTCCTTGCGCTTGTCGGCGTCGATTCTGAGCACCTCGACATCGTCGCGTTGCGCGAGATACTCGTGGATGCGCAACCCGGTGGTGCCCTCTTGCCCATCGACGAAAACACGGTAGACCATCTCGACCTCTTCTTTCTATCTGCTTTGCTGCTGAACGACTGCAAGAAACTTCCAAGGATAAGCCAGCGACATGAGCGACCATTCACCCGCCCCAGAGAAACCCCATGTGCTGCTGCTCCCCGGGTGGATGGATTCCGACGCCGCCCATTGGCAAAGCCGTTGGGAGGCCGTCCACGGCTACGAGCGGGTGCGCCAGGACGACTGGGCCTGGCCGCGCCGAGGCGACTGGATGGCGCGGCTGGACGAAGTGGTCCAGGCGCAGCCACGGCCCGTGCTGCTGGTGGCCCACAGCCTGGGCTGCCAATTGACCGCCGCCTGGGCCGCCCATTCCCGGCACGCCGACCGCATCGCCGCCGCCTGGCTGGTGGCGCCGCCCGACACCGAGCGCGATGACATGCCGCCCAACCTGTTCAACTGGCGGCCCATCGCGCGCGGCCGGCTGCCGTTCCCCAGCCACGTGCTGGCCAGCGGCGACGACCCCTATTGCAGCCTCGAACGCGCCCGGGGCATGGCGCGGGACTGGGGCAGCGATTTCGAACCTGCCGGCGCGCTCGGGCACATCAACGGCGAATCGGGCCTGGGCGACTGGCCGGACGGCCACGCGGCAATGCTTCGCTGGCTGGCGGCGCCGCGGCAGGCCGCCGGCTGAGGCCCGGCGATCGCCGACAATCCACCCCATGGTCACGAAGAAACCCAAAGGCCTCGGCCTGGGCCTGGAAGCGCTGCTCGGCCCGAAAGTCAAAGACGCCCCCGCCGCGCCGGCGCCCTCCGCCGAAACGGCCCCCGCCCAGCGCCCGCCCGCCTCGCTCAAGCTCGCCCAGCTGCGCCCCGGCAAGTACCAGCCGCGCACCCGCATGGACGAAGGCTCGCTCTACGAACTGGCCGAAAGCATCAAGGCCCAGGGCATCATGCAGCCCATCCTGGTGCGGCCGGTCGGCCCGGGCCAGTACGAGATCATCGCCGGCGAACGCCGCAGCCGGGCCGCCAAACTCGCCGGCCTGGACGAAGTGCCGGTGCTGGTCAAGGAAGTGCCGGACGAAGCCGCCGCCGCGATGGCGCTGATCGAGAACATCCAGCGCGAAGACCTCAACCCGCTCGAAGAGGCCCAGGGCCTGAAGCGGCTGACCGACGAATTCGGCCTCACCCACGAACAGGCGGCCCAGGCCGTCGGCCGCTCGCGCAGCGCGGCGAGCAACCTGCTGCGCCTGCTGCAGCTGGCCGAACCGGTGCAGGCGATGCTGATGGCCGGCGACCTCGACATGGGCCACGCGCGCGCGCTGCTGCCCCTGGACGGCGCCAGGCAGATCCTCAGCGCCACCGAGATCGTCGCCAAGAAGCTGAGCGTGCGCGAGGCCGAGAAGCTGGTCGCCCGCCAGGCGCCGGCGGCGCGCGGCAAACCCCAAGCCGCCCCGGCCAAGGAAAAGTCCCGCGACTTGCTGCGCATCGAGTCCAGCCTGTCGGACGCGCTGACCGCCGCGGTCGAAATCCGCGTGAAGAAACGCACGAAACGAGGCGAGCAGGGCGAGGTGGCGATCGCGTTCGGCTCGCTGGACGAACTCAATGGCCTGCTCGAAAA
>CBJNAE010000135.1:0-10007 GCA_966433995.1 uncultured Ideonella sp. | reverse complement strand
AACAGCAACAGCAACAGCAGCGGCAAGAGACATCCCGGCCGGCCGCGAAAATCGAGGCGGTGCGGTCCGTCGAAGGCATCCAGGAATACCGCCTGGACAACGGCCTGCAGCTGCTGCTCATCCCGGACGAAGCCAAGCCCACCACCACCGTCAACATGACTTACCGGGTGGGCTCGCGCCACGAGAGCTACGGCGAGACCGGCATGGCCCACCTGCTGGAGCACCTGCTGTTCAAGGGCTCGCCCAAGCACCCGCAGGTGTGGGCCGAGTTCAACAAGCGCGGCCTGGCCGCCAACGGCAGCACCTGGTACGACCGCACCAACTACACCGCCAGCTTCTCGGCCGACGAGGCCAACCTGCGTTGGTACCTGGCCTGGCAGGCCGACGCCATGGTCAACAGCTTCATCGCGCGGCGCGACCTCGACTCCGAGATGACGGTGGTGCGCAATGAGATGGAAATGGGCGAGAACAGCCCGGGCCGCATCCTGCTGGAGAAGACGCTGGCCACGATGTACCAGTGGCACAACTACGGCAAGAGCACCATCGGCGCGCGCAGCGATGTCGAGAACGTCGACATCCCCCGGCTGCAGGCCTTCTACCGCCGCTACTACCAGCCCGACAACGCGACGCTGATCGTCTCCGGCAAGTTCGACACGAAGAAAGTGCTGGCCTGGGTGGCCGAGTCGTTCGGGCCGATCAAGCGGCCGGTGCGCACCGGCGCGATGCAGATCCCGCCCACCTACACGCTGGAAGCCACGCAGGACGGCGAGCGCAGCGTCCTGCTGCGCCGCAAGGGCGGGGTGCCGATGGTCTATGCCGGCTACCACATCCCGCCGGCCGCCCATCCCGATTTCGCCGCGGTGGAGCTGCTCGGCCTGATCATGGGAGACACGCCGGCGGGCCGGCTGCACAAGCGCCTGACCGACCGGCAGTTGGCCTCCAGCACCTACGCCTTCACCGCCGGCCTGGCCGAGCCGGGCTTCGCCGTCTTCGGTGCGCAGCTGCCGCCGGGCAAGCCGGTCGAGGCGGGGCGCGACGAGCTGCTGCGCACCGTCGAATCGGTGGCACAGGAGCCGATCACCGCCGAGGAACTCAAGCGCGCCCAGGCCAGCTGGCTCAAGGACTGGGAACAACAGTTCAGCGATCCGCAGGCCGTGGGCATCGCGATGAGCGAGAGCGTCGCCGAGGGCGACTGGCGGCTCTTCTTCCTGCTGCGCGACCGGGTGCGCGACGCGACGCTCGCGGACGTGCAGCGCGTGGCGGTGCAGCGGCTGCTGCCGTCCAACCGCACACTCGGCGTCTACATCCCCACCGACGGCAGCCCGCAGCGCGCGCCGCAGCCCGCGCGCGTCGACCTGGCGCGCGAGTTGTCGACCTTCAAACCCCAGGAAGGCGCGGCGGCCACCCAGGCTTTCGACGCCAGCCCGGACAACATCGACCGCGCCACCGAGCGCTGGCAGACCGGCGGCCTGCGTGCCGCCTTCCTGCCCAAAAGCACCCGCGGCGGCGCGGTGTCGGCCCAGCTGACGCTGCGCTTCGGCGACGAGAAATCGCTGTTCGGCCAAGGCGAGGCGCCCGACATGCTCGCGGCCCTGCTCGACAAGGGCACCCGCACGCTCGACCGCCAGCAGCTGCAGGACCGCTTCAACGAACTCAAGACGGAAGTCGGCGTGGCCGGCGGCGCCGGCGAGGTCACCGTGACGCTGCAGTCCCGCCGGCAGCATCTGGCCGACGCGGTGCGGCTGGTGGCGCAGATGCTGCGCGAGCCTGCGCTGCCCGAGTCGGCGCTTGATGAAGTCAAGCGCAAGGCGCTCGCTGGCATCGAATCGCAGCGCAAGGAGCCGGGCGCGGCGCTGAGGAACGCGATGGCTCGCCACGGCAACCCCTATCCGCGCGGCGACGTGCGCTACGCGCCGACCTTCGACGAGATGGTGGAGGACCTCAACGCCGTCACGCTGGAGAAGGTCAAAGCCTTCCACCAGCGCTTCTACGGCGCCAACCAGGTGGAGTTCGCGGCGGTGGGCGATGTCGACGTGCCGGCCCTGAAGGCGGTGCTGGCGCAGGATTGGGGCGATGGCGGCGCCGCCCGCGCCTGGAAGTCACCGGTGGCGCCCCGGCGCGTGCCCGACCCCTGGGTGGCGGTGCCGCCCGCCAGCCTGAAGGTGGACACGCCCGACAAGCAGAACGCGACGATGCGCGTCGGCCTGGCGATGCCGGTGGCCGAGTCGGATGCCGACTACGCCGCGCTGACGATGGCCAACTACCTGCTCGGCAACGGCGGCAACTCGCGGCTGTGGAAGCGCATTCGCGAGACCGAAGGCTTGTCCTACGACGTGCGCAGCAGCGTCAACTGGAACTTGCACGAGCCAAATTCGCAATGGGTGGCCACCGCCATCTTCGCGCCGGCGGCGCTCGCCAAGGTGGAGGCCGCGTTCAAGCAGGAGGTCGAGCGCGCGCTGAAGGAGGGCTTCACCGCCGCCGAACTGGCCGAAGGCAAGGGCGGCCTGCTGAATTTCAGGCGGCTGTCGCGCGCGCAGGACGAGGTGCTGGCCGGCGCCTGGGTGAACAACCTCTACATGAACCGAACCTTCGAGAGGTCCAAGCAGGTGGACAAGGAGCTGGAGGCGCTGACGGTCCAACAGGTCAACGCCGCGCTGCGCAAGTACATCAGGCCCGAAGGTTTCGTGAGCGGCGTGGCCGGCGACTTCGCGAAGCCGTGAACGCAGGCCGTCGCGGCCCGCGCCGTCAATCCAGCTTGACCGACAACCCGGTCACGAACAGGGTGTCGGACCGGTTCAGGCTCAGCGTCGGGGCGCTGTCGTAGCGGTGGCTCAGGCCGGCGGTGAGGCTCAGCGACGAGGTCATCGCCACCGATACGCCGGCGTCGAACACCAGCCGGTACTTGCGGCCTTGCTCGAGATTGGAGAACACGCCCAGCTTCTGGCGCAGCGAGGTGGTCTGGCCCAGCTTGTGGGTGGACTCCTCGCCCAGCACCAGTTCGGCCCGGCCGTAGCGGCTCTTCGGCTCGCCGTCGACCAGCGCGGTGTTGGCGTACCGGTCCTGCACGTAGCCCAGGCCGCCGGAGACGTCGAAGGTGTGGTTCTCGCTGCGCAGGAGGTGTTGGCCCAAGCCCGCCGAACCCGAGGTGCGCGAGCTGAGGTTGGCGCGGCGGTCCCGCAGGTAGTCGGCCTTGGCGAAGGCGAACCAGGACCCGGACAGGCTCTGGTCGTACTGCGTGCCCAGCGCGGAGTTGTCGGCGGTCGTCTGGCCGTTGAAGCGCGACTGCAGCGCGCGGCCCTGGATGCTCCATTTGCTGTCGGGGGTGGCCAAGACCGACTCCCCGGTGAGGGTCAGGTTGACCACCGTGCTGTTGCCCGACGCGATGCTGCCGCCGGCGCCCAGCGCGTGGCGCCATTTGCCGTCGGTCTTGACGGTGGCCTGCGCATGCGCCGCGCCGGTGCCGGCCGCCAGGGCCAGGCCGGCCAGGGCCGCGACGATGAAGGGCGCCTGCCGCGCGCATCGGTGACGAGAGGGACGTTTTGCCATGGCGTGTCGGATGGATGGTTGTGGGTTCTGCGCGATGGCGGCGACCATACAGGCAGCCCTCGTGGGCTGCCAAGCAACCCCGCCTTGCGCTCAGGTTTAGGGGCGCCTGTTGACAGCGCGGGCCCCTGCGCGGCCACGCGACGCGGCCTTGACTGATGAAAGAGGCGTCCGGCCGCCGCGAGTTCCCTTCAAGGCGTGGCGGGCCGCGAAGCGGCGCGGCGCAGCGCTTCCCGGCGCTCGATCTCCTTGACCATGCCGGAAAACTGTTTCTCGATCATGTGGCGCACCAGGGCCGTGCCGATCCAGTCGGGGACTTGCACCTCGGGGGCCAGGCTGCCCGTCCAGCGCAGCGAGGTCGAGGGCGGATCGTCGCCGGTTGTCACGAACTCGTAGCGGCCCCGCAGCGCACGCAGGTTGCCGGAGACCAGCTTCAGGTCCAGGTGCGGCGGCGTCTCGTCGGACTCCACCACGATGTCCAGCGGTGTCGAGAAAAAGAGGAAACGCGCCTCGCCGGATTGCGCCACGGTGACGCGGGGGCCGTCCCGCGAAAGCACGCGGCTGGACTTCATGCCGGGAATGAACTCCGGCATGCGCTCGTAGTCGGTCAGCGTGGACCAGACCAGCTCGCGCGGCGCCTGGATCTCGGCGCGGGCGCGCACCTCCACCACGTCGCCGCGGCGCTGGGCTTGCACTTCCAGGCGGTCGGCGGCCGAGGCCGGGCCGGGCGTCCCAAGGGCCCAGGCCACGGCGCAGGCCGCGCCGAAACGGCATGGCCAGGCGGTTGCCGCTGCGGCGGTGGTGGGCGATGGCGCGGAACATGGGGCCATGTCATTCCTCGGCACGGGTGCTCGGCGCCGAGGCGCCGTCCGGCCCCGTCTTCTTGAACGGCCGGTGTTCGTTCAATTCGTCGATGTAGCCGGCCATGCCGGCGCCCTCGCGCGACAGGAAGTCCGCCACCGCTTCGGCGAACTGGGGGTGGGCCAGCCAGTGGGCGGAGGTGGTCTCCACCGGCATCAGCCCCCGGGCCATCTTGTGTTCGCCCTGGGCGCCGCCTTCGAAGCGGCGGTAGCCGTGGCGGATGCACCAGATCAGCGGCTGGTAGTAGCAAGCCTCGAAGTGCAGGCATGGCACATGTTTGACGGCGCCCCAGTAGCGGCCGTAGGCGGTGCCCAGGCCGGGGTCGATCGCCAGCAGCGACGCGGCTATGCGCCGGCCCGCACGCCAGGCGACGAACATCAGCCAGTTGCCGGGCATGCCGCTTGCCAGGCGCGCGAAAAAATCGCGGTTCAGATAGGGCGTCGAATGGTGTTCACGGTAGGTCGTCTCATAGCAGCTGTGGAAGAAATCCCAGTCGGCCCGCGTGATGTCGCCGCCCTGCAAAACGGTGAACGACACCCCGGCCTCGGCCACGCGGCGGCGCTCCTGCTGGATCTTCTTGCGCTTGTCCCGCAACAGGCTTGCCAGGAAAGCTTCGAAATCGGGCCAGCGCCGCGTGCCCAGGCCCTGCGCGGCGTCGGGGTCCTGCCAATGGAACTGCACGCCCCGGCGGGTCATCCAGCCGTCGGCGGGTGCGGCGGCGCGCACCGCCGACTGGTCGGCCTCGTCGAGGAAGAGCAAATGCACCGACGACGCGCCCAGCTCCAGCGCCAGCCGCGGCAGCACCCCCAGCAGCGTGGCGCGGGCCGCGCCGTCGACCGCCATCAACCGCGTGCCTGGCACGGGCGTGAACGGCACGGCGCCCAGCAGCTTGGGGTAGTAGCGCAGGCCATGGCGGTGGTAGGCGTCCGCCCAGGCCCAGTCGAAGACATATTCGCCGTAGGAGTGGTCTTTCAGGTAGAGCGCGCAGGCGCCGGCCAGTTCGGTGCCCCGGTACAGCGCGACGAAGCGGGCATGCCAGCCGGTGTCCGGCGCGGCGCTGCCCGACTCGTGCAACGCGCTGAGGTATTCGTGGCGCAGGAAGGGCGTGGGCGAATCCTGGGCGTCCAGCAACGCGTTCCAGGCCGAGGCGTCGATCGCCCCGGGCGCGTCGAACACTCGAATAAGATCGCCGTCGCTCCCCCCGCCTTGCCCCAAGGTGTTTTTCCCCTCTTCGTCGTCTTCTTTTTCTTCCATATGTCTTCCAGCGCGGTAACGGTGGCCCTGGCCCAGATCAATGTCACGGTGGGCGATCTCGCGGGCAACGCGGCCAAGATCGTCGAATTCTCGCGGCGCGCCCATGCCCAGGGTGCGCGCGTGGTGTTGACGCCCGAACTCGGCCTGTGCGGTTATCCGCCCGAAGACCTGCTGCTGCGCCCCGCATTCATGCAGGCCTGCGCCAAGACACTGGCCGACTGCGCCGCGGCGCTGGCCGACCTGCCGGACCTGCATGTGGTGGTGGGCCACCCCCACCAGAGCGGGCAAGCCGGTGGCTTGAAGTCCAGGTCGGTGGCCGTGCCGCTGCGCCACAACGCCGCGTCGGTGCTCAATGCCGGCCGGGTCGTGGCCACCTATTGCAAGCGCGACCTGCCCAACTACCAGGTGTTCGACGAGCGGCGTTACTTCGCCTCCGGCCGCGACAGCGGCGAGCCGCCGCTGGTCTTCGAGGTGGCCGGCCTGCGCCTGGGCCTGCTGATCTGCGAGGACGCCTGGTTCGACGAGCCCGCGGCGGCGGCCAGGGCGGCGGGCGCGCAAGTGCTTTGCGTGGTGAACGCCTCGCCCTTCCACCTCGGCAAGGTCGGCGAACGCGAGGAGCGCATGGCCAGGCAGGCCCGCGCCAATGGCATGCCGCTGCTCTATGCCCACCTCACCGGCGGGCAGGACGAGGTGGTGTTCGACGGCGCCTCATTCGCCCTGAACGCGGACGGCGGCGTCGGCGCCCGCGCGCCGATGTTCGAAGAAGCGCTGACCCTGGTGCGCGTCGACGCCGCCACCGCGCAAGGCCCGGTCGCGCCGGTGCCTTCGATCCACGCGCAGGCCTGGGGCGCGCTGGTGACCGGCGTGCGCGACTACGTCGGCAAGAACGGCTTTCCCGGCGCCCTCATCGGCCTGAGCGGCGGCATCGATTCGGCGGTGGTGCTGGCGATCGCGGTCGACGCGCTCGGCGCCGGCAAGGTGAGGGCGGTGATGATGCCCTCGCCCTACACCGCGGACATCTCGCTGGCCGACGCCCGCGACATGGCCGACCGCCTGGGCGTGCGCTACGACGAGTTGTCCATCACGCCGGTGTTCGAGGCCTTCAAGGCGGGCCTGGCGGCCGAGTTCGCCGGTCGGCCCGAGGACGCCACCGAAGAGAACATCCAGGCCCGCGTGCGCGGCACGCTGCTGATGGCGCTGTCGAACAAGTTCGGCTCCATCGTGCTGACCACCGGCAACAAGAGCGAGATGGCCACCGGCTATTGCACGCTGTACGGCGACATGGCGGGCGGCTTCGCGGTGATCAAGGATGTCGCCAAGACCCTGGTCTACGAACTGGCGGAATGGAAGAACGCGCAGACGCGCACGTCGGCCGATGGCGCCGGCGAGGCCATCCCTCGCCGCATCATCACCCGCCCGCCCTCGGCCGAACTGCGGCCGGACCAGACCGACCAGGACAGCCTGCCGCCTTACGCCGTGCTCGACGCCATCCTCCAGCGCTACATGGAGGAGGACCAGGGCATCGACGAGATCGTCGCCGCCGGCTTCGCGCCGGCCGACGTGGAGCGCGTCACCCGGCTCATCAAGTTCAACGAATACAAGCGCCGCCAGGCGCCGGTGGGCATCCGCGTCACCCACCGCGCCTTCGGCCGCGACTGGCGCTATCCGATCACCTCGCGCTTCCTGGCGTAGTGCGCGCAGCTCCGGCGGACAGGCCCTAAACTCCGCGGGGAACACTTTTCACCACGGAGCCTTTCATGAAGCAGATCACCTCCATCATCAAGCCGTTCAAACTCGAAGAGGTGCGCGAAGCGCTGGCCGTCGTGGGCGTCACCGGCCTGACGGTGACCGAAGTCAAGGGCTTCGGCCGCCAGAAGGGCCACACCGAGCTTTACCGCGGCGCGGAGTACGTGGTCGATTTCCTGCCCAAGGTGAAGGTCGAGGTCGTCGTCAAGGACGACGACGTCGAGCGCTGCATCGAGGCCATCGTCAAGGCAGCCAAGACGGGCAAGATCGGCGACGGCAAGATCTTCGTGACCGCGGTGGAGCAGGTGGTGCGCATCCGCACCGGCGAGACCGACGAGGACGCGGTCTGAAGGCCGACTTCGACACGCCGACGAAGAGCCCGCTTCTGCGGGCTTTTTTGCGCTTGTCCCCGAAGCGCCGATGCCCTCAGATCGCCTGGTAGCCGCCCGGCGGGCGAGTCTGCTGCGGCGCCAGCGCCGCGAGCCGGTCCAGCAGCCGGTGAGGGTCGGTGTCCACCTGCAGCATCGCACGCTGCGGTTCGCTGATGAAGCCTTCGGCCGCCGAATGGTCGAGGAAGCGGAGCAAGGCGTCGAAGTAGCCGTCGACGTTGAGCAGACCGACCGGTTTGTCGTGGTAGCCCAACTGCAGCCAGGTCCACACTTCGAACAACTCTTCCAGCGTGCCGATGCCGCCCGGCAGCGCGACGAAGGCATTCGAACGCTCGGCCATCATCTGCTTGCGCTGGTGCATCGTCTCCACCACATGCAACTCGGCCAGGCCGGCATGGCCGAGTTCGCGGGTCATCAGCGACTCCGGGATCACGCCGACCACGCGGCCGCCCGCTTGCAGCGCGGCGTCGGCGCTCGCGCCCATCAGGCCGGCGCGCCCGCCGCCATAGACCAATTGCCAACCGCGCCCGGCGATCGACCGGCCGGTGAGGGCGGCGGCTTCGACATAAGCGGGCGACCGCCCGGGGCGCGATCCGCAATAGACGCAGACGCTGAAGGCCCGCGCGGTGGTGCCGCTCATGCCAGCCACCCCGCGCCCCAGCGGGACCACACAGCGGCCAGCCAGGCGCCGACGCACAGGACCAGTGCCACCAGCACGGCCGCGCTGCCGATGTCCTTGGCGCGTTTGGACAGGTCGTGGCGTTCCAGCGAAACGCGGTCCACCACTGCTTCAATCGCCGAATTCACCAGCTCGGCGATCAGCACCAGCGCCACCGTGGCGCAAAGCAGGGAAGTCTCGACCCAGTCGCGGCCGACGAAGAAGGCTGCGGGCAGCAGCACGGCTGCCAGCCAGGTCTCCTGGCGGAACGCGCTTTCTTCGCGGTAGGCGGCCCGCAGGCCCGCCCAGGAGTAGCCGGCCGCATGGACGATCCGGGCCAGGCCGCTGCGGCCTTGTTGGGGTGGTTGCATGGAAGGGGAATCGACGAAAAGTTGCATGTTCGCCTGGCCGGGCCGTGGGGCCGGTCAGGTCGACGGGGTTTGCGGCTTGCGCCGCGGGAGCGGCCTGTGCGTGACCAGCTGCGTGCCGCACAAGGCATCGTGCCAGAACTGGCGCTTGGGATGCAGGCGGGAGGACGCCGCGTAAGTGACGACGCCGATGCCGAGCAGGGCGAAGATCTCGCCCGCCGAATGCAGCGCCGCCAACCACGACCAGAGCAGGGCCGGCGCGAACCACAGCCAGCTCAGCAGGTACCGGGCGGTGGCCCGCCATTGGCTGATCGGCGCGCCGTGGAGGTCGACCAGGCGGATGTGCCAGGCTTTCATCGCCACGGTCTGGCCGCCGCGCGCCCAGAACCAGACGAAATAGATGCCCAGCAACAGGAAGAGAAAAGCCTGCAGGCCATGCCGGCCCGCCAGCGCATGCCGCTGCTGGGTGAGACTGGAATACAGGTAGGCGCCGATCATCACCACCCCGAAGAGCAGGACGCCTTCGTAGATGAAACAAGCCAGGCGGCGCAACACGCCGGGCACTGGCGGCGGGGAGGCGGGGGTAGCAGGCGGGGCCTCCGCGGAAATCGCGGGATCGGTGGGAAGAGGGTGGGGCGCCTGGATGGTCATGTGGACGCTGCATGCGCCGCGGGACCCCGTTGCGCGTGGACTGAAAGCTGGAAACGACAAGGCCGGGATGCTACAGCCTGCGCCAAGCTGGGGGCTCAAGGCCTTTCCAGCGGGGTGTCGGAGGCGGCCGTGGTGAAGGCCGCCGCGGCCTGGGGGCCACGCCTGGGCAGCAGGGTTTTCGGGTCGATGAACCGGGGGGAGGCGACGATCTTCGGCAACCCCACCTGTTGGTGGGCCGGAGGCGTCGGGGTCTTCGACACCAGTGTCGTCGTCGCGCCGTAGCTCGGGTGGATGAGCGTGGGGGCGACCGGCGTGGGCGGCTGGGCGAAAGCCGGATTGGGTGTGATGTTGGATTTCTTGGCAGGACTCGCGGCCGCGACATTGGCGCCGCCGGCGCGCGAGGCGACCGGGTTGCGCGAAGCAGGCTTGCCGTCGGCGGCATTGGCGCGCGCCTTGCCCGACTGGCTAGTGCGCCGGGCGTTGGCGAGTTGCCGCTTTTCTTCCTCGGGCAAGGCCTGGTACGCCTTCCATTGGGCG
>CBJNAE010000134.1:0-10039 GCA_966433995.1 uncultured Ideonella sp. | reverse complement strand
CCGAGGAATTCGGCGATGTCGTCGGACCAGTCGGTGAAACACAGCGGGTCGCCCAGCCCCGGCGCGTCGACGCCCATCAGTCGGGCCATCACCCGCGCCGGCAGCGGGCGGGCCAGTGTCTCCATCAGGTCGAAGGGCCGGGCCGGGTCTTCGATCCCACCCAGCAGTTCGTCGACGACCTCCTGCGCATGCGCCCTGATGGCCGCCAGCCCGGCGGGCCGGAAGGCCGGCATCATCAGTTGGCGCAACCGGCCGTGGTCGGGCGCGTCCTGGAACAGCAGGGCGCGGGCGAACAGCCGCTGGAACGGCGCCAGCCGCTGGCGGGCGGCATCGTCGCCGAGCCAGCCGCCGGTGCGGCGGGCCGACAGCCGCGGGTCCTTCAAGGCCCAGGCCACGTCCTCGTAACGCGTCAGCAGCCAGGCGCCGCCGAAGAACTCCGTGCTGAAGTGCAGGGGGCCGGCTTCGCGCAGCGCGCGGTAGGCGGGCGTGGGGTCGGCGAGGAAATCGGGGGAGATCAGTGTCGTCGTCATTCATCCGCCGCAGGCTTGGCCTGCGTTTGGGGTCCGCCGTGCAGCGCCTCGGCGACGGCCGCCGCGTCGAGCGAGGCGGCCAACCGCCCGGGCGCCGGGTCGGCCAACCAGGGCAGCACGCCCAGGCAGGGCGCGGGCTGCAGCCATTCGCGCAAGGTGGCGAGGTTCTGTTCTTCGAAGGCCATCGTCTGCGGCGAGACCCGGTTGCCCACCCAGCCGGCCAGGCGCAGGCCGCGCGCCGCGACCGCCTGCGCCGTGAGCAGGGCGTGGTTGAGGCAGCCCAGGCGCAAGGCCACCACCAACACCACCGGCAGGCCCAGGTCGGCGGCGAGGTCGTCCAGGCCCCAGCGCGCGGGGCTGCCGACGGCGCTGAGCGGAACGCTGAAGCCGCCGGCGCCTTCGACCACCACTGCATCGGCGCGCTGCGCCACAGCGTGGACATGCGCGGCGCAAGCCGCGCGATCCAAGGCCACCCCTTCCTGCGCGGCGGCGATGTGGGGCGCGCAGGCGGCGCGCAGCTGGCACGGGCCGACTTCCGCCGCCGCCAGGCCCAGGTTGGAGGCGGCCTGCAGCGCCAGCACGTCGTCGTTGGCCCAGCCGCCGCCCGGCTGTTCTTCCATGCCGGCGGCCACGGGTTTGACGCCGGCCACCCGCAGGCCGCGCGCCGCCAGCAGGTGCAGCAGCGCGGCGCTCACGCGGGTCTTGCCGACTTCGGTGTCGGTGCCGGTGACGAAGAAGCCGTTCATGGCGGAGTGCCCTCACCCAGGCCCACTCCCGCAAGCGGGAGTGGGTGTGCGCGAACCGCCTGGGCGGCTTCCCGCAAGCCCGCCAGCAACTCGTCCACATCCCCTTCGGAATGCGCCGCGCTCAGCGTGATGCGCAGCCGCGCGCTGCCGGCCGGCACGGTCGGCGGGCGGATGGCGGGCACCCACAGGCCTTGTTCTTCGAGCGCGGCCGACAGCGCCAGCGCCGTGGCGTTGTCGCCGACGATGAGCGGCTGGATGGCGGTGTCCGATTCGGCCAGGCGCCATCCGCGCGCTGCCAGGCCGGCCGGCAAACCTTCGCGCAGCCGGGCCTGCAGCCGCCGCAGGTGCGCGCGTCGCGCGTCGCCTTGCGGCCCCCCGGCCAAGGCCAGGCTGGCCAGTGCCGCCTGTGCCACCGCCGGCGGCGCGGCGGTGGTGTAGATGTAGGGCCGGGCCAGGTTGACCAGCGCGTCCGCCACCACCGGGTGGGCGGCCACGAAGGCCCCGGCCACGCCTACCGCCTTGCCCAGCGTGCCCATGTAGATGAAGCGCTCGCTGCGGAGCTTAAAGTGCGCCAGGCTGCCGCGGCCCGCCTCGCCGAGCACGCCGAAGCCGTGGGCGTCGTCGACGACCAGCCAGGCGTCGTGCGCTTCGGCCAGCCGCAGCAGCTCTTCCAGCGGCGCGATGTCGCCGTCCATGCTGAACACCGCGTCGGTGGCGATGAGCTTGACCGGCGCCGTGGAGCCGGCGAGTTGCCGCGCCAGCCTGTCGACGCGGCCGTGGGGATAGCGCTGGAAGTCGCCACGCGCCAGCAACGCGCCGTCGACGAGCGAGGCGTGGTTGAGCTTGTCGGCGAAGATCGCCGCGCCCGCGCCGCCCAGGGCGCTGAGCAGGGCGAGGTTGGCGAGGTAGCCGGTGCCGAAGAACAGCGCGCGCGCGCCGGGGACGTGGGGCGAAGCCCAGCGCGCGAGTTCTTCCTCGAGCGCCGCGTGCGCCGGCGAATGGCCGCTGACCAAGTGCGAGGCGCCGCTGCCCGCGCCGTGGCGCCGCGCGCCTTCGGCCATCGCGGCGACCACCTCCGGGTGGCGCGACAGGCCGAGGTAGTCGTTGCCGCAGAAGGCCAGCAGCTCGCGCGGCGGCCGGCCCGCGGCGGCCACGCGCATGCGGGTGCCGCCGCCCAAGCCTTCGCAGGTCTTCACGGCGCGCAGCTGCTGCTGCGCGTGCAGGGTTGCCAGCCGCCGGCCCAGGTGCTCAAGCAGGGCCATGCGTCGCCGCGGCGGGCTTGCCGCCGGCCAGCGTGTCGTCGAGCGCGGCCAGGGCCTGCGCGCCCAGCCAGTCGTAGAGGCCGGGTTCCAGCAGGTAGGGCGGCATCAGGTAGACGGTGCGGCCGATCGGCCGGATCAGCAGCTCGCGCCGCAGGCCGGCCTGGGCATAGCGCTCGGCGAAACCTGCGCCCGCGAACGCCTCCTTCACGTCGAAGGCCCAGACCATGCCGCGCTGGCGCACGTGGGCCAGCCGCTCGTCGCCCTGCAGCCGCTGCCAGGTTTCGGCCAATGGCGCGCTGCGTTCGGCGTTGCCCGCGAGCACCTGCTCGCGTTCGAAGCGTTCGAGCACCGCGCAGGCCGCGCGACAGGCCAGGGGGTTGCCGCTGTAGGAATGGGAATGCAGGAAGCTGCGCGCGGCGGCCGCGTCGTCCCACAGGGCCGTGTAAACCTCGTCGGTCGACAGCACCACCGACAGCGCCATCGTGCCGCCGGTGATGCCCTTGGACAGCGTGATGAAGTCGGGCCACATGGGGGACTGTTCCAGCCCCGCGGCGGAGTCCGTCGAGAACGCCTGTTCGAAGGCGAAGAAGCTGCCGCTGCGGCCGCAGCCCACCGCGATCTCGTCGGCGATGAGGTGCACCCGGAACTGGTCGCACAGCGCGCGCAGGCCACGCAGGTAGAAGGGGTCGTGCATCGCCATGCCGGCGGCGCACTGGATGAGCGGCTCGACGATGACCGCCGCGATGCGGTCGGCGCGGTCGCGCAGCAGGTCGCGCAGCTCGGCCAGCGCGCGCGCGGCGGCGTCGGCCGGCTGTTCGCCCTGGCGGGCCAGCCGCGCGTCGGGGGAGGCCACGAGGTGGGCGCGCATCAGCAGCGGGTCGTAGGCGTCGCGGAACACCGCCACGTCCGTCACCGCCAGCGCGCCGAGCGTCTCGCCGTGGTAGCCGTTCTTGAGGCAGACGAACTCGCGCTTGTCCGGCAGGCCGAGGTTGCGCCAGGCGTGGAAGCTCATCTTCAGCGCGATCTCCACCGCCGAGGCGCCGTCGCTGCCGTAGAAGGCGTGGCCGAGGGCGCCGCCGGTCAGCGCCGAGAGCTTCTCGGCCAGCACCACCGCGCTTTCGTGCGTGCAGCCGGCCAGCATCACGTGCGGCAGGGTGTCGAGCTGCTCTTTCACGGCCCGGTTGATCGCCGGGTCGGCGTGGCCGAACAGGTTGACCCACCAGGAGCTGACGGCGTCGAAGTAGCGCCCGCCCCGCGTGTCGAACAGCCATGGCCCTTCGCCCCGGGCGATGGCCAGCGGCGGCGAGGCCTGCGCGCGTTTCATCGGCGTGCAGGGGTGCCAGACGCTGCGCAGGCTGCGGCGCGACAGGCCGTCGATCACGTCACCCTGTGTCATGAGGTGTTCTCCCGCTGGCGCGGCGCCCGGTTGCCGCGCGGTTGGTGCTGCTCCGGAACCTGCCGGCACGCGGCCCCCTGGGGGCTTGTCGGGCGGGTGCGTGTCCGGGGTCAGGCTGCGGGGCTGTTCGTCGGTGGGTGGATCGGAAAGGCCGTTCCGGATGCGGCTTTCCAATGTCCTGGGTGCTGTGCGGCCCGCCCTGGTGCGGGCTGGTGCCTGGGCTTTCGCCACGGTGGCCTGGCAGGGGGGTGGTCCCGGGGCCCGGCCGAATTCCTGCGTCGCTGGCGCCTGCTCGTAGCAGGACGCCGGAGCGTCCTCGCCATCGTCACGGGTGGCGGTGCGGCGTGCATCCCGCGGCCCGGTCGATCTGGCGAATGCCGCAGATGATAGGCCGGGCCGCGCGGGCTGTCTCGGCCTTTGCGGTGCATGGACGGAGAAATCCGAGGCGCCTGTCTCCACGATGCCTCACCATCCTTCTTTTGGTTCTTTGCTTATTTCCGATCCATCCGATCCGGGCCTCAAACCGCTTTCAAGCCGAGCTTGCCGAACAGCGCCTGGTCGCGCTCCCAGTCGGGGTTGCCGGTGGTCAGCAGCTTGTCGCCGTAGAAGATGGAATTGGCGCCGGCCAGGAAGCACAGCGCCTGCACCGCTTCGCCCATCGCCTGCCGGCCGGCCGACAGCCGCACATGCGCCTTGGGCATGGTGATGCGCGCCACCGCCACGGTGCGCACGAATTCCAGCGGGTCGAGCGGCGCCTGGCCGTGCAGCGGCGTGCCCTCGACCTGCACCAGGTTGTTGATCGGCACCGACTCGGGGTAGCCGGGCGCGAGGTTGGCTAGCTGGGCCACCAGCCCGGCGCGGCCGTGGCGGCTCTCGCCCATGCCGACGATGCCGCCGCTGCACACGTGCAGGCCGGCGTCGCGCACGTGGGACAGCGTGTCCAGCCGCGCCTGGTAGTCGCGCGTGGTGATGATGTCGCCGTACAGCTCGGGCGCGGTGTCCAGGTTGTGGTTGTAGTAGTCCAGCCCGGCGTCCTTCAGCGCCTGCGCCTGCGACGGCGTCAGCATGCCCAGCGTGCAGCAGGCCTGCAGGCCCATCTCCTTGACGGCGCCCACCAGCTCGGCCACTTTCTCGATGTCTCGGTCCTTCGGCTCGCGCCAGGCGGCGCCCATGCAGAAGCGGGTGGCGCCGGCCTCTTTGGCCGCGCGCGCGGCGGCAGCGACCTCGGCCACGTCGAGCAGCTTGCCGGCCTGCACGCCGGTGTCGTGGTGCACCGACTGCGGGCAGTAGGCGCAGTCTTCCGGGCAGCCGCCGGTCTTGATCGACAGCAGCGTCGACAGCTGCACCTCGTTGGCGTCGAAATGCTCGCGGTGCACCTGTTGCGCGCGGAAAATCAAGTCGTTGAACGGCAGCTCGAAAAGGGCTTGCACGTCGGCGACGGGCCAGCGTTCGCCCGCCGTCGCCGCAGCGGTGGCAGCAGCTGCTGAAGGACGGGTCCAGTGGACGGTCTGGGGTTTTGCAGTGATGGTGGTCATGGTGCGATCGCAAGAAATGACTGAGCCGGGAGTGTAGGCTCAAAGTTGACGTATACGTCAATTCGGCCGGGCCCGACCTCGACGGTGGCGGCGACGCCGGCATGCGCGCTCATCCGGCCGCCCCGTTCCACGGCACCGGCCCGGGCAGCGTGGGACGCGGCATTCCGGGGGCGGCTTGCGGTTCGTCGCGCAAGGCGGCTTCGGCCATCGCGGCGTGCAACGCGGCCACCGCGGCCGCGGGGTCGGCCGCCTGGGTGATGCCCCGCAGGACCGCCACGCCGGCCGCGCCGCAGCGCACCGCCTCCCGCGCGCGCGGGCCGTCCATGCCGGCGATGGCGACCACCGGCCCGGGCAGCACGCTGCACCAGTAGGCGAGGTTGCCTTCGCCCTGCGGGTGCCAGGGCATGGCCTTGGTGGCGGTGGCGTGCACCGGGCCGCAGGCGATGTAGCTCGGCCGCCAGGCCAGCGCGCGGCACACCTCCCAGGGGCTGTGGCTGCTCAGTCCCAGGCGCAGGCCGGCGGCGCGCAGCGCGTCCAGGTCGGCGGTGCGCAGGTCTTCCTGGCCGAGGTGCACGCCGTAGGCGCCGTGCTCGATCGCCAGCTGCCAGTGGTCGTTGACGAAGAGCTGGGCGCCAAGCGCCTGCGCGGCCTGCACGCTGCGCCGCACTTCGGCGCTGAGCCGCTGGGGCGGCAACGCGCCCGGCCCGTCCTGCTTGACGCGCAGCTGGAGCGTGCGCACGCCCGCGGCCAGCAGCCGCTCGATCCAGTCGGCGCTGTCGACGATGACGTAGAGGCCCATCGCCGGGGTTTGCAATGGAGGGAAGGGCGAAGGCGGCGGCTGGGCGCCGTCGTGCAGCCACGGCAGCAGCTCGCCGTGCGACGCGAAGCCCGCCGCCGGGCGGACGGGGCCGGCGCCGCGGCCCGCCGGAAGTGCCCGCCGCAGCGCATGGGTGGCGGCCATCTTGGCCCAGACGGCCGCGTCGGCGTGGCAGAAGCCGTGGGCCAGCGCGGCCGCGAGCGACGCCGCGTGAGCGCAGCCGCTGCCGTGGTGGTGGTGGGTGTCCACGCGGGGCAGGCCGAGCCAGCCGCGGTCCTGGGGGGTGTCGATCCAGTCCAGCGAGGACTCGCCGCCGGCGTCTCCGCCGGTCACAACCACGGCTTGCGGCCCGAGCGCGCGCAGGCGCGCGGCCGCCAGCGCGACCTGGCCGGCGTCGTCCCGGCCGGGTTCGTGCGCCGCGCCGAGCAGCCAGCCGGCTTCGGCCCGGTTGGGCGTGACCACGGTGGCGCGCGGCAGCAGTTCCTCCAGCAAGGCCTGGCGCAGCGTTTCGCCGGACAGGCCGGCGCCGGTGCTGGCGCGCCACACCGGGTCGACCACCAGGGCCACCGGCCGGCGCTCGCGCAGCTTGTCGACCCAGCGCGCCACGCAGCGCACGTTGTCGGCGCTGCCGAGCATGCCGGTCTTGACGGCCTGGGGCGGCAGGTCGTCGGCCAGTGCCTGCAACTGGGCGTCGAGCAGCGCGGTGTCCACCGCTTCGGCGCGCGCCACCGCCACCGAGTTCTGCGCGGTGACCGCGGCCACCGCGCTGCAACCGTGCGCGTCCAGGGCCTCGAAGGCTTTCAGGTCGGCCTGCAGGCCGGCGCCGCCGCCGCTGTCGGAGCCGGCGATGGTCCAGGCGACCGGCCTTGCGCCCGGGTTTGCCTGCCGCGCGCTCATGCCGCCGCCAGGCCCGGGCCCAGGTCGAAGGGCCGCCCACTGACCGGCGTGGAGGCCACGGCCATGTCCTGCGGCGCCAGCAGCCCGCTGAGGTGGCCGAGCCGGCCGGCCTCGATCGCCAGGCCGAAGGCGCGGGCCATGCCCACCGGGTCGACGGCCTGGGACACGGCCGAGTTCAGCAGCACCGCGTCGAAGCCCAGCTCCATCGCCAGCGCGGCGTGCGAGGGCGCGCCGATGCCGGCGTCGACCACCAGCGTGGCCTCGGGCAGCCGGGCCCGCAAGGTGCGCAGCGCCCAGGGGTTGAGCAGGCCCTGGCCGGAGCCGATCGGCGCGCCCCAGGGCATCAGGATGCGGCAGCCGGCGTCGAACAGGCGCTGCGCGCCGACGAGGTCGTCGGTGCAGTAGGGGAAGACCTCGAAGCCGTCGCGCACCAGCTGCGTGGCGGCGTCGAGCAGTTCCCAAGGGTCGGGCTGCAGGGTGTGCTCGTCGCCCACCACCTCGAGCTTGATCCAGTGCGTGCCGAGCAGCTCGGCGGCCATGTGGGCCAGCGTGACCGCTTCGCGCGCGCTGCGGCAGCCGGCGGTGTTGGGCAGCAGCCGCGCGCCGCTGTCGCGGATGACGCCGATGAAACCGTTGTCGCCCGCCGCGTCGCCCGCCAGCTGGCGCTTCAGCCCGAGCGTGACCACCTGCGCGCCCGAGGCCCGGATGGCTTGCCGCAGCACCTCCGGCGACGGATAGCCGGCGGTGCCGAGCAAGAAGCGGCTGCGCAGCGCCTGCCCGGCCAGCAGGAAGGGCGGCGGCGCCTCGGCCTGGGCGCAGGGTGGGTGGGGATGCGGCATGGTTCAGCCTCCGACGATGGGTTGGAAACAGGTGATCTGGTCGCCGTGGCGCAGCAGCCGGCCCGCGCGCTGGGCGCGCGGCACGAAATCGCCGTTGACGGCGGTGGCCAGGCTGGCGGCGCCATGGCCCAGGCGGTCCAGCAACTCGGCCAGGGAAACCGGCCCGGCAGCGAGTGTGTGTGGCTGCCCGTTCACGGTGACGGCCGGGGTCGCGGGCGGTGTCGCCGCTTCGGGGGAAAGGTGCATCGGAGCCTCCTTTTTTTCAAGCTGCCCGCAAGGGGGCGGTGCCGGCCTCGCCCCAGCCCACCTGCGCCAACGCGTCTTGCACCAGCGCCGGCGCGACCAGCCAGCCGTGGCGGAACAGGCCGTTGATGCGCGTCAGCCCCGGTCGCGTTTCGAGCCGGGGCAGGTTGTCGTCCAGCGCCGGGCGCAGGTTGGCTTCCATGTGCGCCACGCGCGCTTCGGCCAGCTCGGGCAGCACGCTGTGGGCCGCGCTGAGCAGGCCGAGCAGGCTGCGCACCGACACCGGCGAGCGGTCTTCCGATTCGATCTCGGTGGCGCCGACGACGACGGTGTCGCCCGGCCGCGGCACCAGGTAGACGCGCCAGCGCGGGTGCAGCAGCCGCAGCGGCCGCTGCAGCGCCAGGCCGGGCGAGTGCAGCCACACGATCTCGCCGCGCACCCCGCGCAGCCCCGGCCAATCGGGTTTGGCGCCGACGCCCCGCGTGTCGAAGACCCAGTCGAAGCGGCGGCCGTCGATCCCGCCGGGGGACACCTCGCGGGCCGTGTGGCCCCATTGCCAGCGCGCGCCGCCCGCGCTGGCGCCGTCGGCGAGCGCCTGCATCGCCTGCACGGCTTGGATCTGGCCTTCGCCTTCGAGCAGCCAGGCATGGCTGGGGCCGCGCACCGATGGCTCCAGCCGCTGCAATTCCGAGGCGTTCAGGGCTACCGGCAGGGTGCCCCGGGCGTGAAGCACTGACAGCGTTCGCTCGGCGCTGCCCAGGTCGCTGCGGTGCGCCAGCAGCAAGCTGCCCTGGCGCTGGAACCATACCGGCCGCGGCAGCCGCGCCAGGATGCCGGGCCACAGGTCGAGCGAGCGCCAGCCGAGCCGCGCGACTTCGGGCGAGGCGCACTCCAGCTCGGCGCAGGGGCTGAGCATGCCCGCGGCGGTCCAGCCGGCGGCGCCCCGGGCGTCGGGGCCGTCGGCGGGGTCGAACACGGTCACCTCGTGGCCGTCATGGGACAGCCGCCACGCGAGCAAGCGGCCGAGCAGGCCGGCGCCGGCGATGCCGATGGTCAGCGAGGGCATGGCGCGGTTCCGCCCCGTTCAGGTTTAGAGAGCCGCGGAAGGATGGAAGGGCGCCTGTCCGCCACGACCCCCTCACCCCCACCCTCTCCCCCGTGCCGGGGGAGAGGGGGTGACAGATCCCTCTCCCGCTTGCGGGAGAGGGTTGGGGTGAGGGTGTGTGCGGGCCTCGGGGCTTGGCGTGGGCCCTGGGACCTGAAGCCCAGGCGAAGAGGCGGGCCTGGATGCGGCAATTCAATCGCCCTCACGTCCTGCTCCCGCCGCAGCGATCGGGATGTAGATCTCGCCACCGCCGCGCTTGAATTCCTCCGACTTGGCCTGCATGCCCTCCGCCAGCGCCTGGGCCTCGTCGCCGATGCCCTGCTGCGCCGCGAAGTCGCGCACCTCCTGGCTGATCTTCATCGAACAGAACTTCGGCCCGCACATCGAGCAGAAATGGGCCACCTTGCTCGACTCCTTGGGCAGCGTCTCGTCGTGGAAGGCGCGCGCGGTGTCGGGGTCCAGGCCGAGGTTGAACTGGTCCTGCCAACGGAACTCGAAGCGCGCCTTGGACAGTGCGTCGTCGCGCGCGCGCGCGCCCGGGTGGCCCTTGGCCACGTCGGCGGCGTGGGCCGCGATCTTGTAGGCGACGAGGCCCTGCTTGACGTCCTCGCGGTCGGGCAGGGCCAGGGGCTCCTTCGGCGGGACGTAGCAGAGCATCGGGGTGGCGGC
>CBJNAE010000133.1:0-10039 GCA_966433995.1 uncultured Ideonella sp. | reverse complement strand
TTCAAACCTTGTGCGTCGACAGCAGGATGCTGGTCTCGGTGTTGGCGATGCCGTCGATCTGGCGGATGGCGCCAAGCACGCGGTCGAAGGCTTCGAGCGTGTCGGCGCGGATCTCGGCCACCATGTCCCATTGGCCGTTGGTGGTGTGCAGCGCGAACACATGGGGGTGGCCGCGCAAGGCACGCAGCACGTCCGCCGCCTTGTTGCCTTCGACCACCACGGTCATGAAGGCGCGGATGCGCTGCGCTTCGGTCTGCGGCTTCAAACGCACGGTGTAACCCACGATCACACCTTCGCGCTCCATGCGCTGCAACCGGTTTTGCACCGTGCCGCGCGCCACCCTCAGTTTCTTGGCCAACGTGGCCACGGGCAGCCGGGCGTCGTCGCGCAACAAAGAAATCAATTCGCGGTCGACATCATCCAAACCAACCATTCATCGGCCTTTTCTAGTCATTGTGTTCAATGGCAAATGGCGAATTGACTTTATTTTGACGTTACGACTGATGGATTGTGCATAACGCCAAACAAAAAAACACACCTTTGTGACACACCCATGCCTGGGTTGCATCTTGTCATGCCACTTTTGACTAATCAATCGCACTTTTCAACAAATTCTGGTGACGATTTGCGCAATTTTCACCAAGGATTGAGCATTTTCTAGTCTTTTGTTTGGCGACGTGACTTTCAACAATGTGCGTTCAAATTCCATTTGGCGAAAAAGCGAGGAGTGTCGAATGACTGTTTTTGCCCGGCCGGTGAGCCCGATGAGCCGCCGATCCAACCCGCCGCAAGCCCAAGCATTGAGGCAGGCGCGCCGCGCAACGCTGGTGCTCCTCGCGATCGACTGACGCCAAGACCGCCATCTCGTCTGTTTTGCCAGGTCGGCGGCTCGGCGGCGCCATCGTGTGCGCCGCAGGCGCTCCATCCCGCCATGAGCGCAACGGGCCACCGCTCCAATTCCCCCCCACTTCACCACCAAGGAGTTTCAAATGCTGCGTCGTTCCCCCCGTGTGTTCCTGCGATGGCTCGCCGCTTTGTCGGTCGCCGCAGCGACTTTCGCCAGCCCTTTAACCAATGCGCGCCCGCTGGCGGACATCAAAAAGCAGGGCAAGGTGGTCGTGGCCACCGAGGGCCAGTTCGCGCCGTTCAACTTCTTCGAAGGCAGCAAGCTCACCGGCTTCGAGGTCGAACTGATGGAGCTGGTGGCCGGGAAGATGGGCGTGGGGGTCGAATGGAAGACGCTGGGCTTCGACGCGCTGCTCACCGGCTTGAAGCAGGACCGCTGGGACGTGGTCATCGCCTCGCACGGCATCACCGAAGAACGCGCCAAGGCCGTCACCTTCGCCAACCCGCACTACTGCTCGGGCGGCGTGATCGTGGCCAAGGACGCCCGGCTGCGCACCGCAAAGGACCTGGCCGGAAAGACCGTGTCGGTACAGACAGGCAGCTCTTACCTGGAGGCGGTGCAGAAGATCCCGAACCTGAAGGAAATGAAGAATTTCCCGCAGGATTCGGACGCGCGCACCGCCCTGTTCACCGACCGCGTGGACGCCTGGGTCACCGACCGCTTCGTCGCCGCGGAAGCGCTCAAGGCCAACCCCAACTCGGGCGCCCGCTCGCAGGGCATGCTCTTCGTCGAACGCATCGCAGCGGCGGTCGCCAAAGGCAACGCGACACTGAAGGCCGCCTACGACAAAGCGCTGGGCGAAGTGATGGCCGACGGCAGCTACGACGCGCTGGCCAAGCGCTATTTCAACGAACTCGACGTCCGTTGCCCATGAGCGCCGGCATGACTGCCCCCACGACCATGGCCTGGCCGCGACAGTGGACGGCCAGGCAGCGCGGCACCGCGGCCATCGTGGCCGCCTCGGGCGCCTTGCTGCTGCTGCTGTGGCTGGCGGCGTCGCTGCTGGCCCACGCGCCCGCGCCGATCGGCCCGAACGCCCGGTCTTTCGCCGACGGCATGCGGGTAACGATGCAGCTGACGCTGGTGGCCGGCTTGAGCGGCGTGCTGCTCGGCGTACTGGCCGCGCTGGGCAAACTCTCCAAGGTGCCGCTGCTGCGTTGGCTGGCCGGCGCGTACATCTGGATCATGCGCGGCACGCCGCTGCTGGTGCAGATCCTCTTCATCTATTTCGCGCTGCCGTCGCTCCTGCCCTGGCTGCGGCTGAGCGATTTCGCCTCGGCCTGCGTCGCGCTGTCGCTCAACGTCGGCGCCTACAACGCAGAGGCGATCCGCGCCGGCCTGCTCTCGGTGCCCAAGGGCCAGGTGGAAGCCGCGCACTCGCTGGGCCTGGGCGCCTGGCACACCCTGGTGGACATCACTTTCCCGCAGGCTTTCAAAGTGTCGCTGCCGCCCCTGGTGAACAACCTCGTGGCTTTGCTGAAGGACTCCTCGCTGGCCTACGCGGTGGGTGTGGTGGAGCTGACCAACGTCGGCAACCGCGTGCAATCGGCCACGTTCGAGCCGGTGCCCATCCTGATCACCACCGCCACCCTTTACCTGGTGATGACCACCCTGCTGACGCGGATCTCCGCCGGCGTCGAGCAACGGATGGACGTGGAAAGGAGGCAACCATGAACGAAGCGACCGCCCCGCTGATCCGCCTGCGCCAAGTCAACAAACGCTTCGGCGCGGCCCATGTGCTCAAGGACGTGAGCACCCATTTCAACGCCGGTGAAGTGGCGGTGATCGTCGGCTCCTCCGGCTCCGGCAAGAGCACGCTGCTGCGCACGCTCAACCGGCTGGACAAGCACGACAGCGGGGACATCGTGATCGACGGCACCACGGTCGGTGACGACCCCGCCAGCTTGAAATCGCTGCGCGCCCAGGTCGGCATGGTGTTCCAGCAGTTCAACCTCTTCCCCCACCTCAGCGCGCTGGACAACGTGAGCCTGGCGCCGCGCCGCGTGCGCGGCGTGTCCCGGTCCGAAGCGCGCGAGCAGGCCATGGCGCTGCTCGACCGCGTGGGCCTGCGGGCGCATGCGCACAAGCACCCGTTCGCGATGTCGGGCGGCCAGCAGCAGCGCGTGGCGATCGCCCGCGCCCTGGCGATGAAGCCTCGCATCATGCTGTTCGACGAACCCACCTCGGCCCTGGATCCGGAAATGGTCAAGGAGGTGCTCGATGTCATGCGCGGGATGGCCAGGTCGGGCATGACGATGCTGGTGGTCACCCACGAGATGGGATTCGCGCGCGAAGTCGCCGACCGCGTCCTCTATTTCGATCACGGCAGCGTGTTGCAGGACAGCCCGCCGGAACGCTTCTTCGGGCAGCAGGACCACCCCCGCATCCGGGCTTTCCTCGGCCGCGCGGCGCACTGACGGCGGCGCCGGCGACGACATCGCCGCGCTGGCTCCCGAGGGCAGGATTGCGATCAGCGTTGTCAGGACCGTGGCATCGGCGTTTGAAAGGCGAACAACCACGTCGATGACTGGCGAATTTCGAAGTGCTCGATGAGTTCTGTCACTTTGATCAATCGACCCGACTGATTGAGCAACTTTCTGCCTTTTATTTAGCTCAAGCGCTGCGCAGAATTTCCCATGACCACGATTGACTGAAATTGATTGATTCAAAAGGAGACTCCCATGACACGCTTCGTCGATGTCCACGCCCTGAGCCGGCTAGTCGATGAACTGGGCCCCACCCAGTTCATCGACGAGTTGGCCCAGACCCTCAAAGCCGATTTCCTGCGCTGGAGCGCTTTCGACAAATGCGCCCGCGTGGCCAGCCACTCGCCCGGCGGCGTGATCGAGCTGATGCCGGTGTCGGATGCCCGGCGCTACGCCTTCAAGTACGTGAACGGCCACCCGGCCAACACCGCGCGCGGCATGTTCACCGTGATGGCCTTCGGCGTGCTGGCCGACGTCGACACCGGCTACCCGCTGCTGCTGTCCGAGCTGACGCTGACCACCGCCTTCCGCACCGCCGCCACCTCCGCGCTGGCGGCCAAGGCACTGGCCCGGCCCGGTTCGCGTTCGATGGCGCTGATCGGCAACGGCGCCCAGAGCGAGTTCCAGGCGCTGGCCTTCCACCACCTGCTGGGCATCGAGGAGCTGCGGGTGTTCGACGTGGACGGCCTGGCCACCGAGAAGCTGATCCGCAACCTCGCCCCCTACCCCGGCTTGAAGGTGGTCCGCGCCGGTTCGGTCGAGAAAGCGGTGCGCGGCGCCGACATCGTCACCACGGTGACCGCCGACAAGACCCGCGCCGCCATCCTCACGCCCGGCATGATCGAGCCGGGCATGCACATCAACGGCGTCGGCGGCGACTGCCCCGGCAAGACGGAGCTGCACCCCGACGTGCTGCGCGCCGCCAAGGTCTTCGTCGAGTACGAACCGCAGACGCGCATCGAGGGCGACATCCAGCAGCTGCCGGCCGACTTCCCGGTGGTCGAGCTGTGGCGCGTGCTGGCAGGGCAGGCGCCCGGCCGCACGGCCGACGCCGAGGTCACCGTCTTCGATTCCGTGGGTTTCGCGCTGGAGGATTTCTCAGCGCTGCGTTATGTGTACCGCAAGGCTTGCGAGATGGGCATCGGCACGGAGACCGACCTGATCCCGCCCACCGACGACCCGAAGGACCTGTTCCGCCACACCCGGCGCGGCAGCGGCGCCCGTTCCCTGCTGCGGCGGGTGGCCTGACGGCGATCCCCTGGCGGCGCCCGCCCCAACCCTGAGACGCATCGACCCGCCGCGCCCCGCGGCGGCTGGATCGCACCCGGCCGGCAGGCGCAGCGACCCGCGACACACCGAACCATCCACCGACAGGAGCCCCGCCCCCATGACACCGCCCCCGCCCCTCCGCGCATCCATCCAGGCCCCCGGCGCCGTCGTCATGGTCCGGCCGGCGCGGTTCCAGCCCAATCCGCAGACCTCGGCCGACAACGCTTTCCAAGGCGAGGACCGGGCGGCGCGCGGGCCGGACGAGCTGGCCTGGGCCGCGCGGCTCGAATTCATCCAGGCGGCCGAGTCGCTGCGCCGCGAAGGCGTGCGCGTGCACCTCTTCGATGAACTGCCGGAGCGCGGCACGCCCGACGCGGTCTTCCCCAACAACTGGTTCTCGACCCACGCCGACGGCCGCGTCGTCCTCTACCCGATGTGCGCCGCCAACCGCCGCCGGGAGCGGCGGGACGACGTGATCGACAGGCTGCGCCGCGACTACGCGGTCAGCGAAGTGGTGGATTTTTCTTTCCTGGAACGCGACGGCGTCTTCCTGGAAGGCACCGGCGCCATGGTGCTGGACCACGACCACCGCACCGCCTACATGGCCCGTTCCGGCCGCGCCGATGAGCGGGCCCTGGCGCTGTTCTGCGGCCGCATGGGCTACGAGCCGGTGGCGTTCGACGCCCGCGACCGCGACGGCCGCGCGGTCTACCACACCAACGTGATGATGTCGCTGGCCAGCGAATTCGCGCTCGTCGGGCTCGAACTGATACCGGACGCCGCCGCGCGGCTGAGCCTGCAGGAGCGGCTGGCCGCCTCCGGGCGCGAGGTGGTGGCGCTGACGGCCGCGCAGATCGGCGAGTTCGCGGGCAACGCGCTGGAGCTGTCCACCCCCGGCGGCCGGGTGCTGGCAATGTCGGCGCGCGCCGCGGCCAGCCTGCAACCCGGCCAGCGCCGCCGCATCGAACGCTCCGCGCGCATCGTCGGGCTGCCGGTGCCGACGATCGAGCTGGCCGGCGGGTCGGTGCGCTGCATGCTGGCCGGCATCCACCTGGCGCCGCGGCCATCCGCCGAGACCTCCGGCCCGCAAGCCTGGCGCCGGGCGGCTTGAGCGCTCCCGTGCCGCAGCCATCGTTTTCCCGCACTGCACAGATGCTCCGCCCGGCCGATATAGCCAAAGCGGCGCCGGCAGGCCCTTCGCTTGACCCTTCTCGTCCAGAGGAAATGCCGGGCGCGCCCTTTCCGGACGGTCCATCCTGTCTTAGAACCTCCGGAACCGGGCCGCAGGCCGCTTCACGCAGCCCGGACTTCGTCGTCGTTGTTTTCGTCTTGGGCATGTCGCCGCGCCGCCGCGCACGGTCTCAAACAAGGGAGAACCCAGATGCAACACGTCTTTCGCCAGTTGTCGCGCTTCGGCCTCGTGCTGGCCTTCGCCGCCGCCTTCACCGCCACCCACGCCCGCGAATGGGCCGAGATCAAGCAGCAAGGCAAGATCGTCGTCGCGACGGAAGGCAATTTCGACCCCTTCAATTACGTGCGGGCCGGCAAGCTCAGCGGCTTCGAGGTCGAGCTGATGGAATTGATCGCCAAGAAGATGGGCGTGGCTGTCGAATGGAAGACGGCCGAGTTCGACACGCTGCTGCCGGGGCTGCCGAAGAACTGGGACCTGGTCATCGCCTCCCACGGCATCACCGACGAGCGCGCCAAGCTCGTCTCCTTCACCGACAGCCACTACTGCTCCGGCGCGGTCGTGGTCAGCAAGAATGCCCTGCTGCGCTTCCCGAAGAACCTGGAAGGCAAGAGCGTGGCGGTGCAGGGCGGGACGTCCTACGAGGAAACCGCCAGGAAGATCCCCGGCATCAAGGAAGTCAGGTCCTTCCCCAAGGACGACGAGGCCCGCAACGACATGCTGGCCGACCGCGTCGACTTCTGGCTGACCGACCGCTTCTCGGCGGCGACGGTGCTGCGCGGGCTGCCCAACAGCGGCGCGCGCTCGCTGCATCTGCTCTTCCCGGAGGTGATCGCCGCCGCGGTGGCCAAGGGCAGCGAGCCGCTACGGGCGGAATACAACAAGGGGCTGGCCGCCGTGATCGCCGACGGCAGCTACGCCAAACTGGTCCAGCGCTACTTCATCGACATGGACATCCAATGCCCGAAAGCGGCCGCGACCACGGCGGCGGCCGGCAGCAAATAGTTCCTTCCATTCAGAGACCACGATGCTCAACGACACCACCCCCTCGAGCCGACGAATCAGCCTGATCGGCGTCCCCACCGACATCGGCGCCGGCAGCCGCGGCGCCAGCATGGGCCCGGAGGCGCTGCGGGTGGCGGGCATCGAATCGGTGCTGCGCGGCCATGGGCTGGAGGTGGTCGACCGCGGCAACCTGAGCGGCCCGCCCAACCCGTGGCAGCCGCCGGTCGACGGCTACCGCCACCTGCCCGAGGTGGTGGCCTGGAACCGCACGCTGCACGATGCCGTGCACGCCGAGATGTCGCTCGGCCGCATGCCCCTCGTGATGGGCGGCGACCACTGCCTGGGCATCGGCTCGATCAGCGCGGTGGCCCGGCACTGCCGCAACGCAGGCAAGAAACTGCGCGTGCTGTGGCTGGATGCCCACGCCGACTTCAACACCAATGTGCTCACCCCCAGCGGCAACACCCACGGCATGCCGGTGGCCTGCCTGTGCGGGCACGGGCCGAAGGAGTTGACGGAGATCGGCGGCCAGGTGCCGGCCATCAGCCCGAAATGGGTGCGCCAGATCGGCATCCGCAGCGTCGACGCGCCGGAGAAGCGCTTCGTGCACGAGATGGACCTGGAAGTGTTCGACATGCGTTTCATCGACGAGATGGGCATGCGCCACACCATGGAGCTGGCCCTGGCCACGCTGGATTCGAACACCCACCTGCACGTGAGCTTCGACGTCGACTTCCTGGACCCGCCGATCGCCCCCGGCGTCGGTACCACGGTGCTCGGCGGCCCCACTTACCGCGAGGCCCAGCTTTGCATGGAGATGATCGCCGACACGGGCCGACTGGGCTCGCTCGACGTCATGGAACTCAACCCCGCGCTGGACGTGCGCAACCAGACCGCCGAGGTGGCGCTGGACCTGATCGAGAGCCTGTTCGGCAAGAGCACGCTGATGCGCAAGGGCCGGCACTGAGCCGTCAACGCCTCTTGGCGCCGGTCCACCGCACTTCGTAGAGCACGCTTTTCTCGTCGTCGACGAACTGCAGGCCCTGGGGTGCCCAGCGGTAGTCGGCGACGAATTCGTCGATCTGCATCGGCCCGTGCATCAGCACCACGTCGGCCTGGCTGCTGCGCAACCTCAGCCGGTAGACGATGTCGCTGACCTGCACGCGCAGCCGGTTGCCCCGGAACTCCACCTCGGCGGGGCCGCATTGCGCAGGCCCGTCGCCGGTCCGCACGCAAAGCTCGCCGGCATGGCGGCCGGAGGCAGGGGCGGCAGCCGGCGCTTCGGTCGCCGTGACCGGCGCCTTGGCCTGCACCGCCGCGCCCCACGCCAGGACCGCGGCGGCCAGCCAACGCAGCGCGGCGGGTTTCATTTCGCCAACCCCTGGGCCTTCAGCGCGGCCTGCACCGCGGGCCGGGCCTCCACGCGCGCCATGAAGGCCCGCAGATGCGCCAGGCCCGAGACGTCCACGCCGGTCGCCCCGGCCCAGCGCGTCACGGTGTAAAGGTAGGCGTCGGCGACGGTGAAGGTGTCGCCCATCAGGTATTGCTTGCCTTCCAGTTGCGCGTCCACCCATTGGAAACGGCCCTTCAGCCGCTCGCGGCCCTGGGCCTTGGCCTCTTCCGGCGTGGCCGGGTTGAACAGCGGCGAGAAGCCCTTGTGCAGCTCGCTGGTGATGAAGTTGAGCCACTCCTGCAGGCGGTAGCGCGGCCAGGTGCCGTTGGCCGGGGCCAGCCGGCTGGCGGGCGCCAGGTCGGCGATGTACTGGACGATGGCCGGGCCTTCGGTGAGGCGCTCGCCGTTGTCCAGCTCCAGCACCGGCACCGAACCTTTCTGGTTGACGGCGTAGAAGTCACCGCCGTCGGCCAGCTTGTGTGTCTTGATGTTCACCTGGACCGCCTCGAAAGACAGGCCCGCCTCGTGCAGGGCGATGTGGGGTGACAGGGCGCAGGTGCCGGGGGCGAAATAGAGCTTCATGGTGACTCCTTGGTGGTGAGGTCGAAGGACGGGCGTTGAACCTTACATCCGCCGGCAAAACCCTGCTGCCGCCGCGCGGCCCGGCCCGGGGAATCCTCCAAGCGCTCGCGGGCCGTTGTTCATTCAGTCCCCTGCCGCGCCGCGTGTTCCTCGACCGCCGCCTTCGCGGCGGCCAAGCCGACCGCGTGTTCGGCCTGGTAGGCGCGGATCGCCCGCATCTTCATGGACGGGTCCAGCGCCAGCGTCTTCCAGTCGACGACCTCCGGCTCGGCGCGAGAGCCGCCGCGCGGGATGCGCCAGCGCTCGACGATGGGGAAAGGCGCCAAGGCTGGCCCGGGGAAACGGCGCATCTCATCGGCGAGCCGCTCTTCGGAGATGAGGGAGAACGCCCGCCTCGGCCGAGATTGGGGACCGTCGGAAAACGGCCGGTGGGCGGGTTCCAGGCCGCAGAACGGCAACAGATAGTCCCGCGCCGCGCCGTCCAGGCAGGCGGCCACCCGCTGGACGTCGGCCCGCACGATGCGCAGCGCCTCGGCTTCGGTGAAACCGTCCTCTTCGCCGAGCAGGTGGTCGAAGTCGGCGAACACACCGAGGAACTGGACGCAGAGGAAGTCGGAAAAACTCATGTGGCCGATCCGCCCCTCGTCGCTGTCGTGCCGGATCAAGGCCACGCCGACCTGGCCCATTCCGAACGGCGCCAGGCAGAAGCTGTCGCCCGCGCCGGTTTCCGCGAACGGCAGGAAGGCCCGGCCGGACTGCGAAGCGGGATTCAACCAGCCGTCGATCACCTCCTGGCTCCGGGCGGCGTCGATCCATTCGAAGTCGGAGCAGGAGATCAAGGCGGGCGGATCGTGGAGGCAGCGCCTGCGCCATTCCCCCTGCCAAGCCGGCCCATAGTCGGTCCTCCCGCCGTCGATCAGGCGGACCAAGGCTTCAGGCAGGTCGATCCCGGTCTGCGCCGAGAGGGTTGGGAAGGTCGGGGTGTCCATGTCGTTCCTTGGCGGTCCAGTGGGATTGTCGCGGCCGCCACCGCGAGGAGGCGCTCCACGCCGGCCACCAAGGATCCCTAACGCCCTGTCACAACCGGGGCCGTGAGGCTGCGCTACCCTGCGCCTCCCACTGCAAACGCCTGGAGACCCCCATGCCGCGCGCCGCGCTCGCCGACACCCAACTGCACCCCGCCATCCGCGACGAGGTGGTCAACTGGC
>CBJNAE010000132.1:0-10138 GCA_966433995.1 uncultured Ideonella sp. | reverse complement strand
GTGAAGCCGGCGGGCAGCGTGTCGCTCACGACCACCCCGGTCGCCGCGGCGCCGCCGTAATTCGTGTAGGCGATGGTCCAGGTGACGGCGCCGCCGGGCGCCACCCGCGCGACCGATGCCGACTTGGTCAATGTGAAGGCGGCGTTCGCTGGCGCCTGCTGGGCCACTGCGATGGTGGCGGTGGCGGTCTGCGTGGCCAGCCCCCCGGCGGGGTCGGTGGCCTGCAGGGTGGCGGTGTTGCTGAGCGATGTGTTGGCGTAGGAGGGGTTCACCGTCGCCGTGAATTGCACCGTGCCGGAGGCGCCGCCGGCGAGCGTCCCGAGGGTCCACGACACCGTGCCGCCGGCCAGGCCGCAGGCGCTGCCGCCCGAGCAGGAGACATAGGTCAGCCCGGCGGGCAGGGCGTCGGAGATGCTGGCAGCGGACACGCCGACCGCCGAATCGTTGGCGTAGCGCAAGGTGTAGGTGACCGGCGTGGCGCCGTCGGGCGGCGCCTGGTAGGTGCTGGGCGTCTTGGTCAGGGACAGCCTCACCCCGTCCACCGCGATGGGCACGGGTGGGCTGGACAGGGAACCGAAGCTGGTGGCCGCCGTGGCCGTGTTGTTGTAGTTGCCCGAGATGGCCGGCGCCTGCGCCCTGAACGTCAGGGTGCCCGTCGCGCCCGCCGCGAGCACGGCCGGCGGCGTGAAGTCCCACGTCAACGCTCCGGACGCCCCCGCGCCGGGGCCGGTGGTGGGCGACAGCGTGCCGCCCGTCGTCGACACGTGGGTGAAGCCGGCGGGCAGCGCGTCCTGGATCTGGCTCACCGACAGCGGATTGCCCTGGGTGTTGGCGATGCTCAAGGTGTAGTCGACCGTGCCGCCCACCGCCACGTTGCCTGCGCTGGCGGCCTTGGACAGCGTGGGCGCGGTGCCGCAGGTGTTCAGCGCCAGGCCGACGAGCGCCACCTGGTTGCCGGTCACGGAGGGGTTGCCCCACCAGTTCTCCGACGATGACGGGGCGATGGGCGGCGAGTGGCTCGCCACCGCCGCGAAAGAAACGCCGCCGACATGGATGCGGTTCTGCGCGTCGCCGGGCAGGTAGGAGAAGGTGCGGTTGTCGATTCCCGACGGGACGGCGCCATTGTCCACCTGGGTGTTGTCGTCCAAGGCCTGCACGCCGATCAGGTAGCTGCCTTTGGGCAGCGAGGCACCGCTCCAGGCGGCGGTCCAGGTGTTGAGGCTGCCGGTTTTGAGCGAAGCGTCCGCCGCGAACGTCCAGTCGCCGCCGTCGTCCGCCAGGCCGTTCCCGTCGACGTCGTGGTAGTAGAAGAATTTCACCGCCTTGACGGACGAAACCACCACGCCGCCGACCACCGCCAGCGTGTCCTGCACATTGGCCGTCAGGGTGTAGCTGCCCGGGCAACTGTTCGGCGGCGTGGCGGTGACCGAGGAGACGATGGGCTGCGAATAGGCCGCCTGCTGGTTGAAGGAGACGTAGTCGCCGAAGGGTGCGGGCTGCGCCGCCGCACCGACCCACCGCGAATTGATCGCGCAGTCCTTCTGGAAGGGGTTGTTCAGGCTGTTGGCGGTGCAGAAGACCATGGAGATCGGGGTGCTGCGGCCGATCTTGGGGCCGCCGATCGATGTCGCATCAAGCATTTGCACCGGGATCTGGTAGTCGATGAAATATTCGTTGCAAGGGCTGCTGCTGACCTTCTTGGCCCGGGTGGTCCCATAGTCCCAGACGGTTTCCGCGCTGCCGTTGGGCCAGGTGGGCTGCGGCTGGCCCAGGCCGTTGGTCACCGAGAAGTTGAGCATGCGACCGCTCACCGTGTCGACGAAGCCCGTCGGGTTGTGGGCCAGCAGCTTCACATCGGTGGGATTGCCCAGGTAGTCGAGCGACTGGGTGGGCCGCTTGCTCCAGATGCCGGCGATGCGGTCGATCGAGGCCGAGGGCGACCCCGAGGAGCCGTCGAGGTGGGCGGCCAGGTCCAGGTAGCCGTCGCCATCGACGTCGAACAGCACGCTCCACAGCGCCGAACTCCAGGGATCGGAGGCCGAATACCCGCCGGCGCTCGGCCCGGTGGCGTAGGTGTTCGCGACTTGCTCCACCCGCCAGCGGAACATGATCACGTCCTGGCTCCCGTCCATCGCGGCGCCCTGCTTCAACGAGTAGTAGACGCTGGGGAAGCTCTTGTCCACGCAGGACGAAGAGATGTTGACGTAGTTCTGCGGCGCGGTGCCGCCGTTGGAGGGGTCTTGCGTCCTCGGGTCCGCGACCCCGTTCTGGAAGCGGGAGTAGGGCAGCCAGTCGCCGCAAGAGGTGCCGCACAGGAGCGGGTTGGCGGGCTCCGAAGGCCAGGCCACGGCGGGGAAATGGGCCGCGCCGTTGGACAGCGTGGGCGGAAAAGGGTCGGCCAGCGCGATGGCCGCGGACAAGACCGTGGTTGCCAGGACCAGGGCGGCGCGCGCACGCGCGAGGAGACTTTCCATGAATGATCAGTGGGCTGTGGGGAAGGTCCGGTGAAGCCGGGCGCGCACACTGTCTCCGTTCGCCCGGCGAAAAGCCACATTTGAAGCATTTTGTTGTGCTTGATTGATTTAAAGCAGGCGGGTGCGCTGCCCCGGCCACAAGCGCGCGCTCGAAAGCCCACGCCGGCGGCCGAGGCCCACCGCCGAGGCGCGGCCGGCGCTCAGGTGGGATACACCTTGCTGTCGCCCTCCGGCTTGTCGGGCGTGTCGACGCCCAGCGAAGGCGGGTGGCCGTAACCTTCCCTCACGTTGTCCAGGGCGGTTTTTGCCTGTTCGGCTTGTTGCTTCGCTTGGCGGTCGCCGTCACGCACATCGGGCTCGGCGGGCTGCGGGTCGGGGGAAAGGGGGTTCATGATGGCCTCCGTATCGGTTGGGACGAATGCCGCCGCGGCGGCCGATTTTTCGGCTCGGCCGGGCTGCGCGAGTGCATATCCCCGGCAAACGCCGTGCGCGGCCGGGCACCCCGGATGCCCAGTGGGAATGCGTTTAACCGCCCACCCGTTAGCGAGGCCCGCGCCATGAACCCACCCCCTCCCATCCCGCCGCCGTCCGGCGGCGACCTCGGCACCGACCCGAAGGGTGCGCCCACCTACCAGGAGCTGCTCGACGAAGCGCTCCAGCAGACC
Organism: uncultured Ideonella sp.; assembly: GCA_966433995.1. Classification (GTDB taxonomy): domain Bacteria; phylum Pseudomonadota; class Gammaproteobacteria; order Burkholderiales; family Burkholderiaceae_C; genus JANPCX01. The sequence goes on along the minus strand of CBJNAE010000132.1, from coordinate 6,999 downwards.
TTCCCCGCGAGCGACCCGATTTCGCCGAGCGCCGCCATGAGCGCCGACCAGCGGATCTCCACCGGGCGCGACGGCGTCGATTGGGTCTTGCAGCTCGGCAAAAGCGGGCAGCCGGCCGCCGGGTCGCTGCCTGCGCCGGAGCCTGCAGCCGGCGAATCGCCTTTCCCAACCGGCGAGTCGGTGCGGGCCGCGCAGGCGGCTCCCGGCCGCGTTCCACCCCCCACCGGCGAACCGGAACCGGTTTGACCACCGCGCGGGGCCGCGCAGGTATGCGGAATGCTGCGCGGCTCTCCCTTTCCACCCCATCCACATGATTGGAGTCACCATGGCCACATCCCACATCGCCCCTTACCAAAGCCCTTTCCCCGCGCTGCCCACGCTGGGCTGGCCGGGCAGCGACCCTTTCCAAGGCATCGTCCGCGAGATGGGCAGGTTGTTCGACGAGACATTCCGCGGCCTGGGCGGGTTGCCCAGGGCCTTCGGCACCGCCGCACTGGCCGCCAGCCCGCGCCTGGACATGCGCGAAAGCGACAGGGAGCTTTGCGTCATCGCCGACCTGCCCGGCGTGAGCCAGTCGGAAGTCGACCTGCGCGTCGAGGACGACATGCTGACGATCACCGCCGAGCGCCGGGGCGAAGCCCCGTCGCGGCGGGCGCAGGACTCGCAGAACTACCACGTGATGGAACGCAGCCACGGCGTGCTGTGGCGCACGGTCCAATTGCCTTTCCAGCCCGATCCGGAACAGATCCGCGCCGAGTTCAAGGACGGCGTCCTGACGGTGCGCATGCCCAAGCAGGCGCCTTCGCAACCGGGACGCCGCATCCCGATCCAGCGTCAGGAACAGGACTTGGCGCATGCCGGCACCGAGGAGGAAATGGGCCAGGACGGCGGCGACGCCGATGGCGAGCTGCAGTCGGCCGGCGCGACCGGCTGATGCGACTGCGGCCGCCCCGGGCCACCGGCAACTCTTGCCCGTAGATTCCACAGCAAGCGCCGGCACCGCCGGATCGACCGACCCCACCGGAGCGACCCACATGGCCTTGGCACACGCGCACCCGATGGACGTGGTCCGCCTCGGCCCGCTCGGCGAGTCGCTGCGCGACGCGGTCAGCACCAGCCTGATCAGGACGGACGGCCTGCAGTTGCTTCACCTGGTGCTGAAGGCGCGCAGCCAGACGCCCGAACACCACCTGGCTGGCGAATGCGTCGTCCATTGCCTGGAAGGCGATGTGGAGGTTGTGACACCCGGCGGCAACCGTCGGCTCGGGCCGGGGCACCTGGTGTTGCTGCCCGCCGGCCAGCGCTACTCGCTCAGCGCGCGCGGCGATTCCGCCGTGCTGGTGACCCTGCCGCAGCCCGGCCCGGCGGCCGGGCAGCCCTGACGATGTGGGCCGTCAGCCGCCGCGCTGGATCAACTCGACCTTGTAGCCGTCCGGGTCGGTCACGAAGGCGATCACCGTCGCGCCGCCCGCCACCGGCCCGGCTTCGCGGGTCACGTTGCCGCCGGCGGCCTTGATTCGGGCGCAGGCTTCGTAGGCATCTTCCACCTGCAGGGCGATGTGGCCGTAGGCGGTGCCGAGCTCGTAGCGGTCCACGCCGTGGTTGTAGGTGAGCTCCAGCTCGGCGTGGTCCGGGTTGCTGCCGTAGCCGACAAAGGCGAGGCTGTACTTCTGCTCGGGGCGCTCGGTGGTGCGCAGCAGCTTCATGCCCATGACCCGGGTGTAGAAATCGATGGAGCGCTGCAGGTCGCCGACGCGCAGCATGGTGTGGAGGATCCTCATGGTGTCCTTGTGGATGTGCTTGGTCCGGTCGGGCCGCTCACCCCTTGCCGCAGCGCTGCTTCCACAGCTTGAAGGCGCTGGGCGTGAGTTCCCGTTTCATCAGTGGCAGCAGCTGGCCTTCGCTCAGGCCGTGTTGCAGCAGCACGCGGTGGAAAGGCGGCTTGTCTTCCCAGGCGGTGGCCACGATGCGGCCGACTTCTTCGGGGGCGAGGCGGGGGATGGGTTTGGCCATGGCGGATTGTCGCCCTGTCGGCGTCGCCTTGCATGGAGCCGGCTGAGACAATCCCCGCCATGCACGACGACAGCCACATCGAAGTCCCGCCATCGTTCATCGCGCTGTTCGTGCCGCCCGGGCGCATCAAACCCACGGCGTCGCGGCAGCACATCACCGAGCGCTACGAGCTGTGCGAAGACCTGGCCACGATGTTCGTCGACACCGCGCAGACCAAGCTCTGGGAACTCGGCATCGACGAAGCGGACGTCCTGGAACGCATCCACGCCGGCCTGCTGGCGGGCGCGGGCGGGGTGGACGAAGCGGAGGCCCGCTGGGTGACGCGGCGACTGGCCGAATTGCTGGGCTGGGACATCGGCGATTGGCTGGGCCCCGGCAACGGCGACCCACACGCGGCCCATTGAAAAAGCCCGCCGGGGCACCTTTCTCGGGTGTCCCGGCGGGCTGTTTGCCCAGCGTCCGCCCGGCGGGCGGCGGCGGGTCAGGCCGGTTCGTTCTGCGCGATGCCGGCGATCGCCCACTCGCGGCTGCCGTCCAGTGGCTTGACCAGGTGCCACACTTCATCGAATGCGGTGGTGGGCGCGTCCTTGACTTCCCGGATCAAGCCGTGGAAGCGCACGCTGACGATCTGCTGCTGGCCCTCTTCGACGAATTCCAGCACCTGGGCGTTGAGTTGCACCACGTCGGTCTCCTGCTGCGCGCCTTGGCGGTCCTGCAGGTCGAGCTTGAAGGTGGCGAACATCTCGGGCGTGGCGAACTGGCGCAGGTCTTCGAGGTTGCCGGCGTCGTTGGCCGCCTGCATGCGGATGAAGATCAGCTTGGCGACGCGCTCGAAGGCGGCCGCATCGAAACCGGCAGGCAACCCGTGGCCGGCGGCGGCCGGCGCGGAAACGAAACCGGTGTTGACGCCGCCGGAGCCGAAAGCGGCGGGCTGCTGCGGGTCGCGGCGTTCCGGCGGCAGCGGCATGCCGGCGAACTGCATGCCTTGCGGCGCCGCCGGGTTGCGCGCCGGCGCGGCATTGCCGAAGCGGCGCATGAGGAACCGGATGGCGAACACCGCCACCAGGGCCAACAGCGCCAGCATCAGGAAGTTGCCGAAGGCTTCGCCCAGGCCGAGGTGGCTCATCAGCGCAGCGATGCCCAGGCCGGCCGCCAAACCGGCGATAGGGCCCATCCAGGAGCGTTTGCCCTGGGCCGCCGCCGCGCCGGGGGCCGCCGCGGCGGCGCCGGGTGCGGGGTTGGTCGGCGACGCGGGCTGAGCCGGCGTGGACTGGGGCGATTGCGAAGGCGGCGGGGCTTGCCGTTTCATGCCGGAGCTGGTGCCGCCGCCCAGGCGCTTGGCTTCGACGGGTAGGCTGGTGGCCAGGAAGCTCAGGCTCATCACGGCCAGGGACAAGGTCAGGAATATGCGTTTCAAGGGGAAATCTCCAGAAGAGTCGGGCTTGATTCTGCCCACGGCGAACACCATACATGGGGCGCCCGCGCCGGGAAGTCAATGACGCACCGGGGATGGGGGATTGATGCCCGCCGCCGGGCGGGAAGGTCAGCCCAGCAACCGGCTGTGCTTGGGCACGCTGGCCATCAGGAAATCCATCTGGTCGACCAGGATGCGGCGCCCGCGCAGGATCATGTCCTCGTGCAGGCTGGGCACGTAAGGCAGGTAGAGCAGGCTCATGCCCACTTCCTCGGGCAGCCGGTTGCCCTTGTGGCCGTTGCACCCCCGGCACGCGGTGATGCAGTTCATCCAGGTGTCCTGGCCGCCTCGCGACGTGGGCACGACGTGTTCGCGCGTCAGGTCGTCGCAGTGGAAGTGCCCGCCGCAATACGCGCAGACATGGCGGTCGCGCGCGAAGAGCTTGGGGTTCGTCAAGGCCGGCGACTGGCGCCAGGCGCGGCTCGGGACGGTGCCCTTGACCGCGATGATCGGATGCACCTCGATGCGGGATTGCAGCCCGGTGCGCTGCTGCGTGCCGCCGCGCAGCACGAGGACGGCGTTGCCCAGTGTCCAGGAGACGCCGTCGGTCGCGTAGATCAGCGCGGCTTCTTTCGCCGACACCCAGGCTTGAGGACGACCAGAGACATCGAGTTGCAAGACTTCCACGGCATTGCTCCTTCCTTAGAGGGTAAACAATCTGCTGCGCGGACTCAATAGCGGCTGTGGTCCGGCCGCCGCTATTTCCAGGCTTCATCACGGTGTCACGGGAGGCGCGGCCGGTTTCGATGGCTCGAAATCCGTCCCGCCATTTTGATTTGCGGGTAAACCCGTGAATTGACGGCCGATAGCAACGGACTAGGGTGTTCGGACTAGAAAAAGACAGCAATTGCCGCTCTCGGCAGAGAAGTTTTCTGCAAAATAGAACGGCCGTTCGTTTCTGGGGCCGCCGTGCCTGAATTCATTCCCCCCCCCGTTGCCGACCCCGTGCCTCCCCGGCCCTTGCTCAAGGGGCAGCAGACCCGCGCCGCCATCCTGGACGCGGCGCTGGGGCTGGCTTCGCAGAAAGGCCTGGAAGGGCTGTCGATCGGACTGCTCGCCGAGGTCACGCAGATGAGCAAATCGGGTGTCTTCGCGCATTTCGGCTCGCGCGAGGAATTGCAGATCTCCGTCGTGCGCGAATACCACCGCCGCTTCGTCGACGAGGTCTTCATCCCGGCGGTCAAACATGCGCGCGGCCTGCCGCGATTGAAGGCGCTGTTCGACCGCTGGGTGCGGCGGGTGTCGGTCGAGATCGACTCCGGCTGCCTCTACATCAGCGGCGCGGTGGAGTTCGACGACCGGCCCGGCCCCGTGCGCGACGCGCTGGCCGCCATGGTGCTGGCCTGGCATGCCGCGTTGGAAAGGGCGATCCGCCTGGGCGTCTCGGAAGGCCACCTACGGGCCGACACCGACCCGGAGCAGATGCTGTTCGACATCCACGGGCTGATCCTCGCACTGCACCACGACGCGCGTTTCCTTCAAAAGCCGCGGGCCATTTCCCATGCGCGGCTCGCTTTCGAGCGGATCGTGTCCCACTATGCGACGCCCGAAGGCTTAGGCGCCGCGGCTGCCCATCCATCCGCCCCACCGTATTGAATGAAGACGCGGCGGCCGGTCCCGCCGAGCCCGCAACCCTCAATTTCACTTCCCAGGAGACAAGACATGGCCCAGTACACCCCGCCGCTGCGAGACATGAAGTTCGTGATCCATGAGTTGCTGCAGCTGAGCGACGTGCTCAAGGCCATGCCGCCGCACGCCGAGATGGACGCCGACACCATCAACGCGGTGCTCGAGGAAGGCGGGAAGTTCGCCGCCGAGGTGGTCCTGCCGCTGAACCAGGTCGGCGACGAGCAGGGCTGCACCCTGGACAAATCGACGCACGAGGTGCAAGCGCCCGCCGGCTTCAAGGAGGCCTACGCCAAGTTCGTCGAAGGCGGTTGGCCGTCGCTGAGTTGCGACGCGGCCTACGGCGGCCAGGGCCTGCCGGTGGTCCTGAACCAGTGCTTCTACGAGATGCTCAACAGCGCCAATCAGGCCTGGACGATGTACCCCGGCCTCACCCACGGCGCCTACGAATGCCTGCACGCCCACGGCACGCCCGAGCAGAAGCAGGCCTACCTGCCCAAGCTCACCAGCGGCGAGTGGACGGGCACGATGTGCCTGACCGAGCCGCACTGCGGCACCGATTTGGGGATGCTGCGCAGCAAGGCCGAGCCCCAGGCCGACGGCAGCTACAGGATCACCGGCAACAAGATCTTCATCAGCGCCGGCGAGCACGACCTGGTGAGCAACATCATCCACCTGGTGCTGGCCCGCCTGCCGGACGCACCCTCGGGCAGCAAGGGCATCTCGCTCTTCGTGGTGCCGAAGTTCCTGGTGAACGCCGACGGCTCGCTCGGCGCGCGCAACCCGATCTTCTGCGGCGCGCTGGAGCACAAGATGGGCATCCACGGCAACGCCACCGCCCAGCTCAACCTGGACGGCGCCCAGGGCTGGCTCGTCGGCGAGCCGAACAAGGGCCTGGCCGCGATGTTCGTGATGATGAACGCGGCCCGCCTGGGCGTGGGCATGCAGTCGCTCGGGCTGACCGAGGTGGCCTACCAGAACGCCGCCGCCTACGCGAAGGACCGCCGGCAGATGCGCTCGCTCACCGGCCCGAAGTCGCCCGACCAGCCGGCCGACGCCATCATCGTGCACCCCGACGTGCGCAAGATGCTGCTCACCGCCCGCGCCTACGCCGAGGGCGGCCGCGCGCTGGCGGTCCACGTCGCGTCGCTCATCGACCAGGAGCTTTCCTCGCCCGACGCGGACGTGCGCAAGGAAGCCGCCGACGAAGTGGCCCTGCTCACGCCCATCGTCAAGGCCTTCCTCACCGACAACGCCTGGATCGCCACCTCTCACTGCATGCAGGTCTTCGGCGGCCACGGCTACATCCGCGAATGGGGCATGGAGCAATTCGTGCGCGACGCCCGCATCAACATGATCTACGAGGGCACCAACACCATCCAGTCGCTCGACCTGCTGGGCCGCAAGGTGCTGGGCGACAACGGCGCCAAGATGAAGAAGTTCGGCGCCAAGGTCGCCGCCTTCATCGACGACGAGGGCGTGAACGAAAGCATGCAGGAATTCATCAACCCGCTGGCCGACCTGGGCGACAAGGTGAACAAGCTGACCACCGAATTGGGCATGAAGGCCTTCCAGAACGCCGACGAGGTCGGCGCCGCCGCGGTGGACTACCTGCGCGTCTGCGGCCACCTGGTGTTCGCCTACTTCTGGGCCCGCATGGCCAAGGTGGCGCTGGAAAAGAAGGACAGCGGCGACCCGTTCTACACCGCCAAGCTGCACACCGCGCGCTTCTACTTCGCCAAGCTGCTGCCCGAGACCGCGTCGCTCATCCGCAGCGCGCGAGCGGGAGCCAAGCCCTTGATGGACATGGACGAGGCGCTGTTCTGAGAAACGACAACGACGACAACCACAGGAGACGAGCATGTCTGGAAATTGCCTGAAAGCGA
>CBJNAE010000131.1:0-10263 GCA_966433995.1 uncultured Ideonella sp. | reverse complement strand
GGCTGGACCTGAAGAACGCCGGCACCGGCATCGCCGACACCGCCGGCAACGCCATCACCGCGGGCTACACCGCCGGGCAGGCCTACACCCTGGACAACACCGCGCCCGCGGTCACGTCGGTGGCCGTGCCGGCGAACGCGACCTACGTGGCGGGGCAGAACCTGGACTTCACCGTCAATTTCAACGAGAACGTGACGGTGGACACCGTCGGCGGCACGCCGCGCATCGCCCTGACGCTGAACACCGGCGGCACCGTCTACGCAAGCTACCTGTCGGGCAGCGGCACCAGCGCGCTGGTGTTCCGCTACACCGTGGCCGCGGGCAACCTGGACAACGACGGCGTCACCGTCGGCGCGCTGCAGGCCAACGGCGGCACGATCCGCGACGCGGCCACCAACAACGCCGCGCTCACGCTCAACAGCGTGGGCAGCACGGTGGGCGTTCTGGTCGACGGCACCGTGCCGGCGGTGGCCACCGTGGCCGTTCCGGCCAACGGCCACTACAAGGCGGGCGACGTGCTCAGCTTCACCGTCAACACCAGCGAGCCCGTCACGGTCAACACCGGCGGCGGCACGCCGCGCCTGGCGCTGGACATCGGCGGCGCCACGCGCTACGCGACCTACGCTTCGGGCTCGGGCGGCAGCGCGCTGGTGTTCAGCTACACCGTCCAGGCCGGCGACAACGACGCCGACGGCATCGCGCTGCCCCCGGCGTTGCAGGCCAACGGCGGCACCCTGCGCGATGCTTCGGGCAACGACATGGTCCTGGCGCTCAACGGCGCCGCCGCCACGTCCGGCGTGGTGGTCGACACCGCGGCGCCCGCAGCGGGAACGCTCGTGCCCAGCGGCGGGGCGGCCAGCACCAGCGTCAGCTACACCCTCACGCTGTCCGAGGGCGTCACCGGCGTCGATGCGGCCGACTTCACGCTGGCGACCACCGGCGGCGTCACGGCCACGCTCGGCGCCGTCACAGCGACCGATGCCCGCACCTATGTCGTCCAGGTCACGGGCATCAACGGTGTCGGCACGATCCAGGTCAACCTCAAGGCTTCGGGCACGGGCATCGCCGACCTGGCGGGCAACCCCATCGCCGGAGGCTTGAACGGCACGGTGCACAACGTCGACACCACCGCGCCGCCGCCGCCGGCGATCCCGGCGCCGACGATCGCCAGCGTCGCCGTCCCGGCGAGCGGCCGGTACAAAGCCGGCGATGTTCTCGAATTCACCGTGAACACCAGCCGCGACGTGCTGGTCAACACCGGCAACGGCGCGCCGCGCCTGGCGCTGGACATCGGCGGGGCCACACGCTACGCGGACTATGCCTCGGGTTCGGGCACCAGCGCGCTGGTGTTCCGCTACACGGTGCAAGCCGGCGACAACGACGGCGACGGCGTCGCGCTGCCCGGCGCGCTGGACACCAACGGCGCGACCTTGTCCAGCGCCGACGGCAAGGCGCTCCTGGCCACGTTGAACGGCGCGGCGGGCACGGCCGGCGTGCTGGTCGACACCGCCGCGCCGTTCGCCACCGGGCTGGGATTGGCATCGGGCGGCATCCCTGCGGCCTCCAGCGTGACCTACAACCTGAGCTTTTCGGAAGCCGTCACCGGTGTCGATGCCGCCGATTTCAACTTGGTGCGCACAGGCAATGTCAACGCCTCCATCGGCAGCGTGACCGCCGTCGACGCCCAGACCTACCAAGTCGTGGTCGAGGGCATCAGCGGCGCGGGCAGCCTGCAACTGCAGCTCAACGGCGACGCCACCGGCATCCGCGACGTGGCGGGCAACGCACTGGCCGCCGGGCTGGGCGGCGCTTCGCACACCGTGGACCGTTCCATCGCCCCCCCACCACCACCGCCGCCGCCGCCTCCAGCCCCGCCTCCCGGCAGTGTGCCGCCCGACATCCTGCCGCCCCCGGCGCCACCCGCACCGGCGCCCGCCCCGGCGACGCAGGCTCCACCATCCGCAGGTGTCTTGACGCCGCAGCCAGGGCAGCCCACGAATGCTTTGCCAGGCGCCGCGCCCGCGCCGGCCACAGCGCCGGGGCCGCAACTGATCATCGACACGCAGGCGCCACCGGCCGGGCCACCCACACCTGCCGAACCACCGCCCCTCGTGACGCAGGTGGCCCCGCCGGCTCCCGCGCCCACCGTGCTGCACTCCCCAGTGCCCACCGCGCCGCTCAATGTGGAGGCGGTGTTGGCTCAGTCGAGCCCGTTCAACCCGGGACCGGGTGCCGGCCCGACGGCGCGCGATACCCTTCAGACACCCGCCGCGCAGTCGTTCATCACCCTCGGCGGTGTCGGCGGGGGCGGCGCGTTGCAATCCATCCCGAGCCTGGGCGACGTGTCCGTCGCGCCGGGCCAGCGGATGGAAGTGGCCTTGCCGCGGTCCACGTTCTCCTCGAACGACGCCAATGCGCGCATCACCGTCGAGGCCCGCTTGGCCGATGGCCGGCCGCTGCCATCATGGATGAGCTTCGACGCGGCCAACGGCACGATCACCGGCACGCCGCCGCCGGGCTTCAACCGCAGCCTGCAGCTGGAGCTCATCGCCCGCGACAACAAGGGCAACCGGGCCACGACGGTGATCGAGTTCAAGTTCCGCCCGACGGCGCCGCAGCGCCAGGGCGCGACCTGGTTCGAACCCGCGCGGTTCGTCGACGGCCTCGCGCTGGTTTCGCCGGGCGCGCAAGCCCATGGCGCAGCCGAGCCGTCGGCGGCCGCGCAAGCCGTGGCGACCGAAGGGCACGCCGCCGGGCGCGCGCCGCTGCAGGACCAGCTGTCGCGGTTCGGCGATGCGGGCCGGCAGGCGCAGGGCCGCGCGCTGCTGCAGCACCTCGCCCAGGCTTCGGCGGCGGGCCATCGCAGCGGCGGTTGACCGGTGCGGTGTCGACGAACCTCTCCTTTCTTCATCCAAAAGCGAACCCACATGAACCCGACAAGAACATCCAGGCGGAAAGCATTCCCGGCGTTCGAGCCGCTGGCCCTGGCAGCCGCCGCGCTGGCGCTCACCGGCTGTGCCGTCATCCCCGAACCGCTGCTGCTTGCCGAGCGCGGCAAGGGCCTGGCCGAAGAGCGCGCCGCGCTGGTGCGCGACCAGGAACCGCTGTCCGGCCCGGTGACGCTGGACGAGGCCCTCGCCCGCGCCATCAAGTACAACCTCGACGCGCGGCTGCGCGTGATGGAAGCGGCCCTCGCCCAGCGCCAGCTCGACCTGAGCCGCGCCGACTTGCTGCCCAGGCTGACGGTGGGAGCCGGCTACACCTCGCGCGACAACGAATTGGGCTCGTCTTCGCGCGACCTGGCCACCGGCAACCAGTCGCTGGTGCCGTCGACCTCGACGGAAAAAGACCGCACCACGGCCGACCTCGGCCTGTCGTGGAACGTGCTGGACTTCGGCGTGAGCTACTTCCAGTCCAAGCAGCAGGCGGACCGCTACCTGGTGGCCCAGGAACGCCGCCGCAAGACCGTGCACCAGGTGATGCAGCAGGTGCGCCAGGCCTACTGGCAGGCGGTGGGCGCGCAGCACCTGGAGGACAAGATCGGCCCGGTGCTGGCGCAGGCGCGCGGCGCGCTGAATGACTCGCGCAAGATCGAAATCGAAAAGCTGCGCTCGCCGCTGGACACATTGAACTACCAGCGCCAGTTGCTGGACATCATCCGCCAGCTCGAAGCCGTCAACGACGAGCTCGCCCAGGCCAAGCCGCGCCTGGCCGCGCTGATGAACCTGGAACCCGGCGAACGCTACCAGCTGGCCGTGCCGCAGTCGCTGGCCGCGCCGCACTTGCGGTTGTCGATCGACAAGATGGAGGAGGCCGCGCTGCTGCGCCGCCCCGAATTGATGGAGGCGCGCTACAACGAGCGCATCGGCGCGCTGGAGACCCGCAAGGCCCTCGCCAAGCTCTTCCCCGGCGTCGAGTTCTCGGTGGGCGCGCACTACGACAGCAACGATTTCCTGGTGAACAACACCTGGCGCGACGCCGGCGTGCGCGTGAGCTGGAACTTGCTCAACCTGCTCAACGCATCGGCCATCCGCGACACCGCCGAGGCCCAGCGCGAGCTGGCCACGCGCCAGCGCATGGCGCTGTCGATGGCGGTGCTGGCCCAGACCCACGTCGCCTACCGCGAATACGCCGGGCGGCTGCGCCAGTACGAACTCAGCCAGGAAATGGACGGCGTGGAGCAGCGCATCCTCACCCACAGCCGCAACGCCGCGCAGGCCGACGCGCAGGGCCGCCTGCAGGAAGTGCGCGCGGCGGCCAGCGCACTGATGTCCGAGCTGCGGCTTTACCAGAGTTTCGGCGCCTTGCAAGGCGCCTACGGCCAAGTGCTCGTCACCCTCGGCCTGGACCCCTTGCCGGATACCCTGGCTGGCCACGACCTGCCCGCGCTGCGCGACGCGGTGCGCGGCATGGAGCAGCGCTGGACTGGCGAACTGGCGGGGGCGCTTTGATGCGGGGCGCGCGCCTCGCGGCCCGCCCCCTGCGCGGCGCGGCGCTGTCCGTTGCCGCTTTCGCCTGCCTGTGCGCCGCCGCCGCGCCGCCCGGCCCGGGCCCGGCCGCCGCGCCGTTCGATGGCTTCGCGACCGGCGACAAGGAAGGCCGCATCCGCACCCAGTTCGCGCCGCGCAACGAGGTGGTCATCTCCAGTGAGCTGTCGGCCAAGATCGCCAGCCTGCCGCTGCGCGAGGGCGAATCCTTCAGGTCGGGGCAACTGCTGGTCGGCTTCGATTGCACCCTGTTCCAGGCACAGCTCAACAAGTCACAGGCCATGCTCGACGCCGCGCGCCAGACGCTGGGCGTGACGCGCCGCCTGGCCGAGCTCAACTCGGCGGGCGCGCTCGAAGTGCAACAGGCCGAGGCGAAGGAAAAAGAAGGCGCCGCGGAAGTCGCCTACATGAAGGCCACCGTGGGCAAATGCGGCATCGCGGCGCCCTTCGCCGGGCGCATCGCCAAGCGGTTGGTGGCCAACCACCAGTACGTCGCCACCGGCACGCCTTTGCTTGGCCTGATCGACACCGGCGAGCTGGAACTGCAGCTCATCGTGCCCTCGCGCTGGCTCGCCTGGCTCAAGCCGGGCGCGCGCTTCGACGTGCAGGTCGACGAGCTGGGCAAGAGCGTGCAAGCCAAGGTCACGCGCATCGGCGCCCGCATCGACCCGGTCAGCCAGTCGGTCAGCCTGACCGGGGCGGTGGACGGGAACGCCGCCGGCTTGCTGCCGGGGATGAGTGGCTGGGCCACTTTCCCGAATTCGAGGTGAGAAGCGACGGGCGCCGTCGGTGGACGGATCTCCTTCGGGGTATCGACAAGCCCAGGCCGAGGCGGCAAGACTTCCGCGCATGCCTCTTTCCTCCCTTCACCCCGAGCCTGTCGAAGGGCCTTCGCATCGGACCTGCCGCCCCATGAGCGACCCCACCCCGGCCTTGCTCGCCCTGCTGCAACTCGGCCGCCGCGCGCGCGAGGCGCGCAGCAGCGAAGCGCTGGGCTTCATCATGGTCAATGAAAGCCTGCAGGTGCTGCGCTACCGGCAGGCGGCGCTTTGGCGCGCCGACCTGTCGCTGGTGGCGGGTGGTCGCGTGGCGGCGGTCTCGGGCTTGCCGGCGCCCGGCGCGGGCGCGCCCTACACCCAATGGCTGGCGCGGCTCTTCCGCGCGCTGGAGCAACAGCCGGTGCCGGCCCAAGGGTGGCGGCCCCTGGCCGTCTCCGCTGCCGACCTGCCCGCCGTCGCGGCCGACTGGGCCGACTGGTTGCCCGCCCACGGCCTGTGGGTGCCGCTGAAGCAGACCGGCGGCGAGGAGGGCGGTGGCGGTGCCCCTGCGCCGCTGCAGGGCGCACTGTTCTTCGCTGCCGAGCAACCTTGGCAGGACCACGACCTGGCGGTGGCCGCCGAGCTGGCCGGCACCTACGGCCATGCGCTGGCCGCCTTCGGCGAAAGCCGCCGGCCGGGCGCCGGTTTCAAGCGCGGGCTGGCCGCGTTGCGCCGGCGCCGTTGGGCGCTGCTCGCATTGACCGCGGTGGCGCTGTTCCCCGTCCGCCAAAGTGTGCTGGCGCCGGCCGAAGTCGTGCCCCGCGATCCCTTCCTCGTGCGGGCGCCGCAAGACGGTGTGGTCGACCGCATGCTGGTGCGGCCCAACCAGCCCGTGCAGGCCGGCACCCCGCTGTTCTCGCTCGACCAGACCATGCTGCAGACGCGGCACGACATCGCGCGCAAGGCCTACGACACCGCGCAGGAGGAATACCGCCAGTCGGCGCAGACCGCGGTCACCGACGACCGGGCCAAGCTTGAGCTGTCGATGCGCCGAGGCGCGTTGCAGGAAAAGCGTGTCGAGCTGGCCTACACCGCCGAGCTGCTCGGCCGCGTGCAGGTCAAGGCCGAACGGGCCGGGCTGGCGGTGTTTTCCGACGTCAACGATTGGCAGGGCAAGGCAGTGGCGCTGGGCGAGCGCATCCTCACGCTGGCCGACCCGGAGCAGGTCGAGCTGGCCATCCAGCTGCCGGTGGGCGAACGCTTCGACGTGCGGACCGGCGCGCGCGTCAGCCTGTACCCGAACGCCAACCCGCTGTCCGCCCAGCAGGCGGTGGTCACCCAGGTGGCCTACGCTGCCGAACCCACCCGGGACGGCCAGGTGGCCTACCGGCTCAAGGCCGAGTTCCTGCCCGGCGAGGCGCCGCCTCGAATCGGCCTGATGGGCACCGCCAAGCTGCACGGCGGCCGGGTGCCGCTCATCTACTTCGCGCTGCGCCGGCCGCTGACCACGGTGCGCCAGTGGCTGGGCATCTGATCCCAGCGGGGACTGGAATGCAACCCGGCATCGCCCCGCCGCTGTCCCTGCTGCCGCCGCTGCGGCAGGAGCTGGCCCTGCACCCGGGGCCGGACGCGCCCGACGGTTCGCCCACCTGGACGCTGCACGACCCGGTCGACAACCGCTTCTTCCAGCTCGGTTGGCCGGCGTTCGAGATCCTGTCGCGATGGTCGCTCGGCCGGGTGTCCGACCTGCTGGCCGCCGTGGCCCGCGAGACCACATTGAGCCTGGGCCTGCAGGACGTCGAAGGCCTCTTCCAGTTCCTGGCGCAGCACCACCTGCTGGTGGCCCGGGGCATGGCCGACACCGAGCGGCTGGCCCGCGCCGCGGCCTCTGCGCGGCTGAGCAAGCCGATGTGGCTGCTCAAGCACTACCTGTTCTTCCGGTTGCCCCTGGTCAGGCCCATGCCCTTCCTGCGCGCGTTCATGCCGCGGTTGAAAGGGGTCTACACCCCGGGCTTCTGGTGGCTGATGCTGGCCGTCGCAATGGCGGGGCTGTACGGCGTGTCCCTGCAGTGGGACAGCTTCATCGGCACCTTCTCAGGCTACGGCGACTGGCAGGGCCTCCTGAGCATCGGGCTGGCGCTGAGCGCGGCCAAGGTGGCGCATGAGCTGGGCCACGCGTTCACCGCCTATCGCCACGGTTGCCGCGTGCCCCATATGGGCGTGGCCTTCATGGTGATGGTCCCCATGCTTTACACCGACACCAACGAAGCCTGGAAGCTGCCGTCGCGCCGCGCCCGGCTGCAGATCGGCGCGGCCGGCATGGCCGCCGAGTTGGTGCTCGCCGCCTGCGCCACGCTGCTGTGGCTCTTCTTGCCCGACGGACCGCTGCGCGCCGGCGTCTTCCTGCTGGCCACCAGCACCTGGCTGATCACGCTGGCCATCAACCTCAGCCCCTTCATGCGCTTCGACGGCTACTTCCTGCTGTCGGACGCGGTCAACATGCCCAACCTGCACGAGCGGGCGTTCGCGCTGGGGCGCTGGCGCTTGCGCGAGGCCCTCTTCGGCTGGGGCGAACCGCCGCCCGAGGACTTCACGCCGCGCCGCCGGCGCCTGCTCATCGCCTTCGCCTACGCCACCTGGGCCTACAGGCTGGTGCTGTTCCTCGGCATCGCACTGCTGGTCTACCACCTCTTCTTCAAAGCGCTCGGCCTGTTCCTGCTGGCGGTGGAACTGGCCTGGTTCATCGCCTGGCCGATCCAGCGGGAAATCAAGGCTTGGGCGGCGCAGCGCGGCCGCATGCGCTGGAACCGGCCGATGCGCCGCACTTTGCTGCTGATGGCCGGAGCGCTGGCCGTGTTGTGCGTGCCCTGGCCGCGCGGCGTGGAAGCGCCCGCGGTGCTGATGGCCCAGCACGCGCAGTGGCTCTATGCACCGGTGCCCGCGCAGTTGCGCGAGATCGGTGTGAAGCATGGCGAGGCGGTGCAGGCGGCCCAGCTGCTGCTGCAGCTCGATTCCGCCGAATGGCGCCATCAGCTCGGCCAGGCCCAGGCACGCGAGGAGCAACTGCGCTGGCAAGTGCAGCAGCAGGCCTTCGACGGCCGGTTGCAAGGCCGCGGCGAGGCGCTGCGCCAGGAGTGGGACGCCTCCCGGGCCGAGGTGGCGGGCCTGCTCGCCATGGGCCGGCAGCTGCAAGTGAAGGCCGGTTTCGCCGGCCGGGTGGTGGGGCTGAACCCCGCGCTGCAGCCCGGCGCCTGGCTGTCGCGCGGGGAACGCCTGGTGCAGGTCGCCGACCCGCGCGGCGTGCGGGTGGAAACCTATGTGGCGGAGGGGGCGCTGCCGCGCCTTGAGGCCGGCATGGACGCTCGCTTCATCGCCGACGAACCCGGCCTGCCGCGGGTGGACTGCGAAGTCGAGAGCATCGACCGCATCGCGGTGCCGCAACTCGACCACCCCGCCTTGGCCAGTCCGCACGGCGGCCCCATCCCGGCCACGCTCGGCCAGGATGGGCGCGCGGTGCCGCACGAGGCGCGCTTCCGCGTGCGGCTGCACCGCTGCCAGGGCGTGGAAGGCACCCCCCGCGAGCGTCTCGGCTCGGCCACCATCGGCCGAGCGCCGCGCAGCCTGGCGGGCGACTGGCTGCGCGGCGCGCTCGCTGTGTTCCAGAGGGAAAGCGGGCTTTAGGGGCTACCCCGCACCGCCTTCAAAGCATCATGCCGCCGGAAACTTCGATGCGCTGCCCCGTCATCCAGCGGTTGCCGTCGGACACCAGCGCGGCCACCGCGCCGCCGATGTCGTCGGGCAGGCCGACGCGACCGAGCGCGGTGACGCTGGCGATCTGGGCGTTGAGCTGGGCATCGTCGCGCACCGCGCCGCCGCCGAAGTCGGTCTCGATCGCGCCGGGCGCCAGGGTGTTCACGGTGATGCCGCGCGGGCCCAGCTCCTTGGCCATGTAGCGGGTGAGCACCTCGATGCCGCCCTTCATCGCGGCATACGCCGCGTAGCCCGGGAGGGTGAAGCGCGCCAGGCCGGAGGAGACGTTGACGATGCGGCCGCCGTCGTTGAGCAGCGGCAGCAGCTTTTGCGTCAGGAAGAAAGTGCCCTTCAAGTGGACGTTCGCCAGCAGGTCGAATTGCGCCTCGGTGGTCTCGGCGATGGATGCGTGGGCACCCACGCCGGCGTTGTTCACCAGCACGTCGAAACGCTCGCGCTGCCAAGTGGCGCCCAGCGCCGAGGCGACACGCTGCGCGAAGGCCGGGAACTGCCGGCTGTCGCCGACGTCGAGTTGGAGGGCCACCGCGCGGCGACCCAGGGCTTCGATCTCATGCACCAGTCCGTGAGCCTGGGCTTCGCTGTCCTTGTAGGTGGCGATCACGTCCAGGCCCTGCTCGGCGAGCCTGAGTGCCATGTTGCGGCCCAGGCCGCGGCTGGCGCCGGTGACCAGGGCGATGCGGGTGGCGGTGGTCGGCGCTGGGTTCGTGAGGGTGAGTGTGGTGGGGGTGTTCATGTCGGCCTCGCTTTGTTCGTCGGTTGATGGGGTGCCTCGAACGGCGAGTGAAATTTAGATGTCCGTCATCAAGAGATAAAGTCGGATAAATCAAGAAAACTGTTCTTGAAAAAAGGACAATTGAAATGGACCTCGACCAACTCCGCATCTTCGCCCGCGTCGCCGAGCTGGGCAGCTTCACCCGCGCGGCCGAGCAGCTCGGCCTGGCCAAGGGTCGGGTGTCCGCGGCCGTCCAGCAGCTGGAGTCGCGACTCGGCGCGCGCTTGCTGCACCGGACCACGCGCCAGGTGCGCCTCACCGGCGACGGCGAGCAATTCCTCGTGCGCTGCCAGGAGCTGGTCGCCGACGCCGAGCAGCTGCAGGCGATGTTCCAGCCCGCCGCCAGCAGCGGGCTGCGCGGCCGGCTGCGCATCGACATGCCGCATGCGTTGGCCTGCAGCCTGGTCCTGCCGCGGCTGCCCGAATTCCTCGCCGACCATCCCTTGCTGGAGGTCGGCATCAGCACCACCGACCG
>CBJNAE010000130.1:0-10272 GCA_966433995.1 uncultured Ideonella sp. | reverse complement strand
CACCGGCACCGGCACCGGCACCGGCACCGGCACCGGCACCGGCACCGGCACCGGCCTCACTGCCAACAGCCACACTGACCAGTGGTGCGACGGGCTCTGGACTGCCGTTCGCATTTGGTCAAGTGTTCATGAAAGGGGCCATTCCTGCGGGCTCGAAAGCCGTGCTGAACACACCGTTCTCTCAGGTCACACCGATCTCGACGTGGGATGACGGCAGTGTCAAACATGCCCTGGTGGCCGGCCGTGCCGACTTCACTGCCAATACGGCGAGGACCGTGGCGGTGTCTCTGGGCACCCCTGCGGTCGGTGCCACGTTGTCCGAGGCCAACCTGTCCGCGGCCAACCCGCAAGCCTCGGTCACCTACGGCACCTACGGCACGGTCAATCTGTCGTCGTTGCTGAACACGGCGGCACTTGCGCGTGTGGAACATGCAGGGCCGGAATACGCGGCGTTCCAGTACATCGGCGCGTTCCCGAACGACCCGTCGGTACGGGCGGTTTTCTATGTGCAGCTTTGGGCGGGCGGCATGTACCGCGTGCGTGTCGTGATCGAGAACGGCACGGCGTTGGCCACATCGACCGGCAAGACGGGTATCGCCACTGTGACGATCGCAGGTGCGCAGCAGTACAGCGGCAGTGTTGCGATGCCCGACGGAACGCGCTGGGACGTGGTGGCGGCAAACGCGCCTGGGGTGACCGCGACCCACAACGCGGCCTACCTGCGTGCCAGCAAGCTGCTCCCCAACTATGGCTACACCAACCCATCCAGCTCCGCGCTGAGCGGGCTGACCTCGGCCTATGCCCCCATGGCCCGGCTCAACTGGGAGCAGGACATGGGCGCCACGGGCTATACCCCTGGCATTGGATTGCTGCCCCATTGGGATGCGATGTACGCCGCTACCGGCGATTCGCGCGCGCTGGCCAGCAGCATCGCCCATTCGCGCGCCTTTGGTGCGTATTCGGTCTTCTACCGAAACACCGGGACCAAGGCGATGGCAAAGTTCAGCGACTTTCCCGCCGCCTACGCCAACTCCGAAGACATGACGGGCAACGGCCAGAACTCCAACCGCTGGGAGGTTGCGCATTTCCCGAACGCGGGGTACTTGGCATGGCTCGCCACTGGCGAGCGTTTCCACCTCGAAACCGTCCAGGCCAATGCCTATGCGGCGTGGTACACCAGCTCTGGAGGGGGGCAGACGGGGCTCAACAAGCTGTACGTCGGGCAGACAAGGGCACGCGCCTGGCGCTACCGCACCATTGCCGCCTTGGCCGCCGTTGCACCGGACGACGATCCATTCAAAAGCGACGCCAAGGCCAGCATCATGGCCAACCTTCGGCACTGGAAGGCCACCAACGTAGACACCAACTCGCCGGCCACGGGCCTGGCGGCAACCTACG
Source organism: uncultured Ideonella sp. (assembly GCA_966433995.1). GTDB lineage: Bacteria > Pseudomonadota > Gammaproteobacteria > Burkholderiales > Burkholderiaceae_C > JANPCX01. Next base: position 8,874 of record CBJNAE010000130.1, on the reverse strand, counting down.
ACGATCAGGATCCCAACCTGCCGGGACTGCAACGCAGCATGTTCGAGCACTTTTTCCTGGTGGCCAGTGTGGGTTGGTCTTGGGACCAGGAGATGCGGTTGCCGACGGCCGACAAGGCGGTGCTGGCCCAGGTCCGCGACTACCTCTACCGCATCCCTGTCGGCATGACCGGGCGCGGCCAAGGATCGGGCGAGTACTGCTATCAGCGCGGCACGGGCCCCTACCGGACCACCGTCGGCCCAGACAGCAACAGCTTCTACGCCACGTGGGGCCAGGCCTATGTCGCCACCTATGCCGATTCGATCGCTTGTGCGACCGGGTCTCCCATTCAGGGGGCTTATGCCGACGACTCCGAGATGGCCTTCGCCCAGGGTAACTGGGGGCATCTGATGACGGCGTTGTCCTACGCCGTAGACCATGGGGCGGCTGGCGCCGCCGAAGGTTATGCACGCGTCACCTCGGCGAGCAACTGGGCTTCGAACGCGACCAAGTTCAACAACTGGCCTCAGTATGGTGTTGTCCGCCGATGAGGCACTCTCCTCGGAGACGAGACCCAGGGCAAGTACCAAGAATGAAGCCGTGTCGCATGCAGTCCGCGGGGGGGGCTGCATGTGTCCGGACGGACCGTGCCTCGCAGGACCACCTGATATTGCAGCAGTGTCCCTCCCAATCCACCGGGGCGAGCTTGCGCAATTCTCCGCCCCATGAGGGCGAGGCCATTGGATACCGGGGGCTGGTTCCAGGTAGCCGCCTGGGTGTTCAAGTTGATGAAGTCGACGTCTTCATCGGTCGCGTAGCCAACCACTTGGGACACCATGACCTGCATACTCCACCTGATCGACGACACGCGTGCGGCCAGTGCATCCGAAGCGCGGGCCTTCATCGACGGGCAGCGTGGGCTCCCGTGCGTTCCTAATCCAAAGTTCCATTCTTTTGTCGCCGACATTACCGCGACCTATCCCGACCTGTCGGAGGAAGACCTGGACGGCGACTGCAACCGGAACATCTGGGCGGAGGGGTTGGATACGGAAGCGAACTATGGCGAGGTCAAGGAACTCGTCATCAAGACGGAGCTGGCGGACGACGTGGTCGTTGGCGAGCTGGCGGCCGCCGCCGGCAGGAATGGTCTGAGGCTGTACGACGAGGAAGGCCAAGTGCTGCATCCGGTGGACGGCCGGGAGGACGGGCCGCGTGGCGTGCCCACGGGGCGGGAAGGCCGAGATCCGTCCGCAGGCTCCCTGGGAGCCCAATGTTCACCGCAAGGCCTGCGCTATGACGGGGTCTACCAAGGCCCGCGGCACGGCGGCTATCGGACCTACTATCGCTTCTGTCCCGATGGCGCCTTGAGCCAGGTTGAGTTGGAAGGCACCAACCCCATGCGCGCGTTCGCGATGATGAGCGACGGCGATTCCCGCGTGGCAAACGGAGAGTTCGAGGTCGAAGGCACCAGGTTCCGGGGCCGGACGCATGGGCGGCAGGGCTCATACAACCTCGGAGGCGAAGTCCGGCCGAACTCGCTTCTTCTCTACCGCGTTCGCGCCGACGGGGAGGAGCCGTATTCCGCGGTCTTCGGGTTCGTCCCTTTCGGGGCGCACTATGCGGTCGACACCGACGGCTGAGCCTCATCCACTGAACGATGGGTGAATGCCAACCGGTCGAAGAAGCCGGAAGAAGGCGCCAGTGAGGTTGGATCTGCCCTTGCGGCGCGTGCCACGCCCCGTTAAAGCGCCGTCTCGCCCGCCATCGCCCTGCGGTACCACTCGTGGAAGTGCTGCATGCCGTCTTCCATCGGGCTCTGGTAGGGGCCGGCCTCGTCGTCGCCGCGTTCCATCAGCGCGCGTCGGCCAGCGTCCATGCGCAATGCGATCTCGTCGTCCTCGACGCAGGTTTCCCAGTAGGCGGCCTGCTGGGCCTCGACGAACTCGCGCTCGAAGGCGCAGATTTCCTCGGGGTAATAGAACTCGACCAGGTTCAGCGTCTTCTGCGGGCCCTTGGGATACAGCGTGGAGACCACCAGCGTGTGCGGGTAGCGCTCGACCATCACCGTCGGGTAGTAAGTCAGCCAGATGGCGCCGTGCTCGGGCGGCCGGCCGTTGCCGTAGTTCAGCACGGCCTCCTGCCAGCGGCGGTAGGCGGGCGAGCCCGCCTGCGCCAGGCCGTTCTGGGGGCCGACCGTCTGCACCGAATGGTGCGGGCCGAACTCCCAGCGCAGGTCGCCGCAGTCGACGAACTTGCCCAGGCCGGGATGGAAGGGGCCGACGTGGTAGTCCTCCAGGTAGACCTCGATGAAGGTCTTCCAGTTGTAGTCGCACTCGTGCACCTTGGCGCTGTCCAGCACGTAGCCGGTGAAGTCGAGGTCCGTCCGCGGGCCGATGCGCCCAAGCTCGGCCGCGGCGTTGGCCCCGCCGAGCCGGGGGGCTTCGAACACCAGGCCGTTCCAGGCCTGGGTGGCGTAGTTCTTGAGGTTCAGGCAGGGGTCTTCGTCGAAGTGCGGGGCGCCGATCAGCTGGCCCTTGAGGTCGTAGGTCCAGCGGTGCAGGGGGCAGACGATGTTGCCCTGGGAGCGGCCGCGGCCGCGCATCATCACGGCCTGGCGGTGGCGGCAGACATTGGAGATCAGCTCGACCCCGGCGGCCGAGCGCACGAGGGCGCGGCCCTCGCCCTCCTGGGGCAGGGCATAGAAATCCCCCACCTCGGGGACGGCCAATTCGTGCCCCGCGTAGCGGGGCCGGGACTGGAAGATGCGGGACATCTCGCGCTCGAACAGGCCGGCGTCGAAATAAGTTGAAACTGAGAGTTGCGAGCGGCTGCGCTCCAGAGCTTCAAGCGTGATGCTCAGGTCGGACATGATCCCCAGGAGTCTCCAAAAACCGATGTCTACCGGCTGGTGTGGCGGCCGTGTGGCGTCATCGCCTGGGGATGGCCCCAGGCCCAGCGGGCTGAGGATTGTACCCGGGGCCGTTCTCATGGGCCCGCGGTCGCGGCTTGTCAAGCCTTGCTCGCGGTGGGGCCACTCTACAATCGTATTTTTGCTCCTCCGCCCCATGGCCAAACAGACCACCGCCGCAGCAGCCGCCCCGGCTGAGCCCCGCTACGAAGAAGCGCTCGCCGAACTGGAGCGGCTCGTGGCCGCGATGGAAGGCGGCCAACTGCCGCTGGACCAACTCCTCGAAAGCTACCGGCGCGGCGCCGAGCTTTTGTCGCTGTGCCGCTCGCGCCTGGAATCGGTCGAGCAGCAGGTCAAAGTGCTTGAAGACGGGCAACTCAAGCCCTGGCTGGCATGAGCGCGCCGTCGTTCGACCAATGGGCCGCGCAGGAACTGCAGGCGGTGGAGGGCGCGCTGTGCGCTTGGGTGCCGGGCGACGCGCCGGCGGGCCTGGGCCTGGCCATGCGCTACGGTGTGCTGGACGGCGGCAAGCGGCTGCGCCCTTTGCTGGTGCTGGCGGCGGCGCAGGCGGCGGGCGCCCGGGAAACGATGCGCGAGACCTGCCTTCGCGCGGCTTGTGCTGTCGAGCTGATCCACGCTTATTCGCTGGTGCATGACGACATGCCCTGCATGGACAACGATGTCCTGCGCCGCGGCAAACCCACGGTCCACGTGCAGTTCGGCGAGGCCCAGGCCATGCTGGCCGGCGACGCGATGCAGGCCCTGGCCTTCGAGGTGCTGACCGCCGACGAGCGCGTGCCGCCCGCGCTGCAGGCCCGGCTGTGCCGGTTGCTGGCGCAGTCCGCCGGCCACGCGGGCATGGCCGGCGGCCAGGCGATCGACCTGGCGCACACCGGCAAGTCGATGGACGAGCAGGCCCTGCGCGACATGCACCGCCGCAAGACCGGCGCGCTCTTGCAGGCCAGCGTGCTGATGGGCGCGGCCTGCGGCGACGCCTCGCCCGAGCAGTGGGATGCGCTCAAGCACTACGGCGACGCCATCGGCCTGGCCTTCCAGGTGGTCGACGACGTGCTCGACGTCACCCAGGCGTCCGAAGTGCTCGGCAAGACCGCGGGCAAGGACCAGGACGCCAACAAGCCCACCTACGTGACCGTGCTCGGCCTGGAGGCCGCGATGCGGCTTGCGCACTCGCTGCGCGACCAGGCGTTGCGCGCCCTGGAGGCCGGTGGCCTGGCCGGGGCCCAGCGCCTGCGCGAGCTGGCCCACAAGGTGGTGGACAGAGACAGCTGAACGCTGGACGGAAGACGATGAATTTCCCTTTGCTCAACACCATCAACAGCCCGGCCGACGTGCGTCGCTTGTCACGGCCGGAACTCGGCCAACTGGCCAAGGAATTGCGGGAGTTCGTGCTGCACAGCGTGTCGCAGACGGGCGGCCACCTGTCCTCCAACCTCGGCACGGTGGAGCTCACCGTGGCGCTGCACCACGTCTTCAACACGCCGAACGACCGGATCGTCTGGGACGTGGGCCACCAGACCTACCCCCACAAGATCCTGACCGGCCGCCGCGACCGCATGGCCACGCTGCGCCAGCTCGGCGGCATCAGCGGCTTCCCGCGGCGCGACGAGAGCGAATACGACACCTTCGGCACCGCGCATTCGTCCACCTCGATCTCGGCCGCGCTGGGCATGGCGCTGGCCTCCAAGCTGCGCGGCGAGGACCGCAAGGCGGTGGCCGTGATCGGCGACGGCGCCATGACCGCCGGCATGGCCTTCGAGGCGATGAACAACGCCGGCATCCCGCACGCCAGCGGCCATGCCGACCTGCTGGTCATCCTCAACGACAACGACATGTCCATCTCGCCCCCGGTGGGCGGGTTGAACCGCTACCTGGCGCGCCTGATGAGCGGCAAGTTCTACGCCACCGCGCGCGACACCGCCAAGAACGTGCTGCGCAACGCGCCGCCGCTGTTCGAGCTGGCGCGCCGCTTCGAGGAGCACGCCAAGGGCATGGTGGTGCCGCGCGGCACCATCTTCGAGGAGCTGGGCTTCAACTACGTCGGGCCGATCGACGGCCACGACCTGGACAGCCTCATCCCGACGCTGGAGAACCTGCGCAGCCTGAAGGGCCCCCAGTTCCTGCACGTGGTCACCAAGAAGGGCTATGGCTACAAGCTGGCCGAGGCCGACCCGGTGGGCTACCACGCCGCTTCCGGCAAGTTCGACCCGGCGGTGGGCTTCGTCAAGCCGGCCACGCCGCCCAAGACCAGCTTCACGCAGGTGTTCGGCCAGTGGCTGTGCGACATGGCCGCCGCCGACGAGCGCCTGGTCGGCATCACGCCCGCGATGCGCGAAGGCTCGGGCATGGTCGAGTTCGAGAAGCGCTTCCCCAAGCGCTATTTCGACGTCGGCATCGCCGAGCAGCATGCGGTGACCTTCGCCGCCGGCCTGGCCTGCGAGGGGCTCAAACCGGTGGTGGCGATCTATTCCACCTTTCTGCAGCGCGGCTACGACCAGCTCGTCCACGACGTCGCCCTGCAGGACCTGCCGGTCGTCTTCGCCCTCGACCGCGCCGGCCTCGTCGGCGCGGACGGCGCTACGCACGCCGGCGCCTACGACATCGCCTTCCTGCGCTGTATCCCCAAGATGGCCGTGCTCGCGCCAGCCGACGAGAACGAATGCCGTGCGCTGCTGACCACCGCCTTCCGGCACGACGGCCCGGTGGCCGTGCGCTACCCGCGCGGCAGCGGCGTGGGTGCTGCCATCCAGAAGGAACTCGTGGCGCTGCCTTGGGGCAAGGGTGAGCTTCGCCGCCAGTCGACGCAACCCGTCGACGCCGCCGCGCCGGGTCGGCCGCGCATCGCCATCCTGGCTTTCGGCACCTTGCTCTACCCGGCGCTGCAGGCCGCCGAGCGCCTGGACGCGACGGTGGCCAACATGCGTTTCGTCAAGCCCCTGGACACCGAGCTGCTGCTGGAGCTCGCACGCGGCCACGATGCCCTGGTCACGGTGGAAGAGGGCTGCGTGATGGGCGGCGCGGGCAGCGCCGTGCTTGAGGCGCTGCAGGCGGCGGGCCTGGACATCCCGGTGCTGAACCTCGGCCTGCCCGACGAATTCATCGAGCACGGCGACCCGGCCAAGCTGCTGTCGCTATGCGGCCTGGACGCTGCCGGGATCGAGCAGTCCATCGTCAAGCGCTTCGGTGCCCGGCCGACGCTGGTGCGGGCGGTGGCCAACCAATGAAGACGCTTTCCCGTCGCTCCCTGATCTTTCTGAGCTTGTCCAATCCCTTTTTTCGGAACTGTCCAGTTCCGACAAACTAAAGCGGCCAGGGCCCTTCGACAGGCTCAGGGCGAACGGAGAGGGGCTCAGGGCGAACGGAGAGGGGGCCCAGGGCGAACGGAGAGGGACGGGGCGAACGGAGGAAGGAAGCAAAGCGGGGGAAAGATCTCCGCCAGCCACCGTTCGGGCTGAGCCCTTCGACAAGCTCAGGACAGGCTTGTCGAAGCCTTTCCGCGAGCGTTCCTGGCTTCGACGAACCGGAGGGGGGCAAGGGTTCTTCGACAGGCGAACGAGAAGGAAAGCAGGTGACGCCAAGTTCCGGTGCTCTCCGGCCGGGGCGTCGCCGCTTTCACCAAGCCGGCGTGCTGACCATCGGCCCGGCGAAGAGGCGCCCCCCGCCGGAGCGGTGGCCAGTTCAACCGCGAAAAAATACCGCAATTCCGGCCTTCAGATTTCCAGGCCCCTGCCGAAAATCCGATGACGACGGCCACTTCGCGGTTGTTTCGCGGATGCGAGCCGGCCGTGCCTGCCACCCACGGAGACAAGCCATGAGTCAACCCGCGCCCAGCGCCCGTTTCCTGAAGGCCAACCCCCACGCCCTGGCCTCCATCCTCGAAGCCAGCCAGACCAAATCGATCATCTCGTCGAAAGACATCTTCGACATCTCGGGCACCAAGCTGTGGGCCCGCAACCTGCCGGTCTCCGATGCGCTGCAGCGCAAGCTGCTCGACCGCCAGTTGCGCGAGCCGCTGGAGACCTGTCTCTTGGCCGAGGACGGCGTCACCATGCATTCGCTGGTCGATTTCTCGGAAGAACTACTACAGCGCGATGTTCCCTTGAGCCGCATGCTCAGGCCCTACACCCAGCGCCTGCTGCTGGAAATCAAGCACCTGCCGCTGCACGCGGTGGTGCAGTTGCTGCTGACGGCGGGCCAGGCGTCCAAGCCGGCATCGTTCGAGCACGCGGTGCAGGCGATGCTGCTCAACGGCGCGCTGGCCATGAACCAGGGCGCGGGTACGCCCAACATCCGCCTGGCCATGCTCGCTGGCCTGATGCACGACCTGGGCGAGATGTACATCGCGCCCCAGCACGGCGAGGCCGACGCCGACCAGAACCTGAGCTTCGAAAGCTACAAGCACCTGGTGGTTCACCCGCACGTCGGCCAGCTGATCGTTGCCCAGCTGACGAACTACCCCGCGACGGTCGCGCGCGCGATCGCCGAGCACCATGAGCGGATGGACGGCTCCGGCTATCCGCACACCCTGCAGGGTGACGATTTGTCGGCCCTGGGCAGGCTCACCGCGGTGACCGAAGCCGCCCTCAACGCCATGCGCAAACCCGGTTCCCACCTGGCCCATGCCAGTGTCGCGCTGCGCGTCGTGCCCGGGGAATTCGACTTGGGCTGGATCGGCGCGATCACCGATTCCGCGCGCAAGCAGCCGCCGCTGCGGGCACATCTCGAACCCACCGAGATCGCCTACCGGCTGCAAGGCCTCGACCACGCGCTGCAGGGCGCCGAGCGCAGCGCCGAGGCCATGGACCAGGACAACCCCTCGCCCGCGCTCAAGGCGGCGCTGGACATGGCCCGCCACCTGCTGATGCGGCTGCGCGTGGGCTGGAACACCAGCGGCCTGTGGAGCCAGCAATCCGTGAGCGAGCAAGACGCGGCGGAAGTCGAGGCGATCGAAGCCGAACTGCTGTTCCGGCTGAGGGCCATCCAGCGCGCCGCCTTGCTGCAGGCCGGCGAGCTGCCGGCCGAGGAGGCGCAAAAACTCGCCGCGTGGTGCGCGGCGCTGGAAGCGCTGCGCTGAGGCGTGACGGGCCGAAGGGGTTCGCTGCCGACGCACGCGGTGTCACTCGGTGGGCTCGACGCCCACCATCCAGCCCAGGCCGAAGCGGTCCGTCACCATCGCGAAGCGCGGCGACCAGAAGGTCTTGGACGGCTCCATCTGCACTTTGCCGCCCTCGGCCAGCGCGTTGAAGACTTTGTCGACCGACGCTTCGTCGGCAACGTTCAGCGACAGCGAGAAACCGTTGAACGACTGCGCGTCGCCGCAACCGCCGTCCGAGGCCATCAATGGCGAGCCGTGGATGCTGAAAGAGGCGTGCATCACCTTGTCGCCCCAGTTCGGCGGCACCGAGCCCTCGGGGGCCGGTTCCGGGCTTTCCTTGAATCGCATCAGCATCGTGACCTCGGCGCCCAATGCCTTCTTGTAGAACTCGAGCGCCTCTTCGCAGCGCCCTTCGAACATTAAGTATGGTTGAAGCTGCATGGTACCCCCTTTCCCTGGTCACGAAATTGCCTCTGAGGAGTGGGTACCACCTAGGTGGACCCTTCGCAAGCCTGTCTCAACTTAGTGATGTCAAGTTTCACCATTTGCATCATGGCTTCCATGACCCGCTTGGACTTGCCGGCATCCTTGTCGCGCATCATGGCAAAGAACTCCTCCGGCACAATCTGCCAGGACACGCCGAACTTATCTTTGAGCCAGCCGCATTGTACGGGTGTGCCCCCGCCGGTGGTCAGTGCGTCCCACAATCGATCGACATCGGCTTGGCCCTTGCATGCAACGGACAGTGAGATTGCATCATTGAATTCATCGTGTGGCCCGCCATTCAGAGCCTGGTAGGACAGGCCCGCGAGCGTGAACTCCACCATAAGGACGTCACCGGCCTTCCCGCCGGGATAGTCGACGCTCGACCTCT
>CBJNAE010000129.1:0-10388 GCA_966433995.1 uncultured Ideonella sp. | reverse complement strand
CGCGGGCACGTGGGGAAAATCGTCATCGCCGCGCGGTGACGCCGCCGCACAGGGGAAAAGAGCCCGTCAGGGCCGTCCCGGATACGACGAGGTTTCGATTCGAATGAACCGGTGAACTCCACGGATACCGCGACCCATCGGCTTTCGCTGCTGCTGCTTTGCGACCTCCTCAGGTCGCTCGACGCCAAAAGCGCCAACGGCTTCGATTTCAGTCTGATCGCCGACCTGGTCGAGCTCGGCCACCGCTGGGCCGTGCCCATCGCCTACCCGGGTCTGCTGGGCGACGACGGGCCCTGCCCGGACGACCGGCAGGTGGCCCAGGCGCAGAACGTGCTGCTCAGCGCGGTCTGCGCGGTCAAGAGGCACTTCGACCGCTCGAACGACGGCGCGTTCGAGCCCCAGCTCATCGATGCCTTCCTGCGGGAAGGCCACCGTTGGGCACTGCCTCTGGCCTATCCACTGGCCAGCGGGTCGACGGAGCCGCCGGACGTCCTCGTCGACAGCGTGCGGCGCGTGCTCCAGATGTGGGACGGCATCGAGGGCGCCATCGAGCGCTTGCCGCCCGAAGAGCTGGCGCTGCTCAAGCGCCAGGCCCGGGAGCAGAACGTCTCGCTGCGCTTCAATGGGTTCGACCCGGAAAGCGAAGCCGACGCGATCAATGTCGCCCATGTCTATGTGCGCAAGCTGGGCCTGTTCCCGCGCTACCTGAACCGCGACTTGTACGTGTTGGCGCCCCAGGCCGCCTACTATGAAGGCCTGTTGAAGCGCTACGAAGAAACCCGCCGCACCCTGGGGCCCCACCTCACGCTCGCGCGCCTGCAGGGCGTGCTGCTCAAGCCGGGCTCCGTCACGCCGTGACGGCCCGCCGCCCCGAACCCGAACACCCTGAAGACGGATGCCCGAAACCATGAGCGAATCCCACACCCAGCCACTGGACCAGAGCCCCCGCGGCAAATACCGCCACTACAAGGGTGGGCTTTATGAAGTGCTGCACATCGTCAGGCACAGCGAGACCATGGAGGCGCAGGTCGTCTACCAGCAACTGGACAAGCCCACCGGCTGGTGGACGCGGCCCTATGACATGTTCTTCGGCGACGTCACGGTGGACGGGGTGACCCGGCGCCGCTTCGCCAGGGTCGAAGACCCGGCCTGACGGCTCGGCGTCCCCGCGGTCTCAACGGCCCCGCGCGCACGCCGAGAGGGCGTCTTCCAGGATGGATAGCCCCGTGTCGACCTCCGCCTCGCTGATCGTCAGCGGCGGCGCCATCCTGAACACCCCGTTGAATCCGGCGAGCTGCACGATGTTCATGTGCAGGCCCAGCGCCAGGCAGCGCGCGGTGATGGCGGCCGACAGCTCGGGCGCCGGTGACTTGGTGGCGCGGTCGCCGACGATCTCGACGCCGAGCATCAAGCCCCGGCCGCGCACGTCGCCGATGCATTCGAAGCGCTGCTGGAGCCTCTGCAGCCCGGCGCGCAGCCGGTTCCCGACGACGCGGGCGCGTTCGACCAAGCCGTCCCGCTGCACGATCTCGATCACCTTCAGGCCGACGGCGGCGGGCAGCGGGTCCGACACGTGGGTCGTGTAGAAGAGGAAACCGCGCTCGTGGCACGTCTCCTCGATCTCCGCCGTCGTCAGCACCGCGGCCAGCGGCAGGCCGGCGCCCAGCGTCTTGGACAGGGTGAGGATGTCGGGCGCCACGCCATCGCGCTCGCAGGCGAACATCGCGCCGGTGCGGCCCAGGCCGGTCTGTGCCTCGTCGACGATCAGCAGCATGCCGCGCTCGGCGCACTTGGCCTGCAGGGCGCGCATGTAGCCGGGCGGCAGCTCGATGATGCCGCCCGAGCTGAGGATGGGCTCGGCGATGAAGGCGGCCAGCTTGCCGGTGGACTGGCGGTCGACCAGGTCGAAGGCGTAGTCCAGCTCTGCGGCCCAGTCGTAAACGCCGCCGCGCTCGAATCTGGGCCGGTAGGGGTAGGGCGCGGGGATGGCGAAGGAGCCCACCGCCGCCGGCCCATAGCCCTGGCGGCCGGCGCTGTAGGTGGCCGAGGCCGCGCCGCCCGTCATGCCGTGCCACGACTGCGCGAAGCCGACGACCTCGTAGCCCCCGGTGGCCAGCTTGGCCATTTTCAGCGCCGCCTCGTTGGCCTCGCCGCCGGTGCTCAGCAGCAGCGAGCGCGTGAGGCCCTGCGGCGCGATACCGGCCAGGCGCTCGGCCAGGTCGACCACCGGGCGGGACAGCATGCCGCTGAACAGGTGGGTCAGCGTGCGCGCGCTCGTGGCGATGACGTCGGCGATCTCCGGGTGCGAGTGGCCCAGCACCGCGCTCATCTGTCCGGACGTGAAGTCGAGGTAGGCGCGGCCGTCCGTGTCGTAGACGTGGCTGCCCTGCGCCCGCTCGATGATCATCGGCGAAAAGCCGCCGCCGTAGCGGACCAGGTGGCGGCGGGCTTTGGACCAGAACTCGGCGGGGTTGGCGGCGGGGGTCATCGGTCTTGCTCCTCGGTGTGTCGTTGGGTGGGGCGGGGTTGCGCGGCGGTCACGTGTCGAATTCAATGTAGGAGAAACAAGCCGCGGGCAGGAAATGAATACTTCTGATGCCGGCCATTCGGGCCCCGAATGCACAGGCCCCGACCCATCCATCAACGCCTCGCATGCGATGACCACCGCCCTCCTCGACCCCGACCTGCTCAAGACTTTCCTCGCCATTGCCGACACCGGATCGATCACGCGGGCCGCCGGCGACGTCGGCCGCACCCAGTCGGCCATCAGCATGCAGGTGCGGCGCATCGAAGAGGCGGTGGATGGCCCGGTGCTGCTGCGCACGCCGCGCGGCGTCGAACTCACGGCCCGCGGCCAGCGCCTGCTGGCCCATGCGCGCCGGCTGGTCAGGGCACACGAGGAAGCGCTGCTGGACGTGACCGGGCGCGGCCTTTCCGGCACGCTGCGCATCGGCTGCCCCGAGGACTACTGCACCGCTTTCCTGCCCGCGCTGCTGCGCGCGGTCGCACGCGCCCATCCGCGGGTGTCGCTGCAGGTCGCCTGCGCGCCGACGCCCACGCTGCGCCGGCTCCTGGAAGACAGGCGAATCGACCTGGCCCTCGTCTCGCTGGCGGCCGACGAGGCCGGCGGCGAAGGCGCGCCCGCCCTGCGCCGCGAACCGCTGGTCTGGGTGGCCGCGGCCGACTTCGCGCCGCCGGGCGAGGGCGAGGAACTGCAAGTCGCGCTGTCCGACCCGCAGACCCTCGACCACCGCGCCGCGCGCCAGGCCCTGCGGGCCGCGGGCAGGCCCCACCGCGTCGCCTACGAGAGCGCCAGCAAGGACGGCTTGCTGGCCATCGCCCGCGCCGGCATCGCCGTCGCCGTGCTCACTCGCGGTGCGGTGCCGCCCGACCTGCGCGTGCTGGGCCCCGGCGACGGGCTGCCCGCCTTGCCGCCGGTCGGCATCGCCCTCGCAACGGCGGACGGTGGCGACTCGCTGCTCGTCGCCGACGTGAAGCGCCTGATGGGCGATGCGCTCGGGCGGCTGCCGGAGGGGATGGCGGTGTGAGGCCGGCGGGCGTCCTGTTTGCCCGCATGATGTCCGACCCTGAATGAATGACTGAAGAAAGGAGGGCGGCTGCAAGGCCGCCAGCCCATGGACATCCAAGCCATCCAGGCCGACATCACGACGCTGCAAGTCGATGCCGTCGTCAACGCCGCGAATTCCTCCCTGCTCGGCGGCGGCGGCGTCGATGGTGCCATCCACCGGGCGGCGGGGCCGGGGCTGCTGCACGAATGCCGGCTGCTCGGCGGTTGCAAGACGGGCGACGCCAAGCTGACTGGTGGTCACTCGTTGCCGGCCCGGTTCATCGTCCACACGGTGGGGCCGGTGTGGCGCGGGGGCGGCGGTGGCGAGCCCGAACTCCTGGCGTCCTGCTATCGGCGCAGCATCGAGGTCGCGTCGGCTGCCGGCGCCGTCTCGCTGGCTTTCCCGTGCATCAGCACCGGGATTTACGGTTACCCGCCGCAGCAGGCCGCGCAGATAGCCGTCGCGGCCGTCAGGCAAGCGCTGGCCCGGTCCGGCTGCGCGGTGCGGACTGTCGTCTTCTGCTGTTTCTCGGCGGCCGACTTGCGGATCTACGAAGATTTGCTACGGCGGGGCTTGGAAGAAAGTCCATAGCGGCCCTCCTTCACGGGCCGCCGGCCGGTCAAAGTTTCCCTGGAGTGGATCGGGGCTGCTCGTTGACCCAATCGATGGTCTTTCCCCTCGCGCAATGGCTCTGGTCCTTGACCCAATCCGTGAACCAGACGGTGGGATTCCCCTGGAGCAGTCCGCAACGGGAGTAGCCCAGCTTGGGCATGTAGTGGCGTGCTGGTCGTGACCACCAAGGCCAGGACGATGGCGCTGGCCAGCACAGTGAGGTTGAATGCGTTTTCCATCACTTGGACAAGCCGGCCCTGGTAGGGGATGGCCCGCAGGATGGTGATGAGGACCGCCAGCGCCGCGAAAACACCCAGGAAGGGGAACAGCAGCGAGCCGGCGGTGATGCGCACCGCGGGTGCCCGCGTCGCGATGCCTTCGATGGTCGGCACCATGATCAGGGGAATCATCCAGAACGAAGCGATGCTCAGGCCCAGCATGAGCGGCACCCCCCACCACATCATCTTGCGGATCTGCCTTGTGTCGAAGGGGGTTGCGACTCGTGTCGGGGGCATGGTGTCGTTCAGATGTCGGGTGCCAATAGCGGCGGCAGTTGATGCGGCACAGCCAGCCCCGCATGCCTTGGTCGATGGCGCGTCCCATCTCGACCTTCTTCTTTTGAATCGAGTCGCTGGTCTCTTCCAGCCAGGACTTCGATTTTTCATCGATGTAATAGATGCCTTGCTCCGCCTTCTCTGGCAAAGCTTTGAGCGCAGTGATGACTTTGCCCTTGATGCCGAAGTGGCTGTCCAGCGCGTTCAATCCGATGCCGGCGACGACCGCGACGACGGCCATTACCACCAGGGGTGCGACCGCAACGGTGGTCACCGCAGTGCCGACGACCGCGGCCGCGCCGTAGGCGATCAACCCACCTAAGCCGCCCTTGACCGCCTCCACCCCGATGCCGCCCACCAGGTCGTACATCGTCTTCTCGTCGGATTGCGCATAGCCGACGGCGTAGAAAGTGGAAAGCATTTCAGCGGGCCGCAAGTGTTTCTGCCTCGTTACGCCTTCAATTCACCCCACGCCTGCCGGGCCACGCCGGCCGCCCCCGTCAGCGCCAGCGCCCCCATGGCGGCGGCCACGGCCAGGTCAGGCCAGGCGCTGCCGGTGCCGAACACGCCCAGCGCCGCCAGCATGACCGCCAGGTTGCCGATCGCGTCGTTGCGCGAGCAGATCCACACCGAACGCATGTTGGCGTCGCCCTCCCGGAAGCGGTAGAGCATCCAGGCCACGCCGATGTTGGCGGCCAGCGCCGCCAGGCCGACGGCGCCCATCGTCGCGGCCGCGGGCGCGGCGCCGTCCTGCCAGTTCCAGGCCGCCTTGCCGAGCACGAAAAGGCCGAAGGCGGCCATGCAGGCAGCCTTCAGCAGTGCCGCCCGGGCGCGCACCGCCAGGGCCATGCCGAGCACGAAGAGCGACACACCGTAGTTGACGGCGTCGCCCAGGAAGTCGATGGAGTCGGCCAGCAGCGAGACCGAGCCGGATCGCCAGGCGGCGAACACTTCGGCGAAAAACATCGCGGCGTTGACGGCCAGCGCCACGCGCAGCGCGCGGCGGTAGCGGGCATCGGCGATGGGCGGCGCGGCGGGGGGGTGGCAGCAATGGGCGGACATGGCGGTGGTCCTTTCGGGCGGGTGGTTGGTGGGGACTGCCTGCATTGGAAACCCTGTAGCGGCTACAAGGTCAAGCGGTTCCCTCCCTTGTCCTACGCCGCTTCAGTCGCTTTTCCGACCGGTGGCCGCGGGCTGGGGCAGCAGCATCACGCCTGGACCGTCCCCGCGCGTGAACAGGACCCCGCCACGGCAACTGGGAACGACGAGATAAACGGGCGCCCAGGAGTGCAGACCTCCCGCCGACCGCCCGCACCGGGAAAGGGTGCGGCGGTGGGCCGCCCTGCTGGTTTCACACGGACCCGCGGCGCCTGCCAGCGGCTACCATCCCCGATTTCCCCCGCCGCACCTGGAGTGTTTTCTTGATGGACCCCGACCGACCGGCCCGAAGCGATCCTCGGCCCGGTTCCGACCCCGCCCACGCGTCCACCGTGGGGGATGCGGACTACCGCCTGATGGTTCAGGGCATCGCCGATTACGCCATCGTGCTGCTCGGCCCCGACGGCGCCATCCTCAGTTGGAACGAGGGCGCGCGGCGCATGAAAGGCTATGAGGCGGGCGAGGTGATCGGCCGGCACTTCGGCTTCATCTACCCGCAGGACCTGCTCGAACGCCGCTGGCCGGAAAACGCGCTGGACACCGCACGCCGGGAAGGGCGCTTCGAGGACGAGGTGTGGCAGTTGCGCAAGGACGGCACGCGCTTTTGGGCCAGCATCGTCTTCACGCGGCTGCTCACGCCGGGCGGGGAGTTGCGCGGCTTCTCGAAGATCACCCGCGACCTGACCGAGCGCCGCCGGCAGGAGGACCTGCTGCGCCTGAGCGAAGAGCGCTTCCGCCTGCTGGTCGAAGGCGTGCAGGACTACGCGATCTTCATGCTCGACCCGGGCGGCCACATCGTGAGCTGGAACCTGGGCGCCCAGAAGAACAAGGGCTACACCGCGGCGGAGATCATCGGCAAGCATTTCTCGGTGTTCTACCCGCCGGAGGTCGCCGCCTCGGGCTGGCCCGACCGGGAGCTGGAACTGGCGATCCGCGACGGGCGCATGGAGGACGAAGGCTGGCGCATCCGCAAGGACGGCTCGCGCTTCTGGGCCAGCGTCATCATCACCTCGCTGACCGACTCGACGGGCCGGCACCGCGGCTTCGCCAAGGTCACGCGCGACCTGACGGAGCGCCGCCGAATCCACGCCCTCGAAGACGAGGGACGGCGCCTGGCCACCTTCCTGGCCATGCTCGGCCACGAGCTGCGCAACCCTCTGGCGCCGATCTCCAACGCGGTGGCCATCCTGGAGCGCGGGCAGATCGACTCCCCGGCGCTGCGCAGCAGCCGCGACATCATCGGCCGGCAGCTCAAGCAGCTCAACCGGCTGGTGGACGACCTGCTGGACGTCGGCCGCATCACCAGCGGAAAGATCCACCTCGACCTCAAGCCGGTTCGGGTGCGCCAGGCGCTGGAAGAGGCTGCCGAGGCGGCCGGCCCGCTGGTGGAGAAAAACGCGCACGAGTTGATCCTGGACCACGCCGGCGGTTGCGACCCCTGGGTGCGGGGCGACTTCGCCCGCATCGTCCAGATCCTCTCCAACCTGCTGAACAACGCCGCGAAATTCACCCCGCCCGGCGGCCGCATCCAAGCCCGCGTCAGCGTGGCCAAGGGCCATGCCGAGATCGCCGTGCGCGACAACGGGCCCGGCATCCCCGAGCGGGACCAGCAGCGCGTCTTCGACCTCTTCGTGCAGGGCGAGCAGGACGCCGCCCGTTCGCTGGGCGGGCTCGGCCTGGGCTTGAGCCTGGTGCAGCAGCTGGTCAGCCTGCACGGCGGACAAGTCAGCATGTTCAGCAGGGGGCTGCCGCGGGAAGGCGCGGAGTTCGTCATCAGCCTGCCCGTCATCGACCCGCCGGCCGAAGCGCCCGCACGCGCCGTCCGGGAAGGCGCGGCGCCGGGCAAACGGGTGCTGGTGGTCGACGACAACCGCGATGGCGCCAACACCATGGCGACCCTGGTCGAGGCGCTGGGCTACCGGGCGGCCCAGGCCCATGACGGGCCCTCGGCGGTCGACGCCATCCAGCGCGACGCGCCGGACCTGGTGCTGCTGGACATCGGCCTGCCCGGGATGAGCGGGCTGGAAGTGGCCCGCAAGGTGCGCGCGGATATCGCCTACCCGCCGCCGCTGATCGCAGTGACCGGCTACGGCCAGGCGCAGGACCGCGCCGCCACCGCGCAGGCCGGGTTCCACGCGCACCTGATCAAGCCGGTCGACATCGACGAGCTGCTCGGCCATTTGCAGAGCCTGCTGGGTTCGCCGGGCGATCCTGCGGGTTGACTCTTTTCGTCAACCCCACCCCGTTCGGTCTGAGCCCTTCGACAGGCTCAGGACAGGCCTGTCGAGGCCTTTCCGCAGGATCCCAGGCATTGAAAGACGGCAGTGACCGGGGCCTTTCGAAAGGTGAGGATCGCCCCCGTGTAACAAACGCCTCAACCCGGCAATTTCGCCCACTTTTCGGGCCTTGGTCCTGGCCCGGCTTGCCTAACATGGTTTCTTGTCGGGGGTGGGCCGGAAAGCGGGCCGTCCCTCTCATGGATCCAGGCCGGGGAATGCAGTCGATGAAGTGCGGGCGCGGGCAGTGGTGGGGGATGGTGGTCGGGATGGGGTTGGCGTGCGGTCTCACCGTCGCCCAGGCGTCGAACGGAAGCGGGAGCCCGTTGCAGCAACGCTCCGCCAAGGAACCGCCTCCGGCTGCCGCGTCCGAAACCCCTGCGATGCGGTCGCTGGCCCGCAACGTGCTGGCCGCCGCCGACCACCGCGGCGGGCCTTTCGCCATCGTCGACAAACAGGCCGCCACGATCACCGTTTATCGCGCCGACGGCACGCTGGTTGGTGTCTCGGCGGTGCTGCTCGGCCGCGCCCCGGGCGACCACTCGGTGCCCGGCGTCGGCGAGCGCACCCAGTTGAACCGGCTCAGGCCGGGCGACCGGACGACTGCCGCCGGCCGTTTCGACTCCGAGCCGGGCCGCAACGCCTCGGGCGAGGCCATCGTCTGGCTCGACTACGACAACGCCCTGGCCATCCACCGCCTGCGGCCGGGGCCGGCCCGCGAACAGCGCGCCGCGCGCCTGGCCTCCACCAACCTCCAGGACCGCCGCATCTCCTCGGGCTGCGTCGTGGTGCCGGGCGCCTTCTTCGACACGGTGGTGCAGCCGCTGCTGGGCAGCGTGCGCGGCGTGGTCTATGTGATGCCGGAAGACGGCGGAGCGGGCGGCTTGGTGGCCCCCGGCAATCCTGGCACCGCCGTCGGTGGCAATGCCGAGGCCCTGAACCGGCTGCTGTCGGCGCCGGTTTGACCGGCCCAGCCCGGGCGCCGGTTGTTCAGGGAGCCAGCAGCCTGCGCGCCAGCGGCAACCGCTCGCGCAGCTTCTCCAGCCGCAGCGTGGCCGACGGGTGCGTGGCGACCACCGGCCGGGCGCCGCCGGTCTCCGCCGCGGCTTCCGATTCGATGAAGGCCAACTGCTGCTCGGGCGCGTAGCCCGCCTGCGCGGCCAGCAGCAGGCCCAGCTCGTCGGCCTCCAGTTCGCCTTGCTGCATCACCGGCTCCATCGCCTTGAGCAGCCGGATGTTGAATTCCATCTCGGTGTACATGTCGCTCACGCTGCGGTGCACCTGGCGGGGCAGCAGCATGCGGGCGAAGGTCAGCGCCTGGCGCTCGTGTTCGAGGATGCTGTGCGCCATCTCGTGCGCCAGAACGAAAGCCAGGGCGGCGTCCGAGAGGCCGCGCGCGTCGATGAAATGCTCGGACACGATCACCTGGCCGCCCGGCAGTGCCATGGCCTCGATGTCGGGCAGCCGCACCACGGTGAGCGACCAGTCCCGCGCAGCGGCGGCGCTGGACTGGGCCCGGGCCGGCACGAGCAGCCGGTCGAAGATGCGCTGCAGGCGTTCGCAGTGCCTGGCGCAGCCCCAGCCCTGCCGTTGCCGCGCGCGCTGCGCGATGTCGCGCAGGCTGCCGTCGCTGGCCCTTTCCACCTCCGCGGCAGTCCATCCCAGCGCGACGGGTTCGTAGGTCAGCGGCTGTGCGCTGGCGGTGGCCGCCGCCGCCAACGCGGCGAATGCGATGTTCAGGAAACGCAGGTTCATGGCGCGCACCTCCCGGTACCGAAGTTACGCCCGCCGCACCCGGCCGGCAAGGCGAATCGACCAGTGCGGGCGGTGCTTTTTGGCGCCCGGGCGCGCCCGTCAATCTTCCTGGGACAACCCCTGCAACCACAGTGCCGCGGCGGGCTCGAAAAGACCGTCGCCCGTTGCCGCCAGCGCGGCGGGCGAGGCCGCCAGGCGCAGCCATGCCAGGGTGTCGTGGTGGCTGCCGGGCACGCGCTCGGCCAGGCGTTCGCGCGTCAGCCAGGCATGCAGCCGCTCGTAGCGCTGCGGGTGGCGCTGCGCCACCCAGGCCAGGCCGACCAAGTCGCCGAAGCCTTCCTCGCGCCGCGTGGCGCGCATCTGCGCATAGGCCGCTTGCAGCGCGGGCTCCAGCGACTGCTGGCGCTGTGCTTCCCCCTGGGGCGGCGCGAAGCCGCTGGGCACTTGCTGCCAGGCGCCGTCCA
>CBJNAE010000128.1:0-10513 GCA_966433995.1 uncultured Ideonella sp. | reverse complement strand
TGCGCGAGGCCGGCGTGCCGCTGGTCGCGCCCTATGCCGGCTTCCCCGAGCTCTACGATGGCTCCCAGCGCAACGTGTTCATGCTGCGCGCCAGCTTCGATGCGGAGTTGGAGACCCTGGTGCGACACATCGACACCGTCGCTTTCGAACGGGTGGCGCTCATCCACTACGACACCCCGGTCGGCCAGGAACTCAAGAAGGACGTGGTGCTGAAGCTCAAGGCCACCGGCCGCGACCTGGTGGCGTCCGCCGGCATGCAGATCAATTCCCAGGATCCCGCGCAAGCGGTGCGGCCCGCCGCCGCCGCGCTCGCCAAGGACTGCCCGAAGGTGATCATCCTCGGGGTGTCGGGCAAAGACGCGGCGGCCGCGGTGCGGGCGATGAAGGCGGCCGGGTGCCCGTCCATCCAGTACCTGGCGCGCAGCCTGGTGGACATCAACGTGCTGGTCGGCGAACTGGGCAAGGAAGCGCGCGGCATCATGGTCTCGCAACTCGTGCCCAACCCCTTCCGGGCCAGCGTGCATCCCCTGGTCCAGGAATACCGGCAATTGCTGGAAAAGCGGCGGGCCGGCGCGACCCCGGACTTCGTGGAGTTCGAAGGTTTCATCGCCGGCAAGTTCGTGGCGCAGGCCCTGCGCAGGGCCGGCCGCGAACTCGACCGCAAGGGCTTCATGCAGGCGATGGAAGCCGAGCGCCTGGAAGGCCCGGGGCATTACCGCATCCGGTTCGCTCCCGGCGGCCGCGTGGGCAGCCAGTACGTCAACTTCGTGATGATCTCGGCCGAGGGGCGCATCGTCGATTGACCGGGGGCGAATCCGGCGCCCCTTCGGTCGGCCTTGCGGACTCAGCCCGGCGACCCCGCGTCCACCGCGAACGCCAGCATCATCCCCGCGTCGGAATGCTCCAGGTTGTGGCAATGGAACATGTAGCGCTGGATGCCTGCGGAGGCGGTCGAGAAGTCCACCAGGAACCGCACTTTTTCGCCGGGCCAGACCAGCACGGTGTCGGCGCGGCCCAAGTCCGTGGCCAACCGTCCTTGGGCGTCGACGCGCAGTGGTCCGCACTGCGCGGGGCTGCCCTGGCGGGACAGCACCTGGAAGGCGAAGCCGTGGAGGTGCATCGGGTGCGGCATGCCGCTGGCCGGGTTGTCGACTTCCCAAATCTCACGCGCCCGCCCCGCGCCGGCCGGCACGGTGAACGCGGTTTGCCCGTGGCCGGCGAAGACGTGGCCATCGATGGACCAGCGCCGCTGCGCGTCGTGGCCCAGCCGGAAGGAACGCTGCGGCGCGCCGTCCACGGACGGCGCCATGGCGGGGCCGATCTGCTGGGGCAGGCGCCCCGCCGGCCCATCGGCGGGCTGGACGTCGATCCGCAGGATGGGCTCCTCGGCGCCCTCGCCTCGCGGGCCGTGGTCGTGCGCGGGCATCGATGCCGCGCCGACCGCCGGCCGCAGCAGGGTTTGGGGAAGTTGCAGACCGTCGTCGTGCATGGGGTCGAAGGCCAGGGTCTTGAGCCACACATCGCCGACGTCGGCCTGCCGCAGGTCGATCGCCAGGTCCACGCGCTGCGCGGGCGCCAGGAATACCTCCGTCGCCGCCCGCGGCGCGGGCAGGAGGCTGCCGTCCACGCCCAGCAGCGAGAACTCCAGCGCCCGGCCGCGTTGCAGCAAGGCCAGGCGGTACAGGCGGGCGTTCGAACCGTTGAGGATGCGCAGCCGCGCCCAGCGCCGCGGCAGCGCGAGCACCGGGAAGCGGGTGAAGTTGACGAGGATGTCCTCGCCATAGGCGCCGTGGAACAAAGGCGTGCCCGGCGCGCCGCTGCAAAGCGCTTCGAACGCCAGGCGGGTCGCGTTGTCCGCCGACCTCAGCATGCGGTCCACGCTGGCGTCGTGGTAAGGCATCTCGCCGGCGCGATTGAGCGTGCGGTCCTGGATGACGAGTGGGACGTCGGTCTGTCCGAATCGCACATCCAGCTCCCTGGCCAAGCGGTCGGAGGCGTCGTCTTCCACCAGGAACAGGCCGGCCAGGCCGCGCCACAGCTGCTCGCCGGCATGGCCGTGGGGGTGGGGGTGGTACCAGTTGAGGCCCGCCGCGTTGCGGACGGTCCAGCGAACCGGGTGGCCCGCCCCCGGCGCGGCCAGGAAAGCGCCGCCGCCGTCGCTGCGCTCGTCGTTGGCCAGGCCGTGCCAATGGATGACCGAGGGTTGCGGCAAAAGGTTGTCGAAGCGCAGGTCCACGGTGTCGCCGGCGCGCGCCGTGAGGATGGGGTTGACCACCACCCGGCCCCGCACCTCCGCCCGGTAGACCCACAAGGGGGTGTCGCGGTGGCCGCGCAGCCTGTGCGGCATGGGCGCGGCGGCCAGCGCGCGCACCTCGCTGGCCTTGACCGGGGTGAACCAGCCCCCCTGGCCGGGCAGGCGCAAGGGGTTGCCGTAGCGGCGGGAGAACGACGCGTCCAGGGCGTCGGCTTGCCGCTGCCCGCCGTCGAGCGCGGCGGCGGCCAGGAACGCGCCCGGCGGCAGCGCACCCGCGGCGCTGCCCAGCAGGAAGTGGCGACGCCGCAGGGTCATCCTGCGGGCGGCCGGTGCCCCGGGCCGGCCGAACGCGCCCAACGCACCGCCGCCCAGCCACCCACCAGGGCCACCGCCACCATCGCCAGCTCCGGCGCCAGCGAGATGTCCGGCGGCTTGCCTTCGAGAAAGTGCTTGAGCTGGTGGCCGACCGGGACGAGCAGCGTCAGCGTCAGCAAGCCGGCGTTCAGCCACCGGAACCAGGGCGATGCGAAGATCCGCGTGGCCACGGGCATCACCGCATAGGCCGCCACCAGCACGCAGAACGCCCGCCAACCCGGCTCGCCGGGGTCGATGAGGAAGACGCCGAAGTCGTCTTTGATGGCCGATTGCAGCAGCGAAAGCACCAGCATGCCGAGCAGCAGCAGGAGCTGGCTGGTCCAGCACTGGGCCACGACGGCCCGCCAGGGGGATGTCTCTCCCAAAGCCCGCATGGGACGTTCTCCCGTCGTCAAAGCAGCACCTCCTCTTGCTCGGAGCCCGTGTCTTGGCCCCCCTCGGGGAGCCTGAGCTGGTTCACCATCAACTGCCGGTGGATCAGGTCCACCGTCTCGCCGGCGGTCAGGCCGGTCATGAAATGGGGCAGCGGCACGGCGACGCCGAATTCGTCGCGGATGCGCTTGTTCATCTCGACGGACATCAATGAATCGAAACCCAATTGGTTCAGCGGCATCGAAACGAAACCGTGGGCCAGTTCTCCCAGCCGCGACCCGCCCAGCTGCAGCACCCGGCCTGCGATGCGCAGCAGGCGTTCAAGCAGCAAGGCCTTGGCTTCGGACGCATGCAGCCCGGCGATGGCCTGGGCTGCAGGCAGGCTCGGCGCTGCTTGCGGCCCGGCCTGCGGCTGGGGGGCGCCAGAGGAATCGGGCGCGTCGGCCAAGCCTTCCAGCCAACCGCAAGGCAGCCCCGGGCACATCACGCGCTTGAAAGCCGCCCAATCGATGGCCGCGGGGCCGGCTTGCACCGCCGATGCGGCCACCAACTGCCGGAAAACGCGCACGCCCTGCGCGGTGCCGATGCCGTGCACGCCCCGGCGCTCCATGTGTCGCGCCATCCCGGCATTCGCCGCCAGGCCGGTCTCCGACCAATAGCCCCAGTTCACCGCGGTGGCCGGCTGGCCGCGCTGGGCCCGGTAGGCGGCCAGGGCGTCGAGGAAGGCGCAGGCGGCGATGTAGTTCGCCTGCCCGGCATTGCCGTGAAGGGACACGCTGGAGGAGAACAGCATGAAGAAGTCGAGGTCCAGCGCTGCCGTCGATCGGTGCAGGTTCCACGCCCCCTGGACCTTCGGCGCGAGCACCCGGGCGAACGCCGCCGCGTCCATGCGCGTCAACAAGGCGTCTTCGGTCAAGCCGGCGGCGTGGACCACGCCGCGCAGCGCAGGCAGCGCATCTCGGATGCCAAGCAGCGCACGGGCCAGGTCCGCGGCATCGGCGACATCGGCCCGCACCAGCATGACGCGGGCGCCGAGCGCCTCCATTTCTTCGATGGCGGCCCCGGCCTGCGCCGGCACGGTGCGCCCGAGCAACGCGAGGTGGCGAGCCCCGTCTTCCACCAGGGCTTTCGCGGCCGCCAGGCCGAGGCCGCTCATCCCGCCGGTCACGAGGTAGGTGCCTTGCGCCGACACCGGTTGCGGCCGGCGCAGCCAGCGCTCCGGGTGTTGGGTGGCCAGGCGTCCCTCGAACCACCGGCCGCCGCGGCGGGCGAACATCGCCGAACCGGGGCTGCGGCCGAGGCGGGCAATGGCTTCGGCCCAAGGCACGCCTTGCTCCGCGGGGTCGAGGTCGAACAACACGCATTTGGCGTGCGGCCGCTCCATCGCCACCGCCTTGGCCAGGCCGACCAACCCCGCCTGCGTCAAACCGTCCTCGCCCATCCGTTCGCCGGCTTGGACCGCCGCATCCGGCGAGGTGGCGCCGCGCGTGCACAGCACGGTGTCGAACACCGCGTCGCCCTGGGTGCGCAGGCAGTGCTTCAGCGCCAGGAAACAAGCCCGTGCCAGGGCCCCGGCCTCGTCGGCCAGTCGCAAGGGATCGCCCTCTTCGCCGTGCGCGGCCGCCCCCCGGGAATCGCCGTGGAACCAGACACCGCGGACAGGCGTGCCCTGTTCCGCCAGTCCCGCGAAGAAGCCGGCCCAGGCGTCCTCCGAGTCCCAGTCGAGCAGCAACGGCCGGCCGCGTTCCATCCCGGCGCCGAAGACCGGCGAGCCGGCCGTACCGTGGGCCACGCCGATGGCCTGGCCGCCGGATTCTTCGCATTGCGCCGACAGCGCACGCAGTTGGCGGGCGTCCCGGCACATCACCAGCCACAAGCCCGCGGGACGGGTGGTGTCCGGCGGTTCGGCATCGTCGACGGGCTCCCAGCGAATCCGATAGTGCGCGGGCAGATCGTCCCGGGCCTGGGCCTGGGCCAGACCGGCCGCACTGCCTTGCGCCAGCTGGATGCCGCGCAGGGACAGGATGCGCCCGCCTTCGTCGTCCATGACATCGAGGCTGGCCTGCCAGCGGCCATCTGCCCCGCGGCCCAGCCAGCGGCCATGCGCCCAGGCGCGCGCCGGCAGCCTGCGGTGGGCCGTCGCCCGCTCGACCGACACTGGAAGCAGGGCCCCGCCCTCGCCGCCCAGCTGCCGCTCGATGAATGGCAGCGCCACGTGGAGGCAGGCGTCCAGCATCGCGGGGTGCAGGTGGTAGGAGTCGCCTTCGCCCGGCGGCGGTGCCGGCACCTCGATGCGGGCCAGGGCTTCGTCGCCCTGCAGCCACAGGCGCCGCAGGCCTTGGAGCGCCGGCCCGTAGGCCAGGCCGAGGCGGGCCGCCCGCTCGTAGAAGCCGTCCACCGCGACTTCCGGCAGCCGCTTGCGCAGCGCGGCCAGGTCGATGCGCTGCCGCCCGTCCGCTTCGAACGACGGCCGCACCCGGCAGCTCGCCAGCTCGCGCCATTCCGAGTCCGAATCGCCCAGGGGGCGTGTCGACAGCCGCACCTCCAACCCACCCCGGTCCTGGGTGGAGACAGTCCGCAGCGCCACCGCCTGCCCGTCTTCCGGGAAGCCCAGGCCGCGTCGGACCGAGAAGCAGTCGACCGACCATTCCGGCGAATGGCCGGCGCAAGTCAGCCGCGCCGCCGCCAAAGCGGCCTCGACCATGGCGGCCATCGGCAGCAAAGGCTCGCCGAAGACGCGGTGCTGTTCGATGAAAGCGAACCCGGCGGCCGACAAGGTGCCGACGAAAGCCTGAGACCCGGCATCCACCCGCTCGGCGCGCCGGCCCAGCAATGGATGCACCGTCGCACCCCGCCCGCCCGGGGCAACGGCCGCGGGCCTGAACCAGTGCCGCTCCGCCTGGAAAGGGTAGTCCGGCAGGCTCACCGGGCGCGGCAGCGGCACGGCCGGCCCCAGCCGCGCCCGGGCCTCGCCGGCCCAGTCGACCGGCAGCCCCAGTCGATACCACTCGCCCAAGGCCTCCAGAAGTTGCCGGTCGGCTTCGGAACCGCGCCGCTGGCTGGCCAGCCAGTCGCCCTCGATGCCGGCCTGCCGGCCGAAGGCGGTGAGCACCGGGTGCGGCCCCACCTCGACGAAGCGGCTGCACCCGAGCTGCTCCAGGCGGCGCAAACCGGCCAGGAAATCCACCGGCCGGCTGACGTGCTCGACCCAGAACGCGGGGCCGGTCGAGGCTTCGCCCGCTACCGCACCATCCATGTTGGAGACCCAGGTCAAGGCCGGCAAGGCATAAGGCACCCGGCGCGCCACGCGCTCGAAGTCCGGCAACATGCCCGCCATCAACGGCGAATGGAAAGCGCGGTCGACCTGCAGCGGCGTGACCACCGCGCCGCTGTCGGCCCAGCGGCGGGCGAAGCGGTCGAGCGCCGAAGGGTCGCCCGAGACCACCGCGTCGCCGGGCGTATTGCGGGCCGCCAGGGCCAGGTCAGGCCAGCCGGGGCCGGCCAGTTCCTCCAGCAGCCGGTCCAGCGTCCGCGGCGCCGCATGGAACGAAGCCATCGCACCGGGCGGGGTCTGCGCTTGCATCAGCCGACCGCGGTGGGCCACGAGCATCAAGCCGTCTTCCAGGGTGAACACGCCGGCCACGCAAGCCGCGACGTACTCGCCCAGGCTGTGGCCCATGACCACGTCGGGCTGCACCCCGCATGACCGCCACACCTGCGCCAGCGCGTATTCCACGGCGAACAAGGCGGGCTGGGCGAAACGCGTCTGCGCGAGCAGGGCTTCGCCGCCCTCGCCATACAGCAGCTCCACCAGCGGGACAGCCAGCGAAGGGCGCAGGATGGCGTCGCAGCGGTCGATGACCGCGCGGAACAGCGCATGGTGCCGGTAGAGCGCCCGCCCCATGCCGGCGTATTGGGATCCTTGGCCGGTGAACAGGAAGGCGGTGCGTCCCGCGGCTTTCGGCGCCGGCCCGAACGTCCCGGCGGCACCGGCGGGCATGGAAGTGGAAGGCTGCCCGGCCGTCCATTCGGACAAGGCCGCCGCCAACGCTTCCCGCCCGCCACCCACCACCGCCAGGCGATGCGGCCCATGGGCGCGACGGGCATTGGCCGTGAAGCAAATGTCGCGCAGCGGCACCTCCCCGGATCGCAGCAGATGCGCAGCCATGTCGGCCGCCCGCGCTCGCAGCGCGGGGGCCGTCCTGGCCGACAGCGTCAGCAATTCGGCCGCGGCACCGTCCGGCGCGCCGTCGGACAACGCGGTGGGCACGACCGGCTCGGGCGGCTCCTGCAACAGCACATGGGCGTTGGTGCCGCCGAAGCCGAAGGCGCTGACCGCCGCGCGGCGCGGCCGTGCCCCACGCGCCCAGGGTTGCGCCTGGCCCATCACCGCGCAGCGCGAGCCCTCCAGCGCGATCCGCGGATTGAGCCGGCGCAGGTGCAGGTTCCCGGGAATGCGTTCATGGCGCATGGCCAGCAGCACTTTGACGATCCCCGCCAGGCCGGACACCGGCTCCGTGTGCCCAATGTTGCTCTTGGCGGACCCCACCCAGGCCACCGGCTGCTCGTCGGACGGCGCGCCGTAGACCTGGCGCAGCGCCTCCATCTCGACGGGGTCGCCCACCGGCGTGCCCGTGCCGTGCGCTTCAACATAGCCGACGCTGCCCGGCGGCCAGCCGGCCTCGGCCAGGGCACGCCGCATCACCTGCTGCTGGGCCTGTCCGTTGGGCGCGGTCAGGCCGTTGCCGCGGCCGTCCTGGTTGACGGCGCTGGCGCCGACGATGCCGTGGATGCGGTCGTTGTCCCGGCGCGCGTCCGCGAGCCGTTTGAGGACCAGCACCGCGCAGCCCTCGCTGCGCACATAGCCGTTGGCCCGCTCGTCGAAGCTCATGCAGCGGCCGTCGGGCGACAGCATGCGCGCCTGGGCCAGCGCGACGAAGAGTTCGGGCGACAGCAAGGCGTTGGCGCCGCCGACGATGGCCAGGCCGCACTCGCCGCGCTGCAGGCTGGCGCGGGCGTTGTGCAGGGCGACGAGCCCGGAGGAGCAGGCGGTCTGCACCGTCCAGCTGGGGCCGTGCAGGTCGAGCCAGTACGAGATCCGGTTGGCCAGGATGCTGGCTTGGACGCCGGTGCCGAAGTGGGCGTCCGGCCCGCTTCCATGGGCCAGTTCCAACGCTTCGTAGTCGTGGGTCATGGCGCCCACGAACACCCCGGCATCGCCGCCGGCCAGGGTGTCCGGCGCGATGCCCGCATCCTCCAGCGCGTGCCACGTGGCCTGCAGCAGCATGCGCTGCTGCGGGTCCATGCCTTGCGCCTCGCGCGGGGAGATGCCGAAGAACGCCGCGTCGAAGCGGTCGATCCCATCGATGAAACCGCCCCACCGCGTGCAGGACCGGGTTTCCGGCGGCAACGCGGCGGCGCCGTCTTCCCCGGCCGGCCAGCGTTCGGCCGGCACTTCGGTGATGGCGTCGGCGCCCGTGTCGAGCAGCCGCCAGTAGGCGTCGACGGACCCGGCCTTGGGGAAGCGGCAGGCCATGCCCACCACTGCGATGGGCTCCGCGTCCGCGGGGGCCGGCACGGCTTCGTCCCGCCACACAAAGAGGGCTTGGAGCGCAGCCTCGGCCAACGCCCGCTTGCAGGCTTGCCGCTGGACCTTGCCGCTGGAAGTGACGGGCACCGAGGCGGGCTTCAACAGATGCACCGCATGCACCCTCAGGCCGTGGGCCTCGGCCACCGCGGCGCGCACCGCGTGCGCCAAGGCCGGCAGGTCGGCCTGGCGGCGCAGCGAACGCCGCACCTCCTGCGCCACCACCAGCCGCTCCTCACCGTCGACTTCCACCGCGAACGCCGCCCCGCGCATGGCCTCGAACGCCTCGTGGCAAGCCGAGACGGTGTGCTCGATGTCCTGCGGATGGTGGTTTTGCCCACGGACCACGATGACGTCCTTGAGCCGCCCTGCGATGAAGAGCCGCCCGCCGTGCCACAGGCCGAGGTCCCCCGTGCGCAGGAAGGGGCCCTCGCCATCGGCCAGGCGCGCCTGGAAGGTCTCGGCGGTCTCTTCGCCGCGCCGCCAGTAGCCGGCGGCCACCGCGGCGCCGCGCACCCAGACCTCCCCCACGGACCCATCGGCGCAGCGCGACCGGGTGGCCGGGTCGACCACAGGGGCAACCGTGTCGCCCCAGGCCGAGCCGCAGTCCACCAGGGTCGCGCGCCGCGCCCCGGGCCGGGCGGGTTCGCAGCGGCCCTGGCCCAGCGCTTCGGCGTCGACGTCCATCGTCACCGGCGCCTGCAGCCGCGCGTGGAAGGTCACGCACAAGGTCGCCTCCGCCAAGCCGTAGGAAGGGTTCATCGCCTCGGCGCGCAAGCCGCTCTTGCCGAAGCGGCGGGCGAACCGTTCCAGCGTGTCAGCCCGGACCGGCTCGGCGCCGTTGCCGGCGACGCTCCAGCTCGACAGGTCCAGCCGGTCGAAAGCCTCGTCGTCCCTGGACGAGGCGCAAAGCTCGTAGGCGAAGTTGGGGGCGTAGGAGATGGTCCCGCGGTGGCGTCCGATGGCCGCGAGCCAGCGCGACGGCTTCTGCAGGAACGCCATCGGCGGCATCATCACCGTGCGCGCGCCGGCGAAGACCGCCTGCGCCACGCCCATGACCAGGCCCATGTCGTGGAACAGCGGCAGCCAGGTGACGAACACGTCCTCGGCGCACACGCCCACGCTTCGGTTCCAGACGCGGCAGTGGTCGGCAAGGTTGCCGTGGGTCACGACCACGCCGCGGGGCTCGCAGGTGGATCCCGAGGTGTACTGCAAGTAGGCCGGGTCCCGCGGCGACGCCTCGGCCGGCGCCGCGATCGCTTGCGCCGAAGGGAGGTCTGCGCCGTCGAAGGCGATGAAGCCCTCTGCCAGCAGCCCTTCAAGCAGCGAACCAGGCTCGCGCCCGGCGCCGGGGGCGATGACCGCGGCCTGCGCCCCGCAGTCCTGCGCGATGTGCCGCAACCGCGACGCGTGCCGGGCGTTCGCTGGCGGATAGGCGGGCACGGCGATGGCGCCGGCGTACAGGCAACCGAAGAACGCCGCCACATACGCGGAACCGGAGGGCAGCATCAGCATGACGGTGCTGCCCGACAGGCCGCGGGCGCGCAAGCGCGCGGCGAACGCGCGCGCCTGGCGGTCGAGTTCGGCGTAGGTCAGCGGCTGGCCCGGCCCTTCGCCATCGGGCAGGAAGACCAGCGCCACCCGTTCCGGATAGTCGCGTGCATGGCGGTGCAGGCTGGCGGGCAGCGAGGTGTCATCGGCGCGGGGCGGCCATTGCGCGGGCAAGTTGTTCACAACGGTCCGTTTCGTCATGCAGCTCCCCCGCCTCGCGAGTCGGTCGGTTCCGGCGAGCAGGGCGCCCGAACGCACAAATGAAAGTTTTTTTTGGCGCGCAACTAGTCCAGTGAAACAGAGAAATCGGATGTGCGCCGGGGTCTGGCAGGGCAAGCCGCAAGGCGCGGCCCGCGGCCCAGGCTGCACGCCTG
>CBJNAE010000127.1:0-10520 GCA_966433995.1 uncultured Ideonella sp. | reverse complement strand
TGCAGCGTGTAGCCCTTGTGCGAGTCGCCCACGTAGAGGCGGTGGCCGTCGCTCGTCACCACGCTGCCCAGCGCGCCGCCGCTGTATTGCTGGATCTTGAAGGGCAGCATCTCTTCGGCGGAGTTCACATAGGCGTGCAGCGGGATCTTCACGCCGTGCTCCTTGTAGAACGACGCGAGGATGCGGCCGAACAGCCGGCTGTCCTCCTCGTCCAGCGCGCCGCGCATGTTCCAGGCGGTGTCGGTGAGGTCGAGTTCCAGCTTGTCGGCGAGGTAGGCGTCCTTCAGGCGCTGGACCATCATCGCGCGCAGCTGGGCCGGCGACGGCGGCGGCTTGTCGGCGGCGGCCGCGCCGGGTTGCCGCGGCGCATGGGGTTGTTGCCCTTGCTGGGCTTGATCCTCGGCCATCACCCGCGCGACCACGGCGTCGAAGGGGTCGACGTCGGGCAGCGCCGGCCTGCCGCGCGGGAAAGCTTCGGGCCGCCGCGCCGCCGTGGCGCCCGACGCCGCGCCGGCCGCGGCGGCGGTTTGGCGGTCGCCCCAGGGGATGGACGCGCCCGGCAGCCTGGATTCCTCCGTCGACGGCACGGTGCGCGACAGCGAAAAAGTGGCGAAGCCGAGCATCACCGAGCCCATCACGATCAAGCGCCGGGTGACCTTGCCGCTGCCGGAAAAGCGCTTGAAGAGCCCGCCCACGGCCCGGGCCGGGGCAGCCGCGCCCTCGCCGCCCGGCCGGGCCCAGGCAGGCGCCGCCGCGGCGCCTTGCGTCACCGCCGCAGCGCCCTGCGCCGCGGCCGCGGCGACCTGGTCGGCGGCAACGAATTCCCAGTCCCGCCCGCTTTCGGAAACCGTCACCGCCACGCCGCCGAAGGCCAGCGGCCGGTCCCAGGGGATGCAGGCGGCATCGCCGGCCCGGCCCTTGCGGTCGAAGCGTTCGACTCGCCAGCCCCCCGGCTCCAACTGCACGCTGAATTCCAGCGGCTGCATGCCCGGGTCGACCAGCACCACGTCGCAGGCCGGGTCGGCGCCGACGGTCAATCTGCCGCCCAGGACCAGCGGCAGGCAGGCGCCGCGGTGCAGGCCGGAAAGGATCCGAAGTTCATGTTCCATGCAGCCACCCTTGAATTGAACGACCCCTGTGGGTGGCGCGCGCCGCGCAGACGGTTCCCGGCGCCCGGCCGGACCGGCCGCGACGAATGTTTTGGACGGGCGCGGCGAACCAACCGCCGCGGCCCGGCCACAGACAGGCACCACTGACTCACATAGGGGTCCCCACACCATGACGTCCTCCTCCACCTTGTCCGCCCCCATCCCGTCCACCCACGGCGCGAACAAGGGCCGCCCCGGCGTTTCTGCGCATTTCGAATCGCTGCGCCGCTTCCTGGACCTGCCGCCCAGCGCGGTCGTCGGCGACGCGCTGCATTTCCTCATCGGCCCCGACATGAACGTCGTCGCCCTGCCGTCGCAGGCCGGCCGCCTGCTGCTGCTGGTCGAGCTGTCCGACATGGACCGCCTGCTGGCCGAGGACTGGCAGCGCCTGGCGATGCACCTGTCCGCCCATTTCGACGATGACAGCATGGGCCGCCTGATCGTGCTGGACCGCAAGCTGTCCATGGCCTGGAGCCACGACAGCGCCACCGACCCCGGCGAATGGGCCGAAGCCGCCCGCGAGGCGATGCTCTGGTGCACCGGCACCCGCGAATTGCTGACCGGCCAGCGCGCGCCCGCCCGCCAGTGAAGGCGTCGGCCCCCGCGCGGTCCAAGGCGCGCGGCCGCCCCATGAAGGCCGCCGCGGCATCCCCATTCAGGCAGGAGAAAAGATGAACTGGTTCAGCAGCAAGATCAGCAGGAACACCACCGGGAACAACCTGGGCGGCAGCGCCGCGGGGCCGACCTTCAGCCAGACCGCCGTCCGGCCGCACGCCGGCGCCTTCCAAGCCCACGCCCCTCTGCCGCCGGCCGCGAGCCTGAACGCGCGGGTCGACAACGTGGACCGGTTCGGCGTGTCGTTGGCCCGCGCCCAGGAATACGTCGCGCAGACCGAGCGCCCCTTCGCCCAGCACCCCGGCCCGCTGAACGCCCGCACGGACGGCCGCGCCAAGCACTTCTTCAAGTCGGCCGCCAGCGCGATGGGCACCCTCACCGGCATCGGCCGCGGCCGCGCGCCGCACCAGGAGGGCGAATGGACGCGCTCCGACATCGCCCAGCCGGTCAAGCTCAAGACGGGCCACGCCAGCCTGCTGGGCAAGGCGTTCGAGACGCCCGCCAAGCGCGCCGCGCGGCGCGAAGCCCAGGCCAACATCACCGCCAAGGTGGCCGACCTGATGGAAGGCAGCAAGATCCCGCTGCGCCACGCCACCGACCGCGAAGCGGCGCTGATGGCCAAGGCCGCGCACGTGGACGGCGTGCGCGACACCCTCCTGGAAGGCATCCAGCACGCGCGGACCGAGCATGCCCAGCGGCTGGGCCCGCCGCCGGCCGACGCACCCCACCCCGAGCTGCTGCACGACCTGGCCTCCTGCCGCATGCGCTACGAAACCGCGGTGGAAGCGGTGCGCACCACCGGCCAGCGGTTGAACGTGGCCGAACAGGCCTTCACGCAGTGGAAGCAGCGCGAACGCGAGACCGGCGCCGAGAAGTCCTCCCTGCAGCGCCAACGCCAGGCGCTGCAACAGCAACTGGCGACGCTGCCGCCGGCGCCCGCTGACGGCGCCCTGGACGCCGCCACCCAAGCCCAGGCGCGCGCCCCCGGCCTGCTGCAACGCGCCCAGGCCGTCCACCAGCGCAACCAGGCCACGCTGGAACAGCGCCAGCAGGCGCTGGACGGGGCCAAGCACCGACTGCACCGCGCCCTGCCTTTCTCCGACGCGCGCGCGCAAGCCAAGCAGCAGGTGGACGACTGCCGCACCGCCCGCAACGACGCCCGGGCGGCGCTCCAGCGCAGCCAGGCCGTCGTCGACCGCGGCCTGGCCAATGTCAAGACGCGCAACGCCCTGGTCCAGGGCCTGGCGCAGCGGGTGGAGGTCGAGCGCCAGCTCGCCGCCCTGGACCGCGACCTGGCCAGGCTGGTCAGGTTGGAGGGCCGCCGCGAAGCCAACCGCGAAGGCCCCACCCGCGAAGCCAACCTCAATGACGCCAAGGCGGCCCATGAAGAGGCCAAGGAAGCCGAGATCAAAACCCGCATCGAGATGGAAAGTGCCGACCGTGCGCAGGCCGCCAGCCGCCACCGCCGCGAGGGCCTGGAAGCCCAGCTGCCGCGCCTTTCGGCCGGTGAAAACTCCCGCGTCTGCGCGCTGCAGGACGTCAAGGCCGAGGCCGACACGCTGCGTCTGAAGGAGCAGCACCGCTTGACGCAGAAGATCGAGACCTTGATCAACCAGCCGGCGGGCTTCGACCCGGGGAAAGTCACGCCGCAACTCAAGGCCAAGCTGCGCGAGCTGTCGACACGGCTCGACGAAGTGCCCGCCGACCTGACCGCGCAGCAGGCCGAGGCGGTGCGCAAGTTCCGCCTGCCGCTGGAC
Organism: uncultured Ideonella sp.; assembly: GCA_966433995.1. Taxonomy (GTDB): domain Bacteria; phylum Pseudomonadota; class Gammaproteobacteria; order Burkholderiales; family Burkholderiaceae_C; genus JANPCX01. Next base: position 7,000 of record CBJNAE010000127.1, on the reverse strand, counting down.
GACACGCTGGAGGTCGTCTCGCGCGCCGTCGCCAACGCCACCCAGGGTGACCCGGACCGCGCGATCGCGGCGCTGGACAGCCTGATGAACCGCCGGTTCGCCGACCTGGTGCCCAGGCCGGGCCTGGATTTCAACGGCCAGCCCCAGGTCGTCGGCGGCCCCGGCGACCATAGCGACACCAAACGAACCGCCAGCATCCTGGCCTCGCGGCCCAGCGGGGGCGAGATCCTGCAGCGGCTGACCCAGCCGCCCGCCACGACCGCCTCGCGCCAGCTGCAGGACGCCGTGCAGGTGTATTTCCGCGCCACCACCACGCTGTCCGACGCACCGCCGCCGGACGCACCGAGCCTGACCTGGCTCGTCAGCGCCGAGCGCGCCGCCAAATTCGTCGCCCACCCGCCCGCCGCGCCGGCGGCGCCCGCGGGGACCACGCCGGAGGCGGCCGCCATCGCCGCGGACCCGATGAACCGACTGCCGGGCTACGACCGCCAGGCGTTCAACGGCGTGCGCAACAGCCTGTTGTCGGTCGCCGAAGGCAGCCCCTACGACAAGATCAACAAGTCGCTGAAAGAGTTCACCGATCAGTGGATCCCGCGAGGCACGGAGAACCGCAAGTCCAGCCCGCTGCACGCCCGCCAGATGGCCGCCAAAGTGGCCGCCGACGTCGGCCTGCCGACGGTCGAGAACGGCCTGCACACCCAGCTCAAGACCGCCTGCGGCGAATTGCTGAAGATCACCCAGCTCGAACTGGTCGACGCCCGCGCCCGCGCCAACGCCGCCAGGGAACAGGCCCGCACCGCGCCCGACGGCGCACCGCCGGCGCCCATCCCCGACGTGCCGCGCTCCTTGATCGAAGCCAAGCACCTGCTGCAGTACATCCAGAAACGCGCCGACCGCGGCGAGCGCATCGACACGCTCAAGCTCGGCTCCAGCGCCTGGCGCTCGATCAACAAGAAGGTCGAGGCCGAGGTCGAAGCCGAACAAAAGGCCGCCGGCACCCACGTGCCGGGCATGGCGGCCCGGCTCGGCGCCCAGGTCAAGGGCACCTTCGCGCGCGGCGGCCCGCAGTTCGGCGACGTCGTCGCGCACGTGCGCGACACCGCCTTGCCGACGGCGCGGCGCGACAGGTTCGCGCCCCAGGGCGCCGCGCCCGACCGCACCGACCTGGCGATCGGCATGATGGAACTGGAGCTGAACAAGCCCACGGTGCTGCAAGCCCTCACCCGGCTGCGCGACGAACTCCGCCCCGAATCCGCCCTCCCCGCCACCGACACCGGCGGGGACGGCGACGGCGGGAACATCGCCGCCACGGGCCCGCAGAACCGACAGCGTGCCCGGCCCCTCACCGTGCTGGACGCGGCGCTGGAAAACGCCGAGACATTGAAAGACCACGTTGACCGCTTCGCCAACAAGAACGGCGATTTCTCGGCCGCGGCGCTGGAGCAGTGGATGATCCCCAGCATCACCAACGCCTTCGGCGGAGTGGCTGTGAACCAGGGCAAGCGCTTCGGCCTGGGCACCGGCGGCGTCGTGGGCGTGGTGTCGCAGATCGGCGGCGCGCTCGGCCTGGTGATACGGCCCGACGTGGAACTGCAGGGCTCCGTCCGCGACCAGTTCAGCTACGGCCGCGACGCCCTGGGCATCGAGCTGTCGGTGGGCCGCACCCACGGCGCCTCGGGCAGCTTCGGCGTCACGGCCGGCATGGGCTTCGACGCGAGCGGCACCAACGGCCATTTCGGCGGCGGCCCCGGCGTGTCGCTCAGCCACACCTTCGCGGGATCGAACCGCACCGGCGGTGCGGTGATGCGCGCACCGAAGTTCGACGGCCGCACCCACCCCGAGCTGACGCGGGATTTCAGCGAGATGGTCAGCTCCCTGCTCACCTGGCACCAACCGACCGAGCCCAACGGCGACCAGCGCTACCACGACCCGCTACAGGCCCTGCTCGACCAGCACCCCACCGTGTCGCTCAGCACCGTGGAAAGCGCCACGGTGCGCAGCCACACCGCCAACCTCAATGTGGTGGGCTTCGCGTCGCCGGGCGGCGAAGCGGGCAACGCCTCGGCCGGCGCGAATTTCTTCGCCGGCATCAACTCCTCCAAGTCGCAGGAGAGAAGCCGCTTCAAGACCCTGGCCGGCACCCAGGGCATGCTGGTGACTTCCAGGCAGTCGACCTACACCCTGTCCGGCATGGGCGGCCTGAACCAAGTGTTCAACGCGGGCAGCAACCCCGAGGCCAAGGTGCGCGCAAGGCTGGCGCTGGCCACCGCGAGCGTCGACTGGAAACGCTCCAGCGCCCAGTCCGGCGTCGACATGGTCAACATGCCCGACGGCTCGATGGCCGCCGACCGCTTCGTCGAATACAACAACTACGAAAAATTCGAGAAGGCGGTCAAGCCGCACTGGGAAAAGTGGATCGAGCACGGCATCAACGCCGGCACCTGGCCCGAAGGCTTCCCCGACACCGACAAGCGCATCATGGTCGAGCGCACGCTCAACGACTTCATGGCCAAGGCCAAGGAAAGCATCAAGGCCGGAACCGTCACGCTGCAGGAGAACATGGACGTCAAGCCCGAGGTGGGCGCGCAGCTGACCGCCAACGTCGCGCTCGAAGAGCTGGCCCGCATGGAAGGCCGCCACGAAGACGCCAAGGCGCTGCAGGTGGCCCGGCAGAAGATCCTGGCCGAGGACTCCTCCTACCAGCCCTTCCTGCTCAAGGCTATCGTGCGCAGCTCCATCAACCAGGGCAAGGGCCTGAACGTGGCGATCAGCGCGATGAGCACCAAGGGCGCCAGTGCCACCCAGGTCTACGACTGGTTCCCGAGGCTGGGCGCCTGATGGCGCCCCTTGCGACCCCTCGTGGCAGGACCCAACCCGAACTCCGGAGCCCCCCATGCACGACCACGCCCCCCTGAGCCGCCTCGAACTCGAACAATTCCGCATGAAGGCAGGCATCCTGGCCCTCAAGGCGGTGATGCGCACCCTCGGCAGCCTGTTCGCCGCCACCTCCCCCGCCCACGCCCAAGCCCTGAAAGAGGCCTTCGCCGGCCTGCGCGACACCAGCGCCCGGCTGGTGCTCAGCGAACTCGACCCGGCCTCCTCCGACATGATCGCCTCCGAATACCAGGGCATCGTGGACGACCTGCTGCGCTTCATCGAGAACGGCGTGGCCGCCACGGCCGCCGCGGCCGACAACCCTCAGCGCGCGGCGGCCGGCGAACTGGCCGGAACAGCCGCCTGAGCGGTCGCAACCGCCACCGAAGGCACCGGCGACATTCTCCAAGGAGGACACATCCCATGACGACCATCCGCCCCGGCGAAACCCAGTTTTCGGGCCTGCCGAGCCTGCCGTATTCCTTCGGCAACGACGGTGCCGGCCCCATCGCCCAGCGCCTGCAATTGACACCGTCCGACATTGACGCCGACCTTTCGTCGCTGTTCTATCCCGGCAGCCCGCCAGGCCTGCCGGGCTCGCCCTCGCAGCCGGGCGACGCCTCGTCCCCGTTCGCGCTGCTAGCGCTGTTGATGCTGTTCCTGTCCTACCTGTTTGGCCTGGGCCGGGGCGGCCAAGGCGACGCCGGAGGCGGCGAAGCCGCCCCCCCGCCCCTGCCGGACGGGCCGGACGAACCGAAGCCCATCCTCGCCGCCATCCCCGGCGATATCGGCCATGGCCCATCGGGCCCAGCCGGCCCGTTCGAAGACCTGATCCAGGGCGCCGCCTCGAAGTACGGCGTGCCCGCCGCACTGATCAAGGCCGTCATCACCCAGGAATCGAACTTCGACCCGAAAGCCCGCAACGCCACCTCGGGCTGCACCGGCCTGATGCAGCTGGACCCGCGCTACTTCGGCAACGGCGCCGACCTCACCGACCCGGCCCTCAACATCGACCTGGGCACCCAGGAACTGCGCCGCCTGCTCAACAAATTCGGCGGTGACCAGGCCCGCGCGCTCACGGCCTACAACCTGGGCGAATACGCCGACCCGAACTCCATCCCCGCCGGGCAGAGCATCACCGGGGTGGAATACGCGCGTCAGGTGCTGGCCAGGTTCGCCTGAGAAGCCATTTCCAGCGGCCGGCGTTCAACGCACGAACTTGTCCCCCGCGCCGATGATCGACAGGTCGGCGAAATCCAGCCCGGTGTGGTCGGTCTCGCTGTAGCTGACCTCCAGGCCGCCGATGTCCACCTTGCCCATGCCGTTGAGCGCCTGTTGCAGGCCCACTCGCGTCGGGTTCGGCCCGGCGCGGCGCAGCGCCTCCACCACCACCTTGGCACCGGCATAGCCCTCCAGCATCGCGGGCGTCACTTCCTTGTAGCCCTGGGCCGCGGCGAGTTCCATCGCCTCTTTGACCATCGGCGTGGCGATGGAGCGCTCGAAGGGGAACACCTGCGACACGATGGTGCCGCGGGCGTGCTCGCCCAACAGCTTGATGAAGCCGCTGGAGGCATTGTTGGACACCGTGACGATCTGCGCCCGCGAACCGTTGGCGCGGATCAGCTTGGTGCCCTCGGCCACTGCCGCGGCGCTGCCGATGAAGAGCACCGCCTGCGCCTGGTGCTTCGACGGCAAAGCGGCGATGGCCGAGAAATCGGGCTTGGTGCGGTCGAACTTTTCGACGAAGGCCGGCTTGATCTGCGCCTTCTCGAACCCTTTGTTGGCGCCTTCGGTCACGTCGGCGCCGAAGGAATCGTCCACATGCACCAGGCCGATGCGCGACATGCCGATCGTCGCCAGGTGGGTGACGGCCTTCTCGGCCTCGCGCTGGTAGCTGGCGCGGACGTTGAATATCCAGGGGTGCACCGGCTTGTGCAGCACCATGGCGCCGGTGGACGGCGCGATCAGCGGGATCTTGTGCTGGCCCAGCAGCGGCATGATGGCCTGGGTGTGCGGGGTGCCCCGGTTCATGAACAGCGCGAGCACGCGGTGCTCGGTGATCAGCTTGGCCGCGTTCTCCGCGGCGAGCTTGGCGTCGAATTTGTCGTCCAGGGAGATCAATTCGACCTTCTGGCCGTTGATGCCTCCGCGGCTGTTGATGTGCTTGAAATAGACCTGGGCACCTTGGGTGTTCTCCGTCGCGCCGCTGGACGCGGGACCGGTCAGCGCGGTGGTCTGGCCGATCAGCAGCTGCGACCGCGCCAGCGGCGCCGCGCCGGCCAGGAGCATTGCCAGCAGCCACAGGCGCCACCCCCCGGGTTTGGAGGCCGAGAAAGAAGGGACGAGGGCCCGCCCGGGCTGCGGCGGTTGCTGCGGCTGTTTCATCGGTTGTCTCCTTGCGGCGCTGGGTGCGCCGTTTTAGTGGTGCCCAAGTTTGGGATGTGCCCGGCGTCACCGCAATTGTGGAAAACCGTCTGCGGGAAAACCTGTGGGCCGGACGCCGCATTTTTTACGCTTGCCGCGCCGGTCAGCCCCGGGGATGGTGGGCCGCGTGCAGGGTTTTCAGGCGCTCGCGCGCGACGTGGGTGTAGATCGTGGTGGTGGAGATGTCGGCGTGGCCGAGCAGCATCTGCACCGCGCGCAGGTCGGCGCCGTGGTTGAGCAGGTGGGTGGCGAATGCGTGCAGCAGGGTGTGGGGCGAAAGCGGCACCGCGATGCCGGCGCCCAGCGCGTGCGCCTTGACGAGCTTCCAGAACATCTGCCGGGTCATCGCGCCGCCGCGCGAGGTCACGAAGAGGGCGTCGCTCGACTGGCCGTTCAGGATGGCGGCCCGCGCCTCGGCGATGTAGCGCGCCAGCCAGCCGTGGGCTTCCTCGCCGAAGGGCAGCAGCCGCTCCTTGGCGCCTTTGCCGGTGACCCGCAGGGCGTTGTCGCTGAGGCTGAGGTGCACGGTCTTCAGGCCGACCAGTTCGCTGACGCGCAGGCCGCTGGCGTACATCAGTTCCAGCATCGCCCGGTCGCGCAGGCCCAGCGGCGTGCCGGTGTCGGGCGCGGCGAGCAAGGCTTCGACCTGCGCTTCGCTCAGCGTCTTGGGCAAACGCTGCGCCGGTTTGGCCATCAGCAGCTTGAGCGTGGGGTCGGCCTGCACCAGCCGCTCGCGCAGCGCCCAGCGGAAATAGCGCTTGAACACCGTCAACCGGCGGTTGGCGCTGCTGGTCTTGCTCTGCGCATGCCGGCTCAGGGCATAGGCCTGCAGGTCGGACGCGGTGGTTTCGTCCAGGCTGCGCGCCTGCCCTTCGGCCAGCCAGGCGCTGAACAGGCGCAGGTCGCGCCGGTAGGCGGCCTGGGTATTGGCGGACAGGCCGTCCTCCAGCCACAGGCTGCCGACGAAGCTTTCGATCGATCTTTCGCTGGCGCGCAGGGCTTCCCCGCCGGGTTTGTCGTCGTTCATCTCGCCAAAGGAAAAAGGAGCCCGGGCGGGCTCCCCTCGATTGTGCTCGCCCGGCCGGCAGGGCCGCTTCAATCCAGCGTGAGCTTCTGCAGGTAGACGACCTTCTTGTAGGTGGTCAGCTCGTCCTTGATCTGCTTCTCGAACTCGGCCGGCGTGTTGCCGATGATGATCGAACCGGTGTCCTCGATGCGCTTCTTGACGTTGGCGTCTGCCAGCGCCGCCTTGACCGCGGCGTGCACCTTGTCCACCACGTCCTTGGGCGTTCCCTTGGGCGCGAGAACGCCGTAGAAGGCCATGCGGTTCACCGGGTCCAGGCCGATTTCCTTGAAGGTCGGCACATTGGGCAGCACGGCCAGGCGCTGGGGCGCGGCCACCACGACCGGCACCAGGCGGCCGTCCTTGATGAAAGGCAGGGCCGAGGGCAGGTTGTCGAAGATCATCGGGATCTGCCCCGCCACCGTGTCGTTCAGCGCCGGGCCGGCGCCGCGGTACGGGATGTGGGTGACGAAAGTCTTGGACATGCTCTTGTACAGCTCCATCTGCATGTGCCCGATGCCGCCGGTGCCGGAGCTGCCGTAGCTGTACTTGTCCGGGTTCTTGTGGAGCGCGTCGACGAAGGACTTGTAGTCCTTGGCGGGGAAGGACGGGTGCACCGCGATCACGTTGGGCGTGGCG
>CBJNAE010000126.1:0-10592 GCA_966433995.1 uncultured Ideonella sp. | reverse complement strand
GCTTCCAGTTCGTCCAGGTCGAAGGGCTTGGCGAGGTAGTCGTCGGCGCCGGCGTTCAGGCCGGTGACGCGGTCGCTGACCGAGCCGCGCGCCGTCAGCACCAGCACCGGCACGCGGTCGCCGCGCAGGCGCAGGCGCTTGAGCAGTTGCAGGCCATCCATGCCGGGGATGGTCACGTCCAGCAGCACGCCGTCGAAGCGGCCCTTCTGCAGCAGGGCCAGCGCCTCCAGGCCGTCGCTGCAGGTCTGCACGTCGAAGCCGCGGCGCATCAGCACCCGGCTCAGGGCCAGCGACAGGTCGGCGTCGTCCTCGATCAGCAACAGCATGGGGCCCAAGCATGCCGGCTGCGGCGGCGAGCGTCGATGCGCGTAAATCCTAGCGGCCGAGGAAAGGGTCATGAAAGCCTGGGGAAAGACAGGCGAAAGAACACTGTGGCACGGCAAAGGCATGCCTCCTACCCTGCAGCCTCTCCCATTCACAACCACCACTCTTACCAAGAGGAGACATCCATGCGATCCCCCGCACACGTTCCGCCACCCACAACGAGCGTCCGGCGCGACAGGCAAGAGCAATCCCAATTCAGGCGCCTGTGCCTGGCTGCGGCCGCCTGCCTGGCCGGCGCCGGCGCGCACGCCCAGTCCAGCGTGACCATCTTCGGCATCGTGGACGCAGGTGTCCAACGGCTCGAAGCCTCGGGCGCGGGTTCTCGCAATTCGGTCGTCAGCGACGCCAACTCCTCCAGCCGCTGGGGCGTGCGCGGCACGGAAGACCTGGGCGGCAGCCTGAAGGCGGGCTTCTGGCTGGAGGGCGCCTTCTCGCCCGACACCGGCGTCAGCGGCTCCACCAGTTCCAACAACAAGGACTCGGTGTCCGGTGCCCTGTTCGGACGCCGCTCCACCGTGAGCTTGATGGGCGGCTGGGGCGAGGCCCGCGTGGGCCGCGACACCGTGCCGAGCTTCCACAACCTGAGCAGACTGCACCCCTTCGGCACCAACGGCGTCGGCAGCGCGGGTTTCCTCTTCTACCCGGTGAACGCCGGCGGCACCACGGTGCGCACCAATGTGCGGGCTTCCAACGCGGTGAGTTACTTCCTGCCCGCCGGCCTGGGGGGCTTCTCCGGCCAGTTGATGTACGCGCCGGGCGAGCAGCCCTCGACGCCCGCCGCCACCAAGTCGGACGGTCGCTATGCCGGCATCCACCTGGGATATGCACAGGGACCGCTGATGGTCGGCGCCGCCACCGGCGAGACGCGCTACGCGACCGGCGACTTCCGCCAGAGCAACGCCGGCGCGAGCTACAAGTTCGGCCCGGCGAGGGTGATCGCGCTGTGGGGCGAGAACAAGGTGGGCGCAACCCGGACGCGGTCGGCGATGCTGGGCACCCAGATCGACCTCGGCAGCGGCCAGATCCGCTTGGGCTACACCCAGCTCAAGGCACGCGGCGCGGCCAACGACGCCGACCACATCGCGCTGGGTTACGTGCACAGCCTGTCCAAGCGCACCGCGCTGTACGCCAACCTCGCCCGCATCGACAACGACGGCGCCGGACGCACCTTCGGCGTCGGCCTGGCGCCAGTCACGCCGGGCGGCTCGGGCAAGGGCTTCGAGGCGGGGCTTCGCCACACTTTCTGAGAGCCCCCAGGGCCGGGCTGCGCCCAGCCCCCCCCGCGGGGGTCAAGGAAACTTGGGGCGGCCCGGCGTTTCCTTGAGAGCCCAATGGTTTCATTGCAACGTGGGACTTTCCAGCCGCCTTCGGGCGGCTTTTTTCCTCCCGCCACTGAAATGGAGAGGAACCTGCCTGCCCTTGGCTCGCCCGGAAGAATCCTGCTCCCCGGTCGCCTTGTCAAAAGGCCCTCGCCACCTCGTCGACGCTCGGGCCGTCCACATGGAAGGCTTCGACAAGCTCAGCCAGAGCGGAAGACAGGCTCAGCCCGAACGAGCAGAAGAATCCCCCTCCCCCTCCCCCTCCCCCGTTCGCCCTGAGCCTGTCGAAGGGCCTTGTCACTTCGCTTTGTTGAAGCTTGGGCAGTCCGCATGGGAGGCTTCGACAAGCTCAGCCCGAACGGAAAACAAGCTCAGCCCGAACGGGAGAAAAGCCCCATCCAAACGGAAAACAAACTCGGCCGAACGGACAAGATCGCGGCCCGCCGCGCGTGACATCCCACACGAACCGGCATCCAGGCGCCAGGCGCTCCGCGTAAATCCCAGCCCCCGGAGACAGCCTGATGAAAGGATCGGGAAAGACAGGCGAAAGAAGGCGGTGGCGGCGCGCGCGGCGGGCTCCTACAGTCCATTCCATCGACACGCCAAGCACTCCACGCCCCCACCCACCCCAGAACAGAGGACCAAGAGACATGAACACCACCCGAGCCCTCGCCTTCCTGCCCGCCCTGCTGACCGCCGCCCTGGCCACCCCATCGGCCATGGCCCAGGACAGCTGCCCCAACCGCGGCGACCTGGACGCCCAGTACTGCGACGCCAACAAGGACCTGGTCGCCGACACGCCCACCGACCCGGCCAAGCTGAAGAACCCCAGCACCCTGGTCTTCAGCTTCCAGCCGGTTGAGAACCCGGCGGTTTACGAGAAGCTGTTCCGCCCCTTCACCGAGTACCTCGGCCAGTGCACCGGCAAGCGCGTGGTGTTCTTCCAGGTGCAGTCCAACTCCGCGATGATCGAGGCGATGCGCTCGGGCCGGCTGCACATCGGCGCTTTCTCCACTGGCTCGACGATGTTCGCCGTCAACATCGCCGGTGCGGTGCCCTTCGCGATGCGCGGCACCGCCAAGGGGCCGGAGGCCACCCACCTGCTCGTCATCACCCGCAAGGACAGCACGATCCAGAAGATGGCCGACCTCAAGGGCAAGAAGGTGGCCCACGCCTCGCCCTCCTCCAACTCGGGCAACCTGGCGCCGCGCGCCCTCTTCCCGGCGCTGGGCATCACGCCGGACAAGGACTACCAGGTGGTCTACTCCGGCAAGCACGACCAGTCCATCCTCGGCGTGCGTTCGGGTGACTACGACGCCGGCGCGGTGGCCGGCGACGTGCTGGAGCGCATGGCCGAGCGCGGCGTGGTCAAGATGGACGACTTCCGCACCATCTACACCAGCGACAAGTTCCCCACCAGCGGCTACGTGCACGCCCACGACCTGGACCCGGCCCTGGTCGGCAAGATCAAACAATGCTTCTTCGACTTCCGCATGCCGGAGGAGATGGCCAAGGCCATGGATTCCGACCGCTTCCTGCCGGCCCAGTACAACAAGGACTGGAACCTGGTGCGCCAGGTGGCCACCAGCGCCGGCCAGACCTTCGGCCGCAAGAGTTACGAGGCCGAGAAGGCCAAGGACGACGCCAAGGCGGCGGCCCCGGCCAAGCCTTGAGCTGACCCTTCCATCCCCAACGCGACACCGCCCGCGCCGCGCCCCACGCGGCGGCGACGCGGGCCGCCGCATGCCCTTTTTCCTGGAGCCCATCCCATGTCCGTGGCCAACGCCCCACCCCCCGCAAGCGTCCTCAGCATCCGCAACCTGGTCAAGGCCTACAAGCCGGGCCAGCCGGTGCTCAAGGGCATCAACCTGGACATCAAGGGCCAGGGGCTGACGGCCATCATCGGGCCGTCGGGCACCGGCAAGTCGACATTGATCCGGATGATCAACCGGCTGGTCGACCCGACCGAGGGGCAGATCCTGTTCCACGGCACCGACCTGGCCCAGGTCTCGGGCCGCCTGCTCCGCGAGTCGCGGCGGCGCATCGGGATGATCTTCCAGGAATACAACCTGGTGGAGCGCCTGAGCGTGATGGAGAACCTGCTCACCGGCCGGCTGGGCTACGTGGGCGCACTCAACGGCTGGCTGCGCCGCTTCCCGGCCGAGGACATCCGGCACGCCCGCCAGCTGCTCAAGGTGGTGGGCCTGGAAGCCTTCGTCAACCAGCGCGCCGACAGCCTGTCCGGCGGCCAGCGCCAGCGCGTGGGCATCGCCCGGGCGCTGATGCAGCGGCCCGACATGCTGCTGGCCGACGAGCCCACCTCGTCGCTCGATCCGAAGACCTCGGTCGAGATCATCGAGCTGCTCAAGCAGCAGGGCCGCGAAAAGAACATCCCGGTGCTGGTGAACATCCACGACGTCGAGCTGGCGCGCCGCTACGCCGACCGCGTCATCGGCATGACCGGCGGCCGCGTGGTGTTCGACGGGCCACCGGGCGAGCTGACCGACGCGCACCTGAAGACCATCTACGGCGGCGACGGGTGGCTGCAATGAGCGCGGCCGCCCACCCCACCGCCACGCCTTCGGCGGCCGGCCGGCAGGCGCCGTTCCGCACCTCGACCCAGTTCAGGCTGGCGATGGCGGCGCTGGTCGCCTACGCCCTGTACGCGGCCAGCCAGCTCAACTTCTCGTGGTCGCGCCTGATGGCCGGGGCCGACAACGCCCAGCGCTTCCTCGGCCGCATGTTCCCGCCCAACTTCTCGCAGGCCGAGGTGCTGCTCACCGGCTTCGCCGAAAGCATGCAGATCGCGGTGCTTGCCACCTTCTTCGGCGTCCTTCTGGCGCTGCCGGTGGCGGTGCTGGGCGCGCGCAACCTGATGCCCGCCTGGGCCACCTGGCCGGCGCGCTCGCTGGTGACGGTCTGCCGGGCCTTCAACTCGGTGATCGTCGGCATCATCTTCGTCAAGGCGATCGGCTTCGGGCCGCTGGCGGGCATCGCCGCGCTGGTGGTCACCTCGATCGGCTTCGTCGGCAAGCTCTTCATGGAAGCGATCGAGGAGATCTCGATGAAGCAGATCGAGGCGGTGCGCGCCACCGGAGCCTCCTTCATGAGCGTGGTGATTTTCGGGGTGATGCCGCAGGTGATGGGCCGCTTCGTGGGCTTTTGCACCTACCAGCTCGACTCCAACCTGCGCAACTCCACCATGGTCGGCATCGTGGGCGCGGGCGGCATCGGAGGGACGCTGTTCGCGGCCTTCCTGCGCTTCGAATACGACTTCGTGCTGGCGATCATCCTGGTGATCGTGGCCTTGGTGATGACCGGCGAGCTGCTGGCCAACCAGGTCAAGAAACTATTCAACGCCAAGAAGTGAGGGGCCCCGCCATGAACGCGATTTCCATTCCGAACACCCAGGAAGGCTGGCAGCGCCACTCGCTGCCCCAGCGGATCCTGCGCCAGGCGCTGGCCCTGGTCGTGCTGGTGGCGGTGGTGCAGTCGCTGCGCCACATCGACGTGGTGTGGGAGTTCCTCTGGGACGCCCCCGAGCAGATGCGCGACATGCTGCACCGCATGTGGCCGGTCGACGTGGCCTACTACCCGCAAGCCGTGCACGCCGTGCTGGTCGAGACCTTCCACATTGCCACGCTGGGCACCATCTTCTCGATGGTCTTCGCCCTGCCGCTGGCCCTTTTGGCAGCGAACAACATCACGCCGAACCGGCTGCTCAACAACGCGGCCAAGCTGGTGCTGGTGGCCAGCCGCTGCGTGAACTCGCTGGTCTGGGCGCTGCTGTTCGTCGCCGTCTTCGGCCCGGGGCCGCTGGCCGGCGTGTTCGCCATCAGCTGCCGCTCGGTGGGCTTCGTCGGCAAGCTGCTGGGCGAGGCGCTGGAGGAGGTCTCCCATGGCCCGATCGAAGCGCTGCAGGCCGCTGGCGGCACGCAGGCCATGCAGGTCTGGTACGGCTACTGGCCAGCGGTGAAGCCGGCCTTCTGGTCGATCATGCTGCTGCGCTGGGACATCAACGTGCGCGAGTCGTCGGTGCTCGGTCTGGTGGGCGCCGGCGGCCTCGGAATGATCATGAACGCCGCCATCGACACCTTCGCCTGGCAGCGGGTGGCCACCATTCTGCTGACCATCCTCGCCGTCGTCGCCACGGCCGAGGTGCTGATCACCAAATGCAGGCGCAGGCTGATCTGAGATGAACTGACACCGATCGGCCGCTCGATCGCCCGATGGGTTGACGCACCGCCCCCTGGACCGCCTTCCGGCTTTTTTTGGAGGTACCCACGCATGAAGCTCAAGCCATCCACCCGCGGCCTGGCCGCCGCCTTCGCCTTGACCGCCCTGTCGCTGTGCGGACCGCTCCACGGCGCTCACGCGGCCCCGGGCGGCGCCAACGCCGGCGACAGCGCCCGGCTCTCCGTCGCCTTCGCCAAAGCCAGCTTCATCGCGCTGGAAGTCCGCAAACGCTACGACCACTACATCGAATCGCTGGAACGCTGCGCCGGCCTGCAGGTGACCAACACCCAGGGCGTGTCATGGTCCAACGCCGGGCCCGACCTGCTTGGCGACGAGGAACTGCTGGACAGCCTGAAAGCCGGCCGCCTGGCCTTCGCGCTGCTGCCGGTGGGGTTGACGGTCAAGGCCACCGAGCTGGGGCTGGGCACGCCGATCGCGTCGCGCGGCAACACCGCCACCGGCGTGGCCGACAGCTACCGGGCGCAGATGATCGTGCGCGCCGACAGCCCCTACCGCCGGCCCACCGACCTGGCCGGCCAGAAGATCGCGCACACCAGCGCCAGCTCCTTCTCGGGCAACCTGGTGCAGCGCGCCCTGCTGCCGACAATCGGGCTGCGGCCCGACGACAACTACACCGTGGTCTTCTCCAAAGGCCATGAACGCTCGGTGATGGGCACCTACTACGGCTTCTGGCAGGGCGCGGTGGTTGCCTCCGACGTCTACGAGCGCATGCTCACCGCGGGCGACCTGAAGGAAAGCGACATGCGCACGCTGTGGCGCAGCGACAGCTTCCCGATCGCCGCCTGGTTCATCGGCAAGCGCGTGCCGGCTCCGGTCGCACAGCGCGTGCGCGAATGCACCTTCAAGTACCGGCTGCCCGAGGCCGCGCGCAAGGCGCTCAACGGAATGGACGGCTTCGTGCCGGTCGACTACGAACGCGACTTCCAGGCGGTGCGCCGGGTGCTGGCGCACGCCGAGTCCTCGAAACCGACGGCGCGCGCCGCACCCCAGGCCCCCGCCACCAGTACAGGGAACAAGCCATGAACCCGACGTCGCCCCCCCTGGCCGCGCCTGAACGGCGCCCCGACACCCGGCCCGCCCGCATGTCGCAGATCGCGCCGCGCCTGCTCGGCGGCTTCGGGCTGCTCATCCTCCTGATGGTGGGCATCGCAGTTTTCAGCGGTTGGCAGATCCGCAGCACCGCTGCCCTGGTCGACCGGCTGGTGCAGCGCGACGTGGCGCTGAGCACCCGGCTTTCGGACTGGCGCAACCTGAGCGAGATGGCGGTGCTGCGCACCGTGATGCGCTCGCAGATCATGATGGGCGACGCCGGCCCGCGCCTGAAAGAGGAGAACGCCAGGGCCAAAGTCGAACTGAAGGCGCTGCAGGACGGCATCAGGGCGCTGATCGAAGGCTCGCCGGCGCTGCAGGCGCCCTTCGACCGCGGCAACCTGCTGCGCGGCCAGCTCGACGCGCTGGAGCTGAAGATCGACGAGCTGGAGAAGCTCGGCGACTTCCCCGCCATGGAGGAGCTGCTCAGGTCGAAGTACGACCCGGTCCGGCTGGCCTACCTGAAGGAGATCCAGACCCTGGCCGACCTCGGCAAGGCCGCCTCCGAGCAGGCGGTGGAGGACGCCCGCGGCCGGGTGCGCCGCACCTTGTGGGCCACCGCCGCCGCGGTCGCCCTGGCGGTGCTGCTGTCCAGCTGCGGCGGCTGGTGGCTGAGCCAGTCGATCGCGCGACCGATCCGCCAGTCGGTCACCAGCGCGCGGTTCATCTCCCGGGGGGACCTGTCGGTGCCGGTGCAGGTGGGCGCGGCCGGCGAGGCCGGCGAGCTGCAAGAGGCGCTGTCGCAGATGCAGCTGTCGCTGCGGCACACGGTCGAAGCGGTGGCCCAGGCGGCGTCGACGATCTCCATCATCTCCACCGAGTTCTCCACCGGCAGCAGCGACCTGTCGGTGCGCACCGAGCAGACCGCCGCCAACCTGCAGGCGGCCGCGGCCAACGTGTCTCGCCTGGCCGTCACCTCGGCCGACAACACCGCCGCCGCGGCGCGCGGCGAGCAGCTGGCCCGGCAGGCCAGCGAATCGGCGGGCCGCGGCGAGCAGGTGATCGGGCGCGTGGTGTCGACGATGCAGGAGATCAACCAAGCCACCGGCCGCATCGCCGAGATCAACACGCTGATCGAGTCCATCGCCTTCCAGACCAACCTGCTGGCCTTGAATGCCGCCGTCGAGGCCGCCCATGCCGGCGAGCTGGGCCGCGGCTTCGCCATGGTGGCCAGCGAAGTGGGCAAGCTGTCCCAGCGCTCTGACAACGCGGCCAAGGAGATCAAGGGCCTGATCCACGCCTGCACCGAGCAGGTCGGCAAGGGGCAGGCCCTGGTGCGCGAGGCCAAGGGCGCCATGCAGGAGATCCTGCAGGGCGTGGCCCGGGTGAGCGACATCGTGGGCGGCATCGCCCAGTCGCTGGCCGCGCAGGACCGCGACATCGGCGGCATCCACGGCTCGGTGAAGGTGCTGGACGACGCGACGCAGCAGAACTCCGCCCTGGTGCAGCAGTCGGCCGCCGCCGCGGAGAACCTGCGGGCGGAGGCGGCCTCGCTGGTGTCGACGGTGGCGCTGTTCAAGCTCACGCCGTGAGAGGGGCGTGGCTTTGACCTCCTGGGATACTCCGCTTCCGGCCAGGGCCGCGGGGGTCCACGGCCTTTGGGTCAGCGAGGAGTGCCATGGCCACAGAACAGCAATCGCCTGAACCGCCTTGGGCCGCATACCCTGGCGAACAACCCTGGTGGGGCGGCTGGAGGCAGGGCGCGAGCGAGGCTTGGTTGCATCACCGCTGGCTGCCTTTCTGGCAGGCCCTGGACACCTCCAGCCGGCAGGCCTATCTCATCCGTTGGCCGCCGCCGAACGAAGCATGGTGGGAGTACATGATGTTTCATTGGCCGAGCGGAGGCCCTAATGCGGTATCCCGATTCCAACTTTGAACGTTGGCTGCCCGCCGCGGACGGTGCGGGATGGGAAAATCCGGGGCCGCCGGCGGCGACCCGCCGAGCTCCCCTACCGCCTCCATGCCCCCGACGCCCACCGACCATTTCGTCCTGATCACTGCGGGCACGGCCGGCGACATGTACCCCTTCATGGCATTGGCCAAAGCTTGGCAAAGCCTGGGGCGCACCACCACGATGGTCGGCCCCGCCTTCCACGCCGACATGGTGCGTCGCGCGGGCATCCCCTTCCTGCCGATCGGCACGCCCGAAAGCTTCATGGCCCTGATCGACAACCCCGACCTCTGGCACCCCCAGAAAGGCTTCCGGGTGCTGATGCGGGACTACCGGCTGCGGCTCGGCGAAATCCGGGACGCTTTCGGCCGGATCCCCGCGGGGGACCGCTGCATCGTGGTGTCCCACCCGATGGCGCTGGCCGGCGCGGCCATCGTCCAGGCGCAGCGGCCCGGCACCCGGCTGGTGGGCGCCTATCTCGCGCCCTCCAACCTGCGCAGCTGCCACGACCCCTTGACCATCGGCCCGATGCGCGTCCCGCCCTGGTTACCGATGGCCTGGCGCCGCGCGCTGTGGCGCTGGGTCGACCGTCGTTTCATCGACCCGGCCGGGCTGCCCGAGGTGAACGCGGCGCGGCAAATGGCCGGCCTGGCGCCGGTGGACCACTTCATCGGCCATTTCCAGGACGCGCCCGAGTTGACGGTGGGGCTCTTCCCCGACTGGTTCGGCACGCCCCAGCCCGACTGGCCCCAGCCCCACGACCTGGGCGGCTTCATGCTCTACGACCCCGCGCCGGCCGGTGACGGCCTGCCGCATGAACTGCGGCGCTTCCTCGGCGAAGGCACGCCGCCGGTCGTCTTCACGCCGGGCTCGGGCCACCACCACGCGGACCGTTATTTCAAGCAGGCCCTCGCTGCGACCCAGGCGCTCGGGCGACGCGCGGTGTTCCTGACGCGGCACCGCGCGCAGGTACCGCCCCGGCTGCCCGGCAGCGTGCATTGGCAGCCCTATGCACCGCTGGGCCAACTGCTGCCCCGGACGGCCGCGCTGGTGCACCATGGTGGCATCGGCACCACCGCCGAGGCACTGCGGGCCGGTGTGCCGCAACTGGTCGTGCCTTTCGCCTGGGACCAGTTCGACAACGCCGCCCGGGTGGTCGCCCTGGGCGCGGGCGACAGCCTCCCGGCATCGCGCTTGC
This sequence comes from uncultured Ideonella sp., assembly GCA_966433995.1. Classification (GTDB taxonomy): domain Bacteria; phylum Pseudomonadota; class Gammaproteobacteria; order Burkholderiales; family Burkholderiaceae_C; genus JANPCX01. Next base: position 454 of record CBJNAE010000126.1, on the reverse strand, counting down.
GGGCAGGCGGGCTGGCCCGGCGGCTGCGGACGCTGCTGGCAGCGTCCTCCGTCCAGGAGGCCTGCACACAGGTGGCCTCGCGCTTCGGCGAGGCAGCGGTGGACGAAGCCAGGCGCCTGTGCCTGCGGATCGAAACCTCGCTGGGCCTGGTCGGCACGGAAAAACCCAACCCGCCGCCCCCGACTTCACGGATGTTTCATACCGGCCGCACCGGGCGGCCCGAGGATTCGACCGCCTGACGCGCGCCGCATGGTGCGGCGGCGGACAGGCAAGGAGTTGAACCCCATGGTCCGTCTGCCACTGCCTTTGCTGGCGAGCGCCCTTGCCGCTTCGCTGTCCACTTTCACCGCATCGGCCCAGCCGCTTGCGCAGGAGCCCGGCGCCATGCTGCGCAGCGGTGAATGGGGCGGCGACATCGGCACCTACGGCCGGCCGCAGGCCTTCGAGAAGCTCC
>CBJNAE010000125.1:0-10602 GCA_966433995.1 uncultured Ideonella sp. | reverse complement strand
CCGGCTTCCTGCGCGAGATGCAGCTGTTGGCCGCGATGCGGCGCGACCTGCAGCGGTCCTGGTTCGTTTTCAGCCCCGTGGCGCGGCGGCTGCGCGACACCCGCTTCCACCTGATGGAGGCCGGCGAATCGCTGCTCCGGTGGGGCAGCCCGAGCAAGCTGGTGGTGAACCCGCGCTTCTTCGAACTGCTGCACGCGCACGGCCGCGAACATGCCTTGGCCTGGTTGTCCCGGCACCATGCCAGCGTGGGCCATCGCTCCAGCGCCGACCTGTCGGCGCTGTTCGACACGCCGACCTGACGGCGGCCTCGCGCCTTCTGCCTCAATGGGCGACGGCGGAGGCGATCCAGCCTTCGAGCGGGTCCACGGCCTCGGGCAGGCCCCAGCCGGGCCGGACGTGTGACCAGGCGGCCTGGAGCAGGCACAGCACCGCGTCGAGCCGGTCGCCGCTGCCGTCAGCCACCAGCGCCTCGCGCTGGGCGTGGGTCAGCCGCAGGCGCAGGCCGAGGCGGGTCTGGCCGAGTTCGAGCGCGTTGACAAGGTCTTTGCGGGCGATCAGCCGTTCGGGCGTCTGCTTGGCCTTCTGGTCGCTCTTGTACGAGCGCGCGCCGAGAATCTCCCGGGCCAGCAGTCCCGGATAGCCTTCCAGCGCCACGCGCCGGGTGTCGCCTCCGTGCAGCCCGGGCAGATGCACCCCGGCGTCGATCAGCAGCGGCGCGCCGGCGTGCAGCATGTAGGCCACCGGCGGGTTCACCCACTTCATGGACGGCGAGGAGCCGGCGTGGGCGTCGCAGGCGCGGTGCGCGAATTTGCCGCCCGCCGGCCGCGCGTCGCAGAAGGCGGCGAAGGTATCGCGGATCTGCGCGCGGCTCAAGGTGCGGTAGTGCGCCACCAGTGCCGGCCATTGCGCCGGCCAGCCCAGGTGCAGCACCAGCTCTCGCGGCAGCCCGAAAGGGAAGTCGAAGGCGCCGACCCAGGGGACCTCGCGCTCCTCGGCGAGCCAGGCCCCGAAGCCGGCGAGCGATTCGAAGGCCACCAGCTCGCGCAGCTTGACCAGCCCGGGGCCTTGCAGCCCGCCCAGCGCCATCACCACCGGCTTGCCGCGGCGCGGCGTGCTGGAGAAGTCCACGCCCAGCAGCAGCGTGTCGTCGTGTTTCTCGGTCATGCGCCGGATTGTCGGCGGCCTTCGCGAGGGCGGGGCCTGGCGCCCGCTCAGCCTCTCAGGCCAGCAGCGCCTTGAGCTTGTCCACCATCGTGAGGATGTCGAAGGGCTTGGTCCAGTAGTCCTCGAAACCGGCGGCGCGCGCGCGTTCGACCGACTCGGCCGAGGTGTCGGCGCTCAACGCCACGCAGTGGATGTGCTGGGTGCGCAGGTCGCCCTTGAGCCTGTGCAGCACCTCGATGCCCGAGATGCCGGGAAGGCCGATGTCGACCAGGGCCAGCTCTGGCAGGTGGGCCTGCGCGGCTTTGACGCCGTCTTCGCCGGTGGGGGCGGTGATGAGCCGCCACTCGGGCCGCATCAGGAAGACCTGCTCCATCAGCGTGGTGTTGACTTCGTCGTCTTCGATGTAGAGCACCACGCGCTGCACGCCGCCCTCCCATTCCGAGGGCACCAGGCCGGCGAAATCGGACTCGGGCGCGCCGACCGGGCGCTCCGGCTTGGCCAGGGTGAGCGATACCGCGAAGCGCGAGCCGGTGCCCAGCTGCGACCAGGCCTTGAGCTTGCCGCCCATCGCCTGGGTGAGCATGCGCGCGGTGGTCAGGCCCAAGCCCTGGCCGGGCACGCGGGTGCGCTCCGCGCCAAGGCGGTTCAGCGGTTCGAACAGCTTGCCGAGCTGGTCTTGCGTCAGGCCGGGGCCGGTGTCGTCGATGATCACCGTGCCCATCTCGGCACTGACGAAGCGGATGCGCACGCGGCCGGGGCTGCGGTTGTATTTGATGGCGTTGGACAGCAGCGCCTGGATGACTTGTTCGAGCGCCCGCGGGTCGGCGCGGACATGGGCGTTGTGGCCGCCGTCCTCGTCGTCGTCGCCCAGGGCGACTTCGATCTCCACGCCGCGCGACTGCGCAAACTCGGCCGCCGCGCCGACGCACCGGGCGATCAAGGGGCGCAGGTCGACCACCTCGGGGTGCAGCTCCACCTGGCCGCGCTCGATGCGACTGATCTCCAGCAGCCGGTCGATCATCGACAGCAGCCGCGCGCTGGATTCCTGCAGCACCGCCAAGCGCTGCAACTGGGTGCGCGGCAGCGGGTGCTCGCGGTCCAGCGCCATCAACTGGGCGTAGCCGAGCACGCCGTTGAGCGGGGTGCGCAACTCGTGGCTGATGCGCGACAGGAAATCGTTGCGGCTGCGCTCGGCCATCTCGCCGGCTTGCTTGAGTGCGCGTTCGTCCTCCTGCTGGCGCTGGTCGGTGATGTCGCGGCAGGCGGCGACGAGCCTCGGCCCGGCAGGCCCGGCGCCGGGTTCGTCGAACGCGGCGGCGGTGGCCGTGACCATCAGCTCCAGCGTGCGCATGCCCTGGCGGTCGGCGCGGGGCAGCCGCGCGGACACGGCCGGCGCGAGCTGCTGCGGCGTTTCCGAGGCGGCCTGCAGCATGGCTTGCACGGCGACGCGGTCGTCGGGAAAGAACAGATCCAGCCAGTGCGACAGCGAGATGTCGGACTGCGTGATATCCAGGCCGTGCTGGTTCCGCGCGTGCGCGTCCAGGTGCACCATGCGCCGGGCCGTGTCGATCTCCACCAGGCCGAGGCCGGCCGCGCGCACCGCCAGCATCTGCCGTTCGTGCAGGTGCTGGGCCGCGGCCTGGCGTGTGTGTTCGTAGTGCACGTCGGTGAGCACGCCGTTCCACAGGGTGCCAGCGTCGGGCCGGCTCTCGGGCGAGGCCGTCACCTCGACCCATTGCTTGGGCAGGTTGTTGTGCCGCATGAGGCGGAAGCGCGCCTTCCAGGGCGTGCCCGTCTCGCGCGACTGGTCGAGTCGGTGCTTCAGCTGGGCCAGCTCGGCCGGGTGCACGACCGCCCTGACCGAGCGCGCATCGCGCCGCAGTCCGGCGGCGGACATGCCCAGCAAGCGCTGCGCTTCGGCATTGACGTAGGGAAAGGTCCAGCGGCCGTCATGGCTGCGGTGCAGCTGGAACACGCCGCCGGGCAGCTTGTCGAGCAAGGCGGCTGCCCCGGGGCCGGTCTGCGGTCCCGTCCCAGTCTGCGATCCTTCAGCGCCCATGCCCTCAACGGGCGCCTGAAGCTCCGGCGGTCGAACTGACATTCACCACACTCCGCACTGCCCGACAAGCTCAGCCGCACCGCCTGCAGCATGGCTTCGATTTATTCGTTGTTGATGGGAAGCCCGCTGATCAGAACCTGATGATGCGACGGATGCGGGTTCGTCTTGCGAAAACACAATTTGTGACCGCGAAAACCGATGTTAGTCCTTGATGCGGGGTTTGAGCGACTCATTTTGCACGGCGGCCCCCCGGCTTGCGGGGAGGCTTCGGCGGCTGGGTGGGCACCTACTTGCCGCATGGCTGCCTTGGAAACTGGCACCTGCCGGTGGCCAGGCCCAAGCGTATGCCGAAAAACACTGTGTGCGATAACGCACATAAAAATGATCTGGGCATAGGCTGGCGCCGCCTGAGCGACCCGCCTGCGGCTCAGTATTTGCCGGTGGCGCCGGCCAGGCGCAGGTAGACATGGGCGCACCATGCCACCAGGCCGCGCGTCAGCACCGGCCACATGCCGCGCCCGGCCAGCGCCGATTTGCTGACTTGCGTCGAAACCGCCAGCGCCTCTTCGAAACGCCCGCGCAATTCGCTGTTGAACGCCGCGTCGTGCACGATCACATTGGCCTCCAGGTTCAACAGCAGCGAAAGCGGGTCGATGTTGGAGCTGCCCACCGTGGCCCATTGCCCGTCGACGGCGGCGACCTTGGCGTGCAGGAAGGCCGGCGTGTACTCGAACACTTGCACGCCGGCGCCGAGCAGCTCGTCGTACAGCACGCGCGCGGCCAGGCCGGCGATGCGGTAGTCGAGCTTGCCTTGCAGCAGCACCCGCACCCGCACTCCCCGGCGTGCCGCGGCGCACAGCGCGCGGCGGAAGGCGGTGCCGGGGTAGAAGTAGGGGCAGGCCAGGTCCACCCGCTCGCGCGCATTGCGCAGCGCGGCGATGTAGCTGCGCTCGATGGTGCGGCGCTGGCGGAGGTTGTCCCGCACCACGAAGGCGGCCTGCACCGGAGGCAGTTCGCCGGCCTGGTGCTGCAGGCCTTCGCCGTGCGGCATGCGCAGCTGCTTGAACAGGCGCTTGATGCGGCCCAGCGGCTCGGTGCTGTGCACCAGGGCGCGCAGCTCTCCGCCGAGGTCGCGGCCGAGCCAGGCGCGCGTCCACACCGCCCGCACCGCCTGCTCGATCTGGCGCGCGGCCACGCCTTGCACCTCGACGGCGAAGTCCAGGCGGGGCAGTTCGCTGCGGCCGTGGCGCAGGTCGAGCCGGTCGTCGATGACGTTGATGCCGCCGACGAAGGCGACTTCGCCATCGGCCACGCACAGCTTCTGGTGCAGCCGGCGCATCTGCCCCGGTTGCAGCCAGCTCCACCAGCCGTGCATCGGGCGGAAGATGGCCAGCGCCACGCCGTCGGGGCCGGCCGGCGACTCGCGCAGCGCACGCCGGGCGGCGCGGCCCGGCAGCACGGCCCGCATGCGCTGCTGCAACTGGCGCAGCGTGGCCTTGGAGCCGAAGCCGTCGACCACGACGCGCACCCGCACGCCGCGCGCCGCGGCCTGCGCCAGGGCATCCATCACCTTCAGTCCGGCCTCGTCGTCATGGAAGATGTAGGTCGCGAACCAGACTTCCCTGCGCGCGCGGGCGATGGCTTCGCACATCGCCGGGAACATCTCGTCGCCGCCCTGCAGCAGCCGCACCCGGTTGCCGCCGGTGAACACCGGTCGCGGCACGCGCACCCACCAGCGGTCGTCGGGCGGGGAAGGCCGCCGGGCGCCCTTCGGCGCCGCGCCTTGGCCGTCGCTGGCGCGAGCCATCGTCAGCGGGGCCGGCTTTGTTCCGCCGCCAGCCCGGTCAAAGCGGCTCCAGGTCCGCCAGCAGCGGCAGGTGGTCGGACATGCGGGCCCAGGTCGGGCCGCGCGGCACATAGCTTGCCGAGCAGCGGAAGCCGCGGCTGTAGATGCGGTCGAGCGAGAACACCGGCACGCGCGACGGGAACGTCCGCGGGATGGGTACTCCCTCGACCGTCGCACGCTGCAGGCCGAGGGCGCGCATCGGCGCGTCCAGCCGCTCGCCCCAGTCGTTGAAATCCCCGGCCAGCAGCAGCGGCTCGCCCGCCGGCACTTCGGCCTCGATGAAGCTGGCGATGCGCTGCACCTGCCGCACGCGGCTCGAATGCATCAGCCCCAGGTGGGCGACGATGGCGTGCACCGTCTGCCCGGCCCAATGCACCGGCACGTGCAGCAGGCCGCGCTGCTCGAAGCGGTGGTCGGAGACGTCGTGGTGGTTGATGTCCCCGATGGGCCAGCGCGACAGCAGCGCGTTGCCGTGTTCGCCCTCCTTGGTGACGGCGTTGGTGCGGTAGGCCACCTCGTAGCCCTCCGGCGCCAGGAAGTGCGCCTGGCCCTGCTTCGGCCAGCCGAAGGAGGAACGGTCGAAGTGGCGGGCGTGGCCGTGGTGGAAGTGCCGCACCTCCTGCAGGAACACGAGGTCGGCGTCGAGCGATTCGATGCCCAGCCCGAGGTTGTGGATCTCCAGCCTCATGTTGGGGCCGAAGCCGCGCACGCCCTTGTGGATGTTGTAGGTGGCCACGCGCAGGCGCTGGCCGTCTTGCAGGGTGGTGGCGGGGAATCGCATGGTCGGCGGCGGTCCTTCTTCAGTCTGCGGACGACGCGCCCCGCGGGGCGGCGGCGTGCCGCGGCAGTTGCAGGATGGCCTCGGCGTTGGACGGCGAGAAGCAGCGGTCCGCCGCTTCCCGCCAGGGCCACCAGCCGAAGGCGAGGTGTTCTCGCGGGGCCAGGGTGACGAGGGTGCCGTCGGGCACCAGCAGCCCCCAGACGTGCTCGGTGTTGTGCGTGACACCCGGCGCGTAGCGGTGGCGCCAGACGGGGTAGATCTCGTAGACGTTGGACAGGCCCCAGTCGCTCAGCGCCGAGGGGGGCACCACGGTGCGGCCGGGCGGCGCTTCGGCGGATTCGGCGGGTTCTGCGACAAGGATGCCGGTCTCCTCGCCCACCTCGCGCACCGCGGTGTCTCGGGTGGCCTCGCCGGGGTGGTCCTTCGAGCCGGTGACGCTTTGCCAGAAGCCGGGTTGGTCGGCGCGTTCGAGCAGCAGCACCTTCAGGTCGGCGGTGTAAATCACGACGAGCACCGACTCGGGGATCTTGGGCGGCCGGGCCGGCGCCGCGCCGTGCTGCTGTCCCGGCATCATGGCGGAGGCCTCGCCCGGTGCGCTCAAAGCAGTTGGCTCCAGGGCCGGGTGGTGGTGGCGTCGGGCTGGCCGTTGCCGTCGGCGTCGAACTCGACGCGCACCGTGCTGCTGCTCACCGCGATGACGCGCACCGTGCCGCCGCCGGTGCCGGCCAGCACCACTTCTCCCGACGAAGGGAAGGAATCCGCGCTGTCCTGCACGAAGGGGCGCACCGTGGTGATGGAGAACTGCGTGTCGTAGCCCGGGCCGCTGGTGGCCAGCCGGCCGCTGGCGGAGATGGTGGCGGTGTGGCCGCCGAGGATGTTCGGCGCGCGGGCGGTGCGCACGTCGAAGCCGAAGCTGCTGCGCGAATAAGGCAGGCTGCCGCCGACCACCGACGAGCTGTTGTTCGCCTTGACGGCGGACGAATACTGGTTGGGCCCGAACGAGGTCTCCGAGATCTCCAGCCCGCCGTTGCTCAGCGTGGTGCCGGCGGGGGTGGTGACGACGACGTTGTCCAGGGACACCGAGAATGCGTAGTCGTAGAGGCTGGAGTCGAGCCAATCGCCCGAGGCCCTGATCAGCGTGAACCGGGTGGTGCCGCTGACGCGTTGCCCGGTGGTGGCGCAGTTCGCCTGCACGATGGTGAAGGCGTCGCCCGCGTCGAACCGGGCCGGGTTGTTGGTGTTGGAGTAAGTGATGGTGGAGGTGCCGCCCAGCGGGCAGGCGGTGGTGACGCTGAAATCCCGCCCGGGCACCGGCGCCGGCGCGTCGGCGGCGTGGGCCGGCAGCCGCCGCACGTCGGCCATGACCATGCGGATGATGTTCTCCGGGCCGCTGCTGCCCGCCCCCAGCGGGACGGCCGACAGCACCACCGAGGAGGCGAGCGCGGCTTGGCTGACTTCGACGTAGTTGTTCGGATTGATCTGGTTGGCGGGGGAAGCGCCGCCCGGCAATGCGGCGCTGTCGCCGTCGCCCCCGCCGCCGCAGGCGGCCAACAGCAAGAAGGGAGCGGCCGCGCAAGGCCACCGACGAACGACATCAAAAAGACTCTGCCGCCGTGTGCTCATGGTTGGTGTCTCCGCCGAAGAAGTCGAAAAGAGGGGCTCCCCAGTTTATCTTTGGCGGGCGCTTCGCACAGGGGTGGCGGCGAGGCCGCAGGGACTTCCAGCGGCCCGTCGAAGCCTTTTTTTGCGCAACACCCGGGTCCCGGCAAACTGAAGCGGCCGGGGCCCTTCGACAGGCTCAGGGTGAACGGAAAGGAGTGGTCGTCTCCTTCCCCGTTCGGGCTGAGCCCTTCGACAGGCTCAGGACAGGCCTGTCGAAGCCCTTTGCGGATCACCCAAGCTTCGGCGAGCGGAAATGACCAGGGCCCTTCGACCAGCCCAGGGTGAACGGAGTGGAACCCCACCCCCTGAGCTTGTCGAAGGGCCCTGGCCGCCGCGGCCTACCGCAGCGGGGCTCGGCCCGGGCGCGTCAGCCCGCGTTGGCGGCCTGCGGGTTGCGCAGGCGGATGTGCAGCTCGCGCAGCTGCTTCTCGTCGACGCTGCTCGGGGCGTGCGTCAGCAGGCACTGGGCGCGCTGCGTCTTGGGGAAGGCGATCACGTCGCGGATGCTTTCGGCGCGGGTCATCAGGGTGATGAGCCGGTCCAGGCCGAAGGCCAGGCCGCCGTGGGGCGGGGCGCCGTATTGCAGCGCGTCCAGCAGGAAGCCGAACTTGGCCTGGGCGTCTTCCGGCGTGATCTTCAGCGCGCTGAAGACCTTGCTCTGCACCTCGGCGCGATGGATCCGCACCGAGCCGCCGCCCAGCTCCCAGCCGTTGAGCACCATGTCGTAGGCCTTGGCGATGCAGCGGCCGGGGTCGGTGTCCATGTGGTCCTCGTCGCCGTCCTTCGGCGCGGTGAAGGGGTGGTGCACCGCGTTCCAGCGCTGGCCTTCGTCGTCGTACTCGAACATCGGGAAGTCGACCACCCACAGCGGCGCCCAGACGTCGTCGAACAGGCCGTGCGACTTGCCGAACTCGCTGTGGCCGATCTTCACGCGCAGCGCGCCGATGGCGTCGTTGACGACCTTCTCCTTGTCGGCGCCGAAGAAGAGCAGGTCGCCGTTCTGCGCGCCGCTGCGCGACAGGACCTCGGCCACCGCCTTGTCGTGCAGGTTCTTGACGATCGGGCTCTGCAGGCCCTCGCGGCCCTTGGCCAGGTCGTTGACCTTGATCCAGGCCAGGCCCTTGGCGCCGTAGATCTTGACGAACTCGGTGTAGGCGTCGATCTCGCCGCGGCTCATGTCGCCGCCGCCGGGCACGCGCAGCGCGACCACGCGGCCGCCCTTTGTGGTGGCCGGCGCGCTGAAGACCTTGAAGTCGACGTCGCCCATGACGTCGGTCAGCTCGGTGAATTCGAGCTTGACGCGCAGGTCGGGCTTGTCGGAGCCGAAGCGGTGCATGGCCTCGGCGTACTTCATGACCGGGTAGGCCGGCAGCTCCACGCCGATGGCGTTCTTGAAGACGGTGCGGATCATGCCCTCGAACATCGAGCGGATCTCCTCCTCGGTGAGGAAGCTGGTCTCGATGTCGATCTGGGTGAATTCGGGCTGGCGGTCGGCGCGCAGGTCCTCGTCGCGGAAGCACTTGGTGATCTGGTAGTAGCGGTCGAAGCCGGCCACCATCAGCAGCTGCTTGAACAGCTGGGGCGATTGCGGAAGCGCGAAGAACTGGCCTTCGTTGACGCGGCTGGGCACCAGGTAGTCGCGCGCGCCCTCGGGCGTGCTCTTGGTCAGCATCGGCGTCTCGACGTCGATGAAGCCGTTGGCGTCGAGGAACTTGCGCACCTCCATCGCCACGCGGTAGCGCAGGATCAGGTTCTTCTGCATCGCCGGGCGGCGCAGGTCGAGCACGCGGTGGGTCAGCCGGGTGGTCTCGGACAGGTTCTCGTCGTCGAGCTGGAAGGGGGGCGTGACGCTCGGGTTCAGCACTTCCAGCTCATGGCACAGCACTTCGATCCTGCCGCTGGTGAGGTTGGCGTTCTCGGTGCCGGCGGGGCGGGCGCGCACCTTGCCGACCACTTTGAGGCAGAACTCGTTGCGCACGCCCTCGGCGGCCTTGAACATCTCGGCGCGGTCGGGGTCGCAGACCACCTGCACCAGGCCTTCGCGGTCGCGCAGGTCGATGAAGATCACGCCGCCGTGGTCGCGCCGGCGGTGGGCCCAGCCCATCAGGGTGACGGTTTGGCCCAAAAGCAGCTCGCTGACCAGTCCGCAGTAAGTGGTTCTCATGGCTTGGTGACTCCAGATTCAGATTTCGGTGGCTCGCCGGCCCGGGGGATGAAAGAGGCGCGGCGCTGGGTTGTGGCGGGCGTGCGGCCCGAATGCGGCCGCGGGCTGGAAGGCCATGCCGCCCCATGGGGGGCGGGCATGGCCGGTTCAATTTCGCGAAACGTCGGCAGCGGCGGCCGGGCGGGGCACCGCCACCGCGGCGGGCGGCGCCACCACGCCCATCGAGATGACGTACTTCAGCGCCTCGTCGACGCTCATGTGCAGCGCGATCACTTCGCTGCGCGGCACCATCAGGAAAAAGCCCGAGGTGGGGTTGGGCGTGGTGGGCACGTACACGCTGAGGTAGTCGCCCTGCAGGTGCATCGCCGCCTCGCCGCCGGGCTTGCCGGTGACGAAGGCGATGGTCCAGGCGCCCTGGCGCGGGTACTGCACCAGCACGGCTTCGCGGAAGGCGTTGCCGCTGCTGGAGAACAGCGTGTCGGAGACCTGCTTGATCGAGCTGTAGATCGACTTGACGATCGGGATGCGGTGAACGATCTTGGCGCCCTGGGCTAGCGCCCACTGCCCCACCATGTTGGCGGCGAACATGCCGGTGAGCAGCAGGCCCAGCAGCATCACGACGACGCCCATGCCGGGCACTTCTTTCAGCCAGTCGAGCCTGGCGGCGATCGACGCCGGCAGTACCGACTGGGCGGCACCGATCATGAAAGTGAAGACGCCGTCCAGCAGCCCGTGCACCGAGTGCAGCAGCCAGATGGTGATGGCCAGCGGCAGCCACACCAGCAGTCCAGCGATCAGGTATTTCTTCACATCGGTCCTTGGTGGGGGCTCGTCGGGGGGTCAACCGGCCTTGGGCGGGCCGGAGGGCGTCGGCGTGCTGGGGGCGGGCGAGGGGGCCGCCGGCGCGGGCGATGTGTCTGGGCTGG
>CBJNAE010000124.1:0-10644 GCA_966433995.1 uncultured Ideonella sp. | reverse complement strand
GCGCCGACGAGGTGGACGATGGGTGCGGGGCTGCCGTTGCCGTGGTTCATGGTGGATGCCTCTTGGGACCGGTCGGGTAGGAGGGGGCGGCTCACGCCGCGTTCAGGCTCTGCTTGACCCGCTCGCGCAGGCTGGGCAGGCAGGAGCCGCATTGGGTGCCGCACTTGAGTTCGCTCTGCAGCTGGTCGAGCCTGTCCTGGGCCGTGCCGGTGCAGTGCCGCAGGGTGGCTTCGATCTGGCCCGCGTTGACGTTCCAGCAACTGCACACCTGGGGGCCGGCCGCCGTGGACTCGACGGGCGGCTTGGCGCCTGCGGCGAGCAGGCGGTGGGCCTGCGCGGGCGCGGCCTGCTCGTCCTGCAGCATGGTGCGCATCCATCCTTTCGCGCCTGCGTCGCCGGCCAGCATGAAGGCATCCAGCCTGCGTTCGCCCGCTGCGTCCGACAGGCGCAACGCCCGCCGCTGCCCGCGCCGCTTGTCTTCGTAGCGCAGCACGCCGGCTCGCGCGGCGTCCAGCCCGAACAGGGCCTCGATCTCGCGCAGGCGTTCCGGGTCGGGCGTTTCGGCGGCGGCGGCGCTCAGCGACAAGCCGTTGCGCCGGTGGCCGAAGGGAACCAGGCTGGCGAAATCGAATGTGCCCAGCAGCGCCTGCAGCGCGCGCTGGGCCGCGGGCAGGTCGTCCTCGGCGAACCAGGCCATGGCCGCGAGCCGCCAGGGCAGCTCGGCCTTGAGAACCTTGACCGCCGCGTGCTTCAGCTCGGGCTGCTTGGATGTCGGGCAATGGTCGCGCAGGGTCAGCGCATTGACCCCGGTGGCGGCGCCGCCGTTGCCCGTCATGCCCGAGAGGAACTCCTCGCCCCAGTGCATCGCCACGAAAGCCTGGGTGGGGGCGACGCGCTCGCTGGCCTGCACGGGCAGGACGATGGAACCGCGGCGCGAGGTGAGGTGGACCAGGTCGCCTTCTTGCAGCCTCAGGCGCGACAGGTCCTGGGGGTGCATCTCGACGGCGGGCTCGGGGGCATGTCCGAACAGGCGGCCCACCGTGCCGGTGCGGCTGCCGCCGTGCCACTGGTCGCGCAGGCGGCCGGTGATCAGGCTGAAAGGGAAACGCGCGTCGCGCGGCTCGGCCAGCGGCGCCAAGGGGGCGTCGACGAAGCGGGCCTTGCCGTCCGGCGTGGCGAAGACGCCGTCTTCGTAAAGTCGGACGCGGCCGCCGGACGCGCCCTCCGGCAGCGGCCACTGCTGTGGGCCGCGTTCCTCCAGCATGGCGTAGGACAGGCCGGTGATGTCCAGGTCCCGTCCGCGCGTCGATTCGCGGTGCTCGTTCCACACGGCTTGCGCATCGGCGTAGTCGAACAGCGGTGGCCACTGCGGCCGCAGGCGGGCCTGCAGCCGCCGGGCGAAGTCGCGCGCGATCACCCAGTCGTCGCGGGCCTGGCCGGGTGCGGGCACTGCAGGGCGCACGCGGCTGATACGGCGCTCGCTGTTGGTCACCGTGCCTTGCTTCTCGCCCCAGCTTGTCGCGGGCAGCTGCAAGTGGGCGTAGGCCGACGTGGCGGTGGTGAAGGCTTCCTGCAGCACGACGAATTCGCAGCGCTGCAGCGCGCGGCGCACCAGCGCCTGGTCGGGCATCGACTGGGCCGGGTTGGTGCAGGCTATCCACAGCGCCTTGATCTCTCCGGCTGCTGCGGCCTCGAACATCTCCACCGCCGTCTTGCCCGGGGCGGCGGGCACGTCGGGCACGCCCCACAGCGCCGCCACTTCGGCGCGGTGCGCCGGGTTGGCCATGTCGCGGTGGGCGCTGAGCGAGGCGGCCATGCCGCCGACTTCGCGCCCGCCCATGGCGTTGGGCTGGCCCGTCAGCGAGAACGGCCCGGCACCGGGCTTGCCGATCTGCCCGCAGGCCAGGTGCAGGTTGATGAGCGCGGTGTTCTTCGCGGTGCCGCTGCTGCTTTGGTTCAGGCCCTGGCAATACAGGCTCAGCGTGGGCCGACGGGCGTCGCCCGGCTCGCCGTCGAGCCCAGCGAACCAGGCCGCGGCCTGCACGATGGCCGCTTCCTGCAGGCCGGTCAGCCGCGCGGTGTGGCTGGGGGTGCATTCCCTCACCCGGGCCTTGAGGGCCTCGAAGCCCTGGGTGCTGGCGGCGATGAACGGCGCGTCGACCCAGCCCTCCCACAGCATCAGGTGCAGCATGCCGTGGTACAGCGCGATGTCGCTGCCGGGCAGGATCTGCAGGTGCAGCTCGGCCATGTCGGCGGTCTCGGTGCGGCGCGGGTCGACGACGATCATCCGCTGCTTCGGGTTGGCGCGGCGCGCGTCCTCGATGCGGCGCATCAGGATGGGGTGCGCCCAGGCGGTGTTGGAACCCGTGATGAAAAGGGTGTGCGCCAGGCCCAGGTCCTCGTAGCTGCAAGGCGGGGAGTCGGCGCCGAGCGTGGCCTTGTAGCCCGAGGCGGCGCTGCTCATGCACAGGCGGGAGTTGGTGTCGACGTTGTTGGTGCCGATCAGGCCCTTGCCGAGCTTGTTGAAGACGTAGTAGTCCTCGGTGAGCAACTGGCCCGACAGGTAGAAACCGACCGCGTCGGGGCCGTGCTGCTCGACCGCGCTGCCGAAGCGCTCGACCGCCTCGTGCAGCGCGTCGTCCCAGTCCACGGCGTAGGCCGGTGCGCCGTGCTTGATGCGCCGCAGCGGTTGCCGCAGCCGCTTGTGCAGGGTGACTGGCGCGGCGGCCGTCAGGGCCAGCGTGCTGCCTTTGCTGCACAGGCGGCCGAAGTTGGCCGGGTGGTCGGGGTCGCCGCGTACGCCGGTGATCTGCGTGCCCTCGCTTTCGATGATGACACCGCAGCCCACGCCGCAGTAGGGGCAGGTTGATCGGGTTTCTTTTGGGGTGATCATGGCGTCAGCGGTGGCCGTGGCCCTTCGACAAGCTCAGGGAGGGCTTCGACAGGCTCAGCCCGAACGGGGGGAGAGGCTCAGCCCGTTCGGTGGGAAGAGGCTCAGCCCGAACCGTGGGGAGAGGCTCAGCCCGAACGGTGGGGATGACCCGTGCTCCACCCCCGTTCGCACTGAGCCTGTCGAAGTGCCTGGTCGCGACCATCGCTCAGGCCTTTTCCTCATCGGCCTTGCACACCGCGGCCACGAACGGCCCCAGCGCCAGCGTGCGCAGCTCCTGCGCGTCCAGCAGCACCTGGCCGTCCGCCTCCACCTTCACGGCGAAGCGCTGCGCACAGCCTTCGTCCGGCGCCTTGGCGCACCCGTCGGACAGGCCGATGGTCCAGTTGTGCAGCGGACAGGCGACGCTTTCGCCGAAGACGATGCCCTGGCTCAGCGGGCCGCCCTTGTGGGGGCAGCGGTCGAGCAGGGCGAAGACCTTGTCCTGCGCGGTGCGGAAGACGGCCACGGCGGCGGCGCCCTCGCGTGCCACGCGGCGCGAGCCGAGCACGGGGATGTCTTCGATGCGGCAGATGGGTGTCCATTCGCTCATGGCGTTCAGGCTTTCTCGGTGAGGCCGGGGGCGGCCAGGGGTTGGAACTGGCGGGTGTCCACCGACGCCTTGTCGAATTCGAACCAGGGGTCGGCTTCGCCGTCGAGCGAGAACTGCAGGCGCTCCCACAGCGCCTTGCGGCCGGCCGGGTCGTCGAGGATCTTCTTCTTCACGTAGTCCAGGCCGACGCGGCCCACGTAGTGCACGGTGCGCTCCAGGTACCAGCCTTCCTCGCGGTAGAGCTGGCAGAAGGCGCCGGTGTACTCCAGCACCTCCTCGGCCGTCTTGAGTTTGGTGAAGAAATGGGCCACCTCGGTCTTGATGCCGCCGTTGCCGGCGACGTACATCTCCCAGCCCGACTCCACGCCGATGATCCCGACGTCCTTGATGCCGGCCTCGGCGCAGTTGCGCGGGCAGCCGCTCACCGCGAACTTCACCTTGTGCGGCGCGTACATGCGCCACATCGCGCGCTCCAGGTCCTTGCCCATCTGGGTGCTGTCCTGGGTGCCGAAGCGGCACCATTCCGAGCCCACGCAGGTCTTCACGGTGCGCAGCGCCTTGGCGTAGGCGTGGCCGCTGGGCATGCCGATGTCCTTCCAGATGCCGACCAGGTCTTCCTTCTTCACGCCGAGCAGGTCGATGCGCTGGCCGCCGGTGACCTTGATGGTGGGCACCTTGTACTTGTCGGCGGCGTCGGCGATGCGGCGCAGCTCGTCGGCGGTGGTCTCGCCGCCCCACATGCGGGGGATGACGCTGTAGGTGCCGTCTTTCTGGATGTTGGCGTGGCTGCGCTCGTTGATGAAGCGGCTTTGCGGGTCGTCCTTCGCCTCCTTGGGCCAGGTGCTGATCAGGTAGTAGTTGACCGCCGGCCGGCACGACGAGCAGCCGTTGGGCGTGCGCCACTCCAGGTGCCTGTAGACGCCGTCGATGGTCAGCAGCTTCCCCCCGCCGGGCAGCGGCGTGCGGATGGCCTGGCGCACCTCCTCGTGGCTGCGGTCGGTGCAGCCGCACATCGCCTTCTTGGTGGGCGCGGCGGAGTAGTCGCCGCCGGCCGTGAACATCAGCAGCTGCTCGACCAGGCCGGTGCAGGAGCCGCAGCTGGCGCTGGCCTTGGTGCACTTGCGCACCTCCTCCAGCGTGAACAGGCCCTTGTCCTTGATGGCCTTGCAGATCGCCCCCTTGGTGACGCCGTTGCAGCCGCAGACCTCGTCGCCGTCGGCCATCGCCGCGGCCTTGTTCTGGCCCTGGTGGCCGACGTCGCCGATGTTGCTGGTCGAGAAGTGCTCGCCGAACATCAGGCGGTCGCGGATGTCGGAGATCTTGCGGCCCTCGCGCAGCAGCTTGAAGTACCAGGCGCCGTCGACAGTGTCGCCGTACATGCAGGCGCCCACGAGCGTGTCGTCCTGGATCACCAGTTTCTTGTAGACGCCGCCTGCCGGGTCGCTCATCACGATCTCCTCGTAGCCCTCGCCGCCGGTGAAGTTGCCGGCGCTGAAGAGGTCGATCCCGGTGACCTTGAGCTTGGTGCTGACCTGGCTGCCCAGGTAGCGGCCGATGCCGAACTCGGCCAGGTGGGTGGCGCAGACCTTGCCCTGCTCGAACAGGGGCGCCACCAGCCCGTAGGCGATGCCGCGGTGCGCCGCGCATTCGCCCACCGAGTAGACGCGCGGGTCGGTGACGGTCTGCATGGTGTCGGTGACCACGATGCCGCGGTTGCACAGGATGCCGATCTTCTCGGCCAGCTCGGTGTTCGGGCGGATGCCGACGGCCATCACCACCAGGTCGGCCGGCACCTCGCTGCCGTCCTTGAACTGCACCGCCAGCACGCGGCCGTCTTTGCCGGGCACCAGGGCCTGGGTCTGCGCGCCCATCAGGAAACGCAGCCCGCGCGCTTGCAGCGACTGCTGCAGCATGCCGCCGGCGACGCCGTCGAGCTGGCGCTCCATCAGCGTGTCGGAGTTGTGCACCACGCTGACCTGCATGCCGCGCAGCATCAGCCCGTTGGCGGCTTCCAGGCCGAGCAGGCCGCCGCCGATCACCACCGCGTTGCGGTAGGTCTTGGCCGCTTCGATCATGGCGTTGGTGTCGGCGATGTCGCGGTAGGCGATCACGCCCGGCAGGTCCTTGCCCGGGACGGGCAGGATGAAGGGGTTGGAGCCGGTGGCGATCAGCAGCCGGTCGTACTCGGCCTGCGTGCCGTCGTCGGCGATGACGATGCGGCGGCGCCGGTCGACGTCGACCACCTTGCGGCCCAGGTGCAACGTGATGCCGTTCTCCTCGTACCAGCTCAGCGGGTTGAGGACGATCTCCTCCAGCGTCTGCTCGCCGGCCAGCACCGGGCTGAGCAGGATGCGGTTGTAGTTGGGGTGGGGCTCGGCGCCGAACACGGTGATGTCGTACAGGTCCGGCGCGATCTTCAGCAGCTCTTCGAGCGTGCGCACGCCGGCCATGCCGTTTCCAATCATGACCAGCTTCATCTTCTTCATGGTGCGGCGTCCTTCGGTGTGTGGTGGGGGGTTAAGCAAATCGGGTGCCAAAACGCGGGGCCGCCGGCGATCACAATCGCGCGATGAGCAGCTTCCAGGTCGACATCGGCTACAGCAGCGAGCGCGGGCCGCGCGACGCGAACGAGGACTTCGGCGGCGCCACCCTCGCCGCGCCACCCGACGAGTCGCGCGGCCTGATCGCCGCGGTGGCGGACGGCGTGTCCGGCGGCGGGCAGGGCCTGCAGGCCGCGCAGACCACGGTGATGGGTTTGCTGGCCGACTTCTTCGCCACGCCGGCGACCTGGGAGACCACGGTCGCCCTGGACCGGCTGATCGGCGCGCAGAACGCCTGGCTGGCCAGCCACAACCGGCGCCGCCAGGGGCCGGGTGGCGAAGGGGCGGCGCTGACGACGCTGACCGCGCTGGTCCTGTGCGGCCAGACCTGGACGCTGGCCCACGTTGGCGACACCCGCGCCTGGCTGCTTCGCGCCGAGGGCGCGGCGGCAGGGGAAGACGCCGCCGGCCAGTTCAGCCAGCTCACCCAGGACCACGCCTTCGACCACCCCGACCAGCGCAGCCGCCTGACCCGCGCGGTGGGCCTGGACGATGCGGTGCGCATCGATTTTTCCCAGGGCGATGCGCGCGTGGGCGACACCTTCCTGCTCACGAGCGACGGCGTGCACGGCGCGCTCAAGGCGGGCCGGCTGGCCGAACTGCTGCGCGGCGGCGCCGCCGGAGCCTTCGACGCGCAGGGCGCCAGCGACGCGATCGTGCGCGCGGCGCTGGAGGCGGGCGGCCGCGACAACGCCACCGCCCTGGTCCTGCGCGTCGCCGGCCTGGACGCCCGCCAACTGCGCGACGAGCTGGCCGACGTGCGCCGCCTTCCCGCACCGCCCCTGCTGAAGGTGGGCGACGTGGTGGACGGCATGGCCGTCACCGCCGTCGTGATGGACAACGGCGTGCACCGGCTCTACCAGGCGCGCTGCGCCGAGAGCCGCGAGCTGGTGGCTTTGAAGACCCTGCACCCGGCGCGTGCCGGCGACGCCGAGGAACGCGCGATGCTGGCCCATGAGGCCTGGCTCGGACAGCGCGCCGGCGGCGAGGGTTTCGTGCGGGTGCGCGAGCGCGCGGCGGCGGCCACCGCGCTGTACGTGGTGTTCGACTGGCACCACGGCCGCACGCTGGAGCAGCTGGCGCAGGGCGGCAAGGGTCGCCCCGGCGTCGCCGAAGCCGTGGCCGCGGCGACCGCGTGGTGCCGCGCCCTGGGCCGGCTGCACCGCCAAGGTGTGGTGCACCGGGACATCAAGCCGGGCAACCTGCACCTGGGCGACGACGGGGTGTGGCGCATCCTCGACCTGGGCGCGGCCGTCAGCGGCCGCGAGTCCTCTGCGCAGCGCGAGCTGCACGCCGGAACGCCCAGCTACATGAACCCCGAGCAATGGGAAGGCGCGGCCGCCGACGCGGGCAGCGACCTTTTCGCCCTGGGCGCCACGCTCTACCAGTGGCTCACCGGCCGGCTGCCCTACGGCGACGTCGAGCCCTACCAGGCGGGCCGCTACCGGCGCGACCCGGTGCCCGCCTCGCGGCTGCGGCCCGACGTGCCGATGTGGCTCGACCACGTGCTGCGCAAGGCCGTCGCCCTGGACCCCAGGCAGCGCTTCGAGACCGCCGAGGAGCTGCTGCTGGCGCTGGAGCGCGGCGCCTCGCGCCCCTTGCAGGCGCCGGGCGGCACGCCCCTGGCCCAGCGCGACCCCGCGTTGCTGTGGAAGGCCGCGCTCGTGTGTTCGCTGCTGTTCAACGCGCTGCTGGTCTTCTGGCTTTTGTTCCTGCCGCGCTGAGCGGTTGGGCGCCCGCCGCATCGCCGCGCCCCTCAAGCCGCCACCCGGGCGCGGCCGCCCTTTTCCGCCCAGGTGCGCGTCCAGCGCAGCTGCATGCGGCGCATCATCAGCAGGCTGGCCGCCGCCAGCAGGGCGAAAGCGACGAAACCCCACAGGTAGGTGCCGGTGTACTGCTTGGACAGCCCCATCGCGTTGGGCACCAGCCCGCCGCCGAGCGCCCCGACCTCGCCGATCATCGAGCTGGCCACGGCGGTGCTCGTCGGCCAGCGCAGGGGCACCAGCTGGAACAGCGCGCCGTTGCCCGCGCCGAGCGCCGCGAACGCCAGCATGAACAGCAGTGTTGACAACACCAGCGACGCGTCGGCCAGGCCGCACAGCACCAGGCAGGCGCAGACCGTGGCCAGCACCGCCGTCAACGTGTTGATGCCGCCCCAGTGGTCGGAGATCCAGCCGCCGAAGATCCGCACCGAGGCACCCATGAAGGCGGCCAGCGTGGTCAGCTGGCCGGCCTGCACCTTGCTGACGTGGAACTGGTCGAAGTAGTAGGTGGGCAGGAAGCTGGCCAGGCCGATGAAGCCGCCGAAGGTGATGGCGTAGATGGCGCTGAAGGCCCAGCCGTCGCGGTCGAACAGGCAGGCCGCGTGGTCTCGCAGCTTCGCGTGCGGCGTGCGGTCGGACGGTTCCTGGGCGAACAGCACCATCACCGCCATCGGCAGCGCGATGGCGATCGCGGCGAAGCCGTACACCGTCTGCCAGCCGTAGGCCTGGGCCAGCGGCGGCGCCACCAGCACCGACACCGCGGTGCCCACGTTGCCCGCGCCCACCAGGCCCATGGCCAGCCCCTTGTGGCGCGGCGGGAAAGAACCCGACCCCAGCGACAGCGCGACGCCGAAGCTGGCGCCGGCGATGCCCAGCAGCACGCCCATGGCTAGCAGATCGTGGAAGCTGTCGACGGCGAAATAGCCGTACAGCATGGCCACCGCGATCAGCGCCATCTCGATCAGCGTGGCGTTCTTGCGGCCCACGTACTGCGCCAGCAGGCCGAGCGGGAAACGCATGAGCGCGCCGGCGAAGATCGGGATCGACAGCATCAACCCCTTCTGCGCGGCCGTGAGCTGGTAGGCCTCGCTGATGAAGGGCGCCATCGCGCCGTTGAGCACCCAGATGCAGCAGGAGAAGGCGAAGTACAGGAACGACGCCGCCAGCGTGGGCCAGTGACCGGAACGGAAGAACGTCGACATTGAATGCATGGCGGCAATGACCCGTGCGATGGCCGCGCGCCGCGGGGCGCGCGTGGTGTTGGGAGGGGGAGGGGTGGACGTGGCGAAGCGGCCTCGGTACGCGCCGCGGCGTGCCGCGCGGTGCGGGCAGGCGGGGTTCGCGGGGGCCCGCAAGGGCCGTCCTCCGGAAGTGGAGGGGCTTCACCAAAGCGGGGCGTCGTTGCCCCGCGGCCATCACAATGCAAGGCCCGTGCCTGTTTTCGCCGATCTGCCGGCCGCCGCGCCGGCGGGCACGTTTCATGATTGCCGCCGCGTGCGCAATGCACATCTGGCGGCGCCTCGCACCGCTCCAAACCATGCCCGTTTCATTCTTCTGTCTGCCCAGCCCCGCCGCCGAACAGCGCCACGCCCTGCTCTTGCGCGCGGGCGCCGACAGCCTGGGCATATTCCCGCGCGACAAGTTGGTGCATGCGCTGCCGCCGGGCGCACCAGATCAAACCGTCGTGCTGCATGCCGACGCTTGGGAAGAGCTGGCCGGCGACGCGGCCTGGCTGGCGCAATGGGAGCGGGTCCGGGGTCGCCACCCCGTGCTGATCTGGCTGGAGCGCGTGCCCGCCGAGGAAGACCTGCCCGGCGTGCTCGCCCTGGGCGCGCATGAGTTGTGCGCCGGCGACGTGGCGGCGCCCGCCCTTCGGTTGGCGCTGCAGTTGGCGCCGGCTCGCTGGCGGCAGTCGCAGTCGCTCCAGGGTGAACTGGAACAGGCCCATGCCCGCCTGAACGAACGCAAATGGGTGGAGCGGGCCAAGGGCGTGCTGATGCAGGCGCAAGGCATGGGCGAAGACGAGGCCTTCCGCCTGCTGCGGGGCGCGGCGATGCACGCCAAGATGCAGATGGCCGACGTCTCGCGCTCGGTGATCCAGTCCGCGCAATGGGCTGAGGCGATGAACCGCAGCGGGCAGTTGCGCATGCTGTCGCAGCGCCTGCTGAAATTGGCGCTGCAGCGCCACGCGGGCGTCGACGCCCGCCGCGCGCGCGAAATGCAGGGCCAGGCCGCGGCGCGCATCGAAGAGAACCTCGCCTTCCTGGCGTCGCTGCATCTCAACAACGCCACCGCCCAGGACTCGCTTGCCGCCGCTGTAGCGCCGCCACTGGCCGGGGTGCAGGACGCCTGGGCGCGGCTGCGGGCGGCGTTGGAACCGGCGGGGCACAAGGCGCCGGGGCGCTCGCTGCCGCAGGCCGACGAGGACGCCGAGGCGCTGCTGGAGGCGTCCGAATCGCTGACGCAAGCGCTGCAGGCCACCGGCGGCGGTCGGCGCGGGCTGGACGTGGTCAACCTCTGCGGCCGCCAGCGCATGCGCGCGCAGCGCCTGGCAAAGGAAGCCTTGCTCGACGGCTTCTGGCCCGACCGCCCGCACGCCGGCCAGCGGCTGGAGCCGACGGCGCAGGCTTTCGAGCAGACCCTGCGCGAACTGGAGGTGGCGCCCCTGAGCTCTGCCGAGATCCGGGCGCAGCTGCAGGCGGCCCGCGAGCAGTGGCTGAACCTGATGCGCTCGCTGGCGGGCCCGCCGAGCGACGAAAGCCGCGCCGCGCTGTGCGGCGCCAGCGAATCGCTGCTGGA
>CBJNAE010000123.1:0-10708 GCA_966433995.1 uncultured Ideonella sp. | reverse complement strand
GCCAGCCACTCGGCCCAGGCGCGGCCGAAGAACACGTCGTCCAGCGCCCAGACGATCAGCGTCGGCACCCGCAGCTCGCGCAGCAGTGGCTCCACCGCGACGGTGTGGGCCGGGTCGAAGCCGAGCCAATAGCGGTGGAAGGCGTCGCGCCGCGCGGGCGTGGCCAGCAGCGGGTCGAAATAGACGGCGATCGCCTCGTCGGTCAGCGCTTGCGGGTCGGCGTAGGCGTCGGCGAACTGGCGGCGCAGCTCGGCCGGGTCGCGCCGCAGCGCGGCGTAGCGGTCGGCCAGGCGGCCTTCGCGCGCGGCCTCGATCAGCGGCCGGATCGACGGCGGCGGCCAGCCGTCGTGCACGTCGCAGTTGGTCAGCGTGAGGCTGCGCAGCCGCCGCGGGTGGTGGGCCGCGAAGATCTGCGCGACGGCGCCGCCGCTGTCGTTGGCGACGAGGTCGACCTGGCCCAGGCCCAGCGCGTCGAGGAAGCCGCGCACCATTTCCGCCTGCGCGGTGAATGACACGTCCTGGCCCGGTGCGATTTCGCTGTAGCCCAGGCCCATCAGGTCCAGCGCGACGCAGCGGCGCATGTCGCCCATCGCCGCCATCATGTGGCGCCAATGGAAGCCGTTCAGCGGCACGCCGTGCAGGAACAGCGCCACCGGCCCCCGGCCCTGCTCGACATAGGCGATGCGGTTGGCGCCGACGGCGGCGAAGCGCCGCGCGGCGTGGAAATCGGCGGCGGTCATGGTGGCGGTGAGATCGGTCATCGAAAGGATTCCCCGGCGGTGAAATCCCGCCATTGGCCCATGGGCGCCCGCTACGCCGCTATCAGCGGCTTGCGTTTTCGCGACGCGTGAGCCAGGCCCTTGCCGCCCGCGGCACCGATGACCAGAATCGCCCGATCCTCCTTTTCCCCGGTCGCCCATGAGCCTCTCCAGCCAAACTCTTTTCGACAGCGGCTCCCTGCGCATCCGCCACCTGAGGGCCCGGCCCGATTCCGACGCCTGCGGCGACATGGAGGAAGCCGGCGTCGACCAACTCGTGCTGCCGCTTTGCGGCCTGTTCGCGCGGCACGACGGGCCGCGGTGCCACGTCATCGCCAACGCCAGCCATGCCCTCTTCTTCGCCGCCGGCCGGCCCTACCGCATCAGCTACCCCGGCGCGGTGGGCGACGAGGTGCTGGTGGTGGAGTGTTCGCCCGGTTTCTGGGCCGGCGCGCTGGAAGGCGCCGCCGGCGTCGACCGGGTGGACGCGCCGTCGCTCGCCGCGCAAGCGCTGCTGCCGCCCGCAGCGCTGATGGAACGTTGCCGGCTGCAGGCGGCCCTGGCGGCCGCGGGCCCGGGGTCCGACCCGCTGAGCGTCGAGGAGTCGGCGCTGTCGCTGCTGGGCTTGTCGCTGCGGGCGGCCGACGGCGCGCGCCTGCGCCGCGGCAGTCTTGCCCACACCCGCCGCGCCGACACGCTGCTGCGCCGCGGCCGGCTGATCGAGCGGGTGAAGGAAGCGGTGAGCCTGCGGCCCGACCATCCTTGGACGCTGGACGAGCTGGCGCGCCTGGCGGGCTCGTCGGTCTACCACCTGGCGCGCGCCTTCCGCGACGAGGTCGGCCTGCCCATCCACCGCTACCTGCTGCAGTTGCGGCTGGCCGCGGGCCTGCGGTCGGTGGTGGAGGGCGGCGGCGCCCTCACCGCCATCGCGCTGGACAACGGCTTCGCCAGCCACGCCCACTTCACCCACGCTTTCCGCTCGGCCTTCGGCGTCACGCCCAGCGCGCTGCGCAGGCAAGGCGCCCGGGCCGCCTGAGCCGTCCGGGCCCGGTTCGCGCAAACCGTTGATAGCCCGCGCGCGGCGCGGTTCCTACGATTTCCTTGCCATTCACGACAAGGAGACCACGGATGGGACAACATTCATTTCAGCGGGGCGCCTGCCTGGCCCTGGCCGCCGCCGCCGCCGCGGCCAGCGGCGCCGCCGGCGCGCAGGAGCTGCTGGTGAGGATCGGGCACGTCGGCCCCACCTCCGGCGCGCAGGCCGAGTACGGCAAGGACAACGAGAACGGCGCGCGCCTGGCGGTGGAAGACCTGAACGCCCAGGGCCTGTCGATCGGCGGCCGCAGGGCGCGCTTCGAACTGGCCGCCGAGGACGATGCGGCCGACCCGAAGCAGGCCACCGCGGTCGCCCAGAAGCTGTGCGATGCGCAGGTCAACGGCGTGGTGGGCCACTTGAACTCGGGCACCACCATCCCGGCGGCCCGGGTCTACAGCGACTGCGGCATCCCGGTCATCACGCCGTCGGCCACCAACCCGCAGCTGACGAAGTCGGGCTACAAGGCCACCTACCGGCTGCTGGCCGACGACAACGCCCTGGGCGCGGGGCTGGCGCGGCATGCAGACCATTTGAAGCTCAAGACGGTGGCGGTGATCGACGACCGCACCGCCTACGGCCACGGCGTGGCCGAAGTGTTCAAACGCGAGGCGCGCTCGCTGGGCATCCAAGTGGTGGCCGAGGCCTACACCAGCGACAAGGCCACCGACTTCACCGCCATCCTCACTCAAATCCGCGCCAAGCGGCCGCAGGCCGTCTTTTTTGGCGGGCTGGACCCGCAGGCCGGGCCGATGCTGCGGCAGATGCAGCAACTCGGCCTGGGCGGCGTGAAGTTCATGGGCGGCGACGGCTTCTGCACCGAGCGGTTGCCCGAGCTGGCCGGCCAAGTGCCGGCGGTGGCGAACGTCGTCTGCGCCACCGGCGGCGCCTCGCTCGACGCGATGCCCGGCGGCAAGGCCTGGAAGCAGCGCTACGACGCCCGCTTCCCGGGGCAGTTCCAGGTGTATTCGCCTTACGCCTATGACGCGGTGATGGTGCTGGCCGACGCGATGCGGCGCGCCGGCTCGGCCGATCCCAAGGCCTATGCGCCGGCGCTGGCCGGCACGCATTGGCAGGGCGTCACCGCCATGCTGGAGTTCGACGCCGACGGCGAACTGAAGCATCCGGGCATGACGCTCTACCGCTACCAGGGCGGCAAGAAGGTCGTGATTGGCGATTGACGCGGGGCGTCATGGCGCCTTCGGCGGCGGCGTGTCGCCGGATCGCAGCGCCAGCCGCACCAGCACCGGCCGGTGGTCGGAGCCGAGGTCGGGGCCGACTTCCCGGCTTCGAAGGCGCCAGTGCGCGGAAGCCAGGACGTGGTCGATCGGGATGCCGAACGCGCCCGCGCCCCAGGCCGGCCAGCTGGGCTGCAAGCCGGTGGCGCGGCGCCAGCCCATCTCATCCAAGTCCGCGAAGGCGGTGGACCACGGCGTGGCGTTGAGGTCTCCGGCCAGCACTGAAGGCAGGCCCGACGCCTGGCTGCGCCGCGCCAAGGCATGCAGCGACGCATCGCGCGCGGCATGGAAATGCGGCGACAGCGGCGGCATCGGATGGAAGGCCAGCAGCTTCACCCTGCGGCGCGGCGGCGGGGCGCCCGCCACCGGCCCCGGCGCGGCGGTGGGCAGTTCCAGCTCGGCGTCGATGTGCGGGATGCCGTCGGGGCCGTCGATCACCACCTTTGAAGAAGCGGCCAGCGGATGGCGGGACAGCAGCGCGATGCCGAAGGGCGAGTCGTCCACTTGCACGAGCTGGTGCGGATAGTCCGGCTTCAACCCCGGCAGCTCGCGCGCGAGCTGGGGCGAGACCTCCAGCAGCACCACGGCGTCGGGCGATGCTTGGGCCAGCCATGACGCCAGCCGGTCGGCGCGCGTGGTGGACACATGCAGATTGGCGCTGGCCAGCGTGAACGACGCGGCGGCGGCCTCGCCGTCCGGCTGCAAAGGCAGCGCGGGCGACGCCGCCAGCCAAGGCAGCGGCAACAGCACTGCCGCCGCCAGCCAGCGCCGGTCCAGCGCCAGCGCGATGCCCAGCGCCACGCCCAGGCCGGCGAGGTAAAGCCACTGCCAGTGCGCGGCCAGGTCGAGCAGCCAGGCGCCGCGCGCCCAATCCCCCGGCCAGGCGCGCGCCATCCATGGCGCGCACAGGCCCAGGCCGCCCAGCGCCGCCAGGGCCTTCATGCGCATGCGCCAGCGGGCCCGGCGGTCGCCGGCTTGGGTCGTGGAGGGCGTGGCTTTCATCGGTTCATCCGCCTGCGCGTCTCGAACGACAGCGCGTCGACCGCGGCCACCAGCCCGAGCGTGGCCAGCAGCACGGTGCAGGTCTCCCGCATCTGGAACAGGCCGAGGTGGTAGTGCAGCATCTGCCCCAGCCCGCCCGCCCCGACCACGCCCAGCACCGCCGCGGCGCGGATGTTGTTCTCCCAGCGGTAGAGGCTGTAGGACAGCAACTGCGGCAACGCCTGGGGCAGCGTGGCCCAAAGGAAGACGCGGCCGGGCGGGACGCCGCGCACCCGCAGCGCCAGCGCCGGGCCGGGATCGGCGTTCTCCAGGCTTTCTGCGAAGAGCCGGCCGAGTACGCCGGTGGTGTGCAGCGCCAGCGCCAGCGTTCCCGGGAAAGGCCCCAGGCCGGCCGCCACCAGCAGCAGCGAGGCCCACACCAGCTCGGGCACGGCGCGCAGCCCGTTCAGCAGCAGCCGGGCGGCGGCGTGCGCCGACCGCGCCGCGGCGCCGCCGCGCGCGCTGGCCGGCAGCGCCAGCGCCAGGCCCGCGGCCGCGGCCAGCAGGGTGCCCAGCAGCGACATCGCCAGGGTCTCGGCCGCGCCGTCGAGCACTTTGCGCAGGAAGGCCGTCGAGGCCTCGGGCGGAAAGAAGCTGGCGCCGAAGCGCGCCATCCGGGCGAGTTCGCCCGGCGCGAGGAAATCGGCCCAGCGCAGCGCCAGCGTCTCGAAGCTGGTGGCCGCCAGCGCCGACACCGCGGCCAGCGTCCACAGACCGGGCCGGCGCCAAACCCGGGGCGGCGCGGCCGCGTCGCCACCCGACATCGCCCGGCGCAGCAGCGCGCTGGCGCGGTCGCTCAAGGCGACCAACCCGACGAACACCAGCAAGATGGCCCCGACCTCGGCGCCGGCGAACAGCTTGGCGGCGCTGTCGAGCATTTGGCCCAGGCCGCCGGCGCCGACGAAGCCCAGCACCACCGACGAGCGCACCGCGCATTCCCAGCGGTAGACGGTGTAGCTCGCCAGCTCGCGGCCGCAGGCCGGTAGCAGCCCGAAGAGCAGCGCCTGCAACCGGCCGCAACCGTTGCGCAGCAGCGCCTCCGACGGCGCGGCGTCGCCGCTTTCGAGGATCTCGGCGTAGACCTTGCCCAGCATGCCGCCGTAGGCGATGGCGATGGCCAGGACGCCGGCGGTCGGCCCCAGGCCCACCACCCGCACGAACACCAGGGCCCACACCAGCTCCGGGATGGAGCGCAGCACAACCAGCAGCCATTTCACCGCCTGGCGCGCGGCGGCGGGCAATCGCCCCATGCGTCCGGCCACCGCGCCGCGGGACAGCCGCGAGGTGGCGGCCAGCGCCAGCGGCACGGCGATCAGCCAGGCCAGGGCCAGGCCGGCGGTGGCGATCGCCACGGTGCGCCAGGTTTGCCGCGCCAGCTCGGCGAGGAAGGCCGCGTCGTGGCGCGGCGGCAGGAAGTCGCCGACGAAACGGCCCGCGGCCTGCAGGCTGCGGGCGTCGAGCAGCGTCGACGGCGCGAACTCCGTCCAGGCCAGCATCGGCCACAGCAGCACCGCGAAGGCGAGCAGCGCGGACCACCGGCGCAGCAGCGCGGGGTCGCGCTCGGCCGGTGCCGGGGCGGTGGTCGTCATCCCGGCCATCAGCGGCACATCGCTTCCGGGCAGTCGGCTGCGCCGCCCGTACCGGCCGGTGGCGGAGGGTCTTCCACCGGCGCGCCGGCGTACAGCTCGCGCAAGGCGGCCTCGTCCAGCCCGGAGGGGTGGCCGTCGTAGACGCAGCGCCCCTGGCGCAGGGCGACGATGCGCGGGAAGCGGTCGCGCGCCACCGCCACCTGGTGCAGGCTGCAGACCAGGGTGCGCCCGCCGCGGCGGGCGCTGTCCAGCAGGGTGTCCACCGCCTTCGCCGCGCTCGCCGGGTCGAGGGCGGCGAGCGGCTCGTCCACCAGCCAGAGCTCGGCTTCGGAGACCAGGGCCCGTGCCAGGCCGACGCGCTGGCGTTCGCCGCCCGACAGGTGGTCCACGCGCTGCCACAGCTTGTCGCCCAGGTCGAGGGCCGCCAGCGCCGCCCGGGCTTCGGCCGCCAGCCGCGGTGCCGGGGACCACAGCTGGGCCAGGCTGGCCGCCAGGCCCATCGACGGCAGCCGCCCGGCCAGCACCGCGGTGGCCACGCGCTGGCGCGGGGGCAGCGGCGGCGCCTGCGGCGCCAGGAAGAGGCGTCCGCGCAGCCGCCGCAGTTCCCGTGCCGGCAGCCGCCAGGGGTCGGCCCCGAAAAGCGACACCCCGCCGGCCAGCGGCCGCACCGCGCAGGCCATGGCCATCAGCAGCGTCGACTTGCCCGCGCCCGAGGCGCCGATCACCGCCACCTGCTCGCCCGGCCGGATGCGCAGGTCGACGCCGCGCAGCGCCGCCGTGCGGGCGCCGGGCGCCGCCGGCGCGTCCAGCGACCGCAGTTCGACCGCCGCCGTCACTTCAGCAGGCCGGCGTTCTCGGCCGCGGCCCGGATGCCGGCGTAGTTCTCGGCCTTGGTGGGCACGAAGCGCGTGGCCCGCTGCAGGCCGAGGATCTCTCGGCCCTGCGGCGTGGCGGCGTCCAGCGCCAGGAAGGCCTGCTGGAGCCTGGCGCGCAGGTCGGCGGGCAGCTCGGCGTGCACCGTCCAGTTGTAGTCGTAGTAGGGCGGCGTGGTGAAGAACACCTGGACCTGGTTCGTGTCGACCTTTTTGTCGGCCACGAACTTCTCCCACACCGAGATGTTGAGCGCGCCGGCGTCGACCTTGCCGCCGGCCACCGCGGCGATGGTGGCGTCGTGCGCGCCGGAGAAGCTGACGCGCTTGAGGTCGGCGTCGGGGTGGACCTTGGCGGCCAGCAGGAAGCTGCGCGGCATCAGGTGGCCCGAGGTGCTGGAGGCCGAGCCGAAGCTCAAAGTGCGACCCTTCAGGTCCTCCAGCCGGCGGATGCCGCTCTGGGTGCCGGCGATGAAGACGGAGCGGAAGCGCTCGTCCTCCTCGCGCTGCACCAGCGGCACCACCTTGCCGCCGGAGCGCACGCTGGCCTGCACGAAGGTGAAGCCGCCGAACCAGGCCAGGTCGACCTTGCGGTTCACCAGCGCCTCCACCGCGGCGGCGTAGTCGGTGACCGGCGTCCATTCGACCTTCAGGCCGAGCCGCGCCTCCAGGTACCGGCCCAGCGGTTCGAACTTGCGCGCCAGCTCGGTGGGCGACTCGTCGGGGATGGCGGTGACGCGCAGCACGCCCGGCGCGGCGGTCTGGGCGCGGGCGCCGGGGACGGCTAGGGCGAGGGCGGCTGCGGCCAGGGCGAGGCGGCGTTGGGGGTCGAAGGTCATGGCGGTGTGGTCTCGCGTGTTGGGGTGAATGAAGTGGCGTCGGGTGGCCGTCAACCGGCCAGCGCCGCGATGCGGGCCGCCAGTGCCTGGATGCCCGGCGGCGAAAGGTCGTCGGCGTGCACCTGCTGGGCCTGGCCGAGGCGCTGCAGGTGGCGGCCCTGCGAGCGGGCGTAGAGCGGGTCGTAGTGCCTGGCCATCAGCGCCTCGAACAGCGGCGGCAGCGCGCCCTGCAGCGCCCACGCCTGCCATTGGGCCAGGGTGTCGCGTGGGAGCAGCTCGCGCAGTCCGCCGAGCTTGTCGGCCAGCGCCTGTGGGTCGTCGCCGAGCCAGGCGTAGTCGCGCAGCAGGTAGGCCAGCCGGGCTTCGCGGCTGGCGGCGATCTCGACCACCGGGCTGGCGTGCAGCCGCCTGAGCAGCGGCTCGGGCACATTGAGGCGGCCGATGCGCCGGCTCTCGGCCTCCACCCAGACGCGGCGCGACAGGTCCAGGCCCGCCAGCCGGTGCGCCAACTGGGTCTCGAACCCCTTTTGCGACGGTTGCGGCCGGCCCGGCACCGCGCCCAGCACCGAGCCGCGGTGGCTGGCCAGGTCCTCCAGGTCGAGCACCTGCTCGCCGCGCTGCGCCAGCGCCTGCAGCACCCGCGTCTTGGCGCTGCCGGTGGGGCCGCACAGCACGCGCAGGTCCAGGCGCGGGGACAGTTCCTCGATGCGCTGGATGACATGGCCGCGCCAGGCCTTGTAGCCGCCCTTGAGCTGCTGCGCGTCCCAGCCCACCAGGCGCAGCCAGGTGACGAAGCTGCCGCTGCGCAGGCCGCCCCGCCAGCAGTAGACGAGCGGCCGCCATTCCTTGGGATGGTCGTGGAAAAGCGTTTCCAGGTGGCGGGCGATGTTGCGCGCCACCATGGCCCCGCCGATGCGGCGCGCCTCGAAGGCCGAGCGCTGCACGTAGGTGGTGCCGACGACGCGCCGCTCCTCGTCGTCGAGCACCGGGCAGTTGATCGCGCCGGGGATGTGGTCGAGCGCGTATTCGGCCGGCGAGCGCGCGTCGATCAGCGCCGTGAAGCCGTCCAGGTCTTCGACGGTGGTGGGCTTGTGGCTCATGATGCGCGTACTCTCGCGGCCACCCGGGCCCCGGGCACAGAAAAAGGTTTGACCGACATGCACGAACCCATCCGACTCACATCCTTCTCCCATGGCGGCGGCTGCGGTTGCAAGATCGCGCCGGCGGTGCTGGCCGAGATCCTGTCGCGCGCGCCGCGCGGGCTGCTGCCGCCCGACCTGCTGGTGGGCACCGAGACCGCCGACGACGCCGCCGTCTACCGGCTCAACGACGAGCAGGCCCTGGTGGCCACCACCGACTTTTTCACGCCGATTGTCGACGACCCCCGCGACTTCGGCCGCATCGCCGCCACCAACGCCATCTCCGACGTCTACGCCATGGGCGGCACGCCCATCCTGGCGCTGGCCCTGGTCGGCATGCCGCTGGACAAGCTGCCCCTGGACGCCGTCGGCGCCATCCTCGAAGGCGGGGCCAGCGTCTGCCGCGAGGCCGGCATCCCGGTCGCCGGCGGCCATTCCATCGACACGCTGGAACCGATCTACGGCCTGGTGGCGCTCGGCCTGGTGCACCCCGCCCGGGTGCGCCGCAATGCCGACGCGCGGGCCGGCGACCTGCTGGTGCTTGGCAAGCCGCTCGGCGTGGGCGTCCTGTCCGCCGCGCTCAAGAAGGGGCTGCTGGACGCGGCCGGCTACGCCGAAATGCTGCGGCTGACCACCCAGCTCAACCGCGTCGGCGCCGAACTCGGCGCGCTGCCCGGCGTGCATGCGATGACCGACGTCACCGGCTTCGGCCTGGCCGGCCACCTGCTGGAAGTCTGCCGCGGTTCGGGCCTGGCCGCTGAGCTGGACTGGGCCGCGGTGCCGCTGATCGACGCGGCCGCCGCCCATGCGCGCGCCGGCATCGCCACCGGCGCGTCGGCCCGCAACTGGGACGGCTACGGCGGCCAGGTCCGGCTGGACGCCGCGCTGCAGCCCTGGCAGCGGGCCTTGCTCACCGACCCGCAGACCAGCGGCGGCCTCCTGGTGAGCTGCGCCCCCGAGGTGGCCGGCGCCGTGCTGGCGCGTTTCCGAAAGGCCGGCTTCAGCCAGGCCGCGGTGGTGGGCCGGATGCGCAGCGGCGAGCCGGGCCTGCGGGTCCTGGCCGGCTGAAGGCCTCCCTTCCGGGCGATGACTTGAAGTCATTCGCCCCGGCCGCTTTGTCGATGGACGCGCGGGACGGGCGCGTTCAAAGTGCCCCGGTCGGCGCGGTCCGCAGCACCGCCGCGCCGCCGCGCACGATGACCCATCCCACCCACCACAACCGGCCCGTCCCCCTTCCCTCCACCGCCGCGCTGCGGGTGTTCGAAGCCGCAGCGCGCCACCTGACGTGCACCGGCGCGGCCGAAGAGCTGTTCATGACCCAGGGTGCGGTCAGCAAGCAGATCCGCACCCTGGAAGAAAGCCTGGGCGCCACGCTGTTCACCCGGCTGAACCGGGGGCTGGTGCTCACCGCCACGGGCAGCCGCTACCTGGAGGACATCCGGCCGGGCCTGGCCATCCTGCAGCGGGCGTCGGCCCAGCTGGCGCGCGGCCTGGCCGCCCGCCGCACGCTCACGCTGCGCGTGTCGGCCATCGTGGGCGACCGCTGGCTGCTGCCGCGCTTCGCCGACTTCGCGCAGAAGCACCCCGGGATCGGCGTGCAGTTCACCGGCTTCCTGTCGAGCGACAGGATGGAACGCGTCGAGCCCGACGGCGACTTCTGCGCCACCGGGCCTTTGCGGCCGGGGTTCTCCGCGGACTACCTCTTCGGCCGCCGCCTGGTGCTGGTGGCCGCGCCCGTGCTGCTGCAGCGCCACGGCGACATCCTCGGCGCGGCCGACCTGGCGCGCTTCCCGAAGCTGATGCACATCGAGGCGCCGCAGGCCTGGGCGTCGTTCTGCGCCGCCCATGGCCTGGACGCGCCGCCGCCGGCGCACATGACGCGGCACGAGTTCTATTCCACGCTGATCAACGCCGCCGTCTTCGGTTTGGGCCTGGCGCTGGTGCCCAAGGTCTGGGTGCGCGAGGAGTTGGCGCGCGGGCTGCTGGTCAACCCGCTGGCGCTGGACCACGCCCACACCGCCGGCTACCACTTCGTCCACCCGCGGCGCGGGCGGGGCGACCCGGCGCTGGCGTCGCTGCGCGACTGGCTGGTGGAGCAGTCCGCGTCGACGCGGCGGGAGTGCGGGGACTTCGGGCCGGCGG
>CBJNAE010000122.1:0-10713 GCA_966433995.1 uncultured Ideonella sp. | reverse complement strand
GCCAGCCATCAGCGCTACACCACGCTGCTGGACGCCATGGGCGAAGGCCTGGTCGTGCTCGACAAGTCCTTCCGCGTGGTGCAGATCAACCAGGCGGCGCTGCGGCTGGACGGCCGGACCGAGGCCGAGATCGTCGGCCGCACGCATTGGGAGGCCTGGCCGGGCGCGGTCGGCACGCCGATCGAGGCCGCGCTCAAAGAGGCGATGGCGCGCCGCGAGCCGCGCCAGCTGGAACACCACTACGTGTGGGGCGGCCAGGACCTCTGGCTCGACCTGCGCGCCTACCCCGTGCCGGGCGGGCTGGCCCTGCTGTGCCGCGACATCAGCCGCTACAAGCTCGCCGAGGAGGCCCTGAAGCAAAGCGAACAGCGCTTCCGTGCCGCGGTGGGCGCCGTCGGCGTCATGTGGACGAGCAACGCCCAGGGCGACATGCAGGGCGAGCAGCCGGGCTGGGCGCAGATCACCGGCCAGTCGCCCTCCGAATATGCCGGCCTCGGCTGGCTCAGGGCACTGCACCCCGACGACGTCGCGGGCACGCTGACCGCCTGGCAGGACGCGGTGGCCGGCAAGCTCGACTTCGTCTTCGAGCACCGGGTGCGCGGCCAGGACGGCCAATGGCGGCGCTACGCGGTGCGCGCCGTGCCGGTGCTGGGGGCCGACGGCGCGGTGCGCGAATGGGTGGGCGTGCACATTGACGTGACGCAGGCCCGCAAGACCGCCGAGGCCCTGCAATCGGCCGACCGGCGCAAGGACAAATTCCTGGCCATCCTGGCGCACGAGCTGCGCAACCCCCTGGCCCCGATCCGCAGCGCGGCGCACGCGTTGGGCCGCCCCGAGATGACGCCTGCCGACCTGGCGTCCTGCCGCGACATCATCACCCGGCAGGTGCGCCACATGGCCCGGTTGCTGGACGACCTGCTCGACGTCTCGCGCATCACCTCGGGCCGCCTGGAGCTGCAGATCGAGAGCCGGCCGCTGCGCGACATCCTGGACACCGCCGTCGAGACCGCCCAGCCCCTGCTGGCGGCCAAGAAACACCAGCTGGTGCTGGACTGGCCGGAACCCGACATCCGCGTCCAGGTGGATTCGCTACGTCTGTCCCAGGTGCTGAGCAACCTGCTGCTCAACGCCGCCAAATATTCCGACCAGGGCGGCCGCGTGTGGCTAGCCGCCCGTGCCGATGCGCGACAGGGCCTGGTCATCGATGTGCGCGACGAAGGCATCGGCATCGCCGAGGAAGACATCGCCCGGGTGTTCAACATGTTCTCGCAGCTGCGCGGCAGCACCGACCGGTCGCTGGGCGGGCTGGGCATCGGCCTGGCGCTGTCTCGCGGGCTGATCGAACTGCATGGTGGGCGGCTGGTGGCCTCAAGCCCTGGTCCCGGCTCGGGTTCCACCTTCACCGTCATACTGCCGGCTGCGCTCGCGGAAACCCATGCCATGCCGAACCCGGAACAAGACCCTCCCTCCCAAGACAACCCGGCCGGCTCGCCGGGCATGCGCCTGCTGATCGCCGACGACAACGCCGATGCCGCCGAAAGCCTCGGCCTGTTGCTCGGCCTGGAAGGCTACGAGGTCCACGTGGCCGCCAACGGCGTGAGCGCCCTGTCGATGGCCGAGACACTCAAGCCGCGGGTGGCGGTGCTGGACATCGGCATGCCGGGCATGGACGGCCACGAACTGGCGCGGCAACTGCGGCACCAGCCCTGGGGCGCCGGCATGCTGATCCTGGCCGTCACCGGCTGGGGCCAGCCCGAAGACCAGCGCCGCGCGCTGGCGGCCGGTTTCGACCGCCACTTCACCAAGCCGGTCGACCCGACGGAACTCATGGCCTGCATCGCCGCCTGGCGCGCCAAACAGCCCGCGGGCTGAAGGCGCAAGCCGGCCCGGCATGCGCCGGGGCGGCGCGGAATTCCCCCTTCCCCGCCTTTGCCGTTGCCGAAGCAGCAGGCCCTGCCCCGCGCTCCCGATTTGCGACAGGCAAAGCGGTGAGAAAAAAAGGGAAAACGCGGCGCTCGTCGCGCCGCCGACGAGTAAGCAAGCTGTAACGGCAGGGGGCGGTCGATCGCCCGGAGCGGGCGTGCCATGGGCGGCTTTGCTTTTGCCGGCGCTGATTTTTTGCGGCACTGCACCATCGACGTGCGCCCCAGCACCGAAACGCGAGGACACATTCGTTACCCACGCCGGCACCGCACAGGCACATGACTTGCCAGACTGTGTGCAGTGAGGTTCTTCCTCGTCATCCACGCCAACGGATTGGAGAAGTCGCCATGAAAATGGATGAATTGCACGGCCGATACGAATGCCTGCGCAACGAGCTGGACGCCGCTTACGCCTCGCCCGTATGGGACAGCGAACGCATCGACCGCATTGCGGAAGAGATGGTGCCGCTGGAGAGGGCGCTGTCGGCGCTGCAGGTGGACGAGTCTTCCCTGACCGGCCACCGCCACCACCACCACGGTTCGGCCTGAAGCGCTGAACCGGAACGCAACCGCAGGCCCCGACCTCCATGCCGCACGCCATCTGGAAAGGCGCGATCGATTTCGGGCTGGTGCACGTGCCGGTGGCCCTGTACCCGGCATCGTCCGAGAGCGGCGTCGATTTCGACTGGCTCGACAAACGCAGCATGGACCCGGTGGGCTACAAGCGCATCAACAAGCGCACCGGCGCCGAAATCAAGAAAGAAAACATCGTCAAGGGCGTCAAGGTGGAGGGCGGCGACTACGTCGTGCTCAGCGACGAAGAGATCAAGGCCGCCTACCCGAAGACCACGCAGACGATCGAGATCCAGTCTTTTGTCCACGCGTCGGAGATCCCCTTCGTGATGCTGGACAGGCCCTATTACCTCGAACCGGTCGCCAAGGGCGAAAAGGTGTACGCGCTGCTGCGCGAGGCCATGCTGGCCGAGGGCGTGATCGGCATCGCGCGGGTCGTGCTGCACACCAAGGAGTACCTGTCGGCCCTCATCCCGAGCGGCGCCGCGCTGATGCTCAACACGCTGCGCTGGGCGGCAGACATCCGTCCCTGGACCGACCTCAAGCTGCCGGCCGAAGGCGGCAAATCGCTCAAGGACGCCGAGATGAAGATGGCCCGGCAGCTGATCGGCGAAATGACCGAAGCCTGGAAGCCCAACGAGCACGCCGACCAGTTCACCCAAGCCATCCATGCGCTGGTGGCCAAGCGGGTGGAGGCCGGGGCCACCGAGAAGGTGGAGCCGATGGAGGAGCCCGGCGCCGACGCGGGCTCTGCTGGCAACGTGGTCGACCTGACCGCTTTGCTCAGACAGAGCCTCAACCGGCGGGGCAAGGCATCGGCTGGAAGCACCGCAGTCCAGGAGGAGAAACCGGCCCGCAAAACCGCGGCACCGAAGAAAACCGCCACCGCACGCAAGCGGGCTTGAAGGCCATGAAACGGTAGGCAAGCCGCAACCACCCTCACCCCCAACCCTCTCCCGCGAGCGGGAGAGGGGGCCTTCACTCCCTCGCCCCCGGGCACGGGGGAGAGGGTTGGGGTGAGGGGGCTGTGCGAGTCGATCCTGTTTCGGCCAGTGTCCCGACCGCAAGAATCCCGAAGCCATGCCCAGCACAGCCGTCCACCCCCTCAACCCCTACTGGGCCAAGCGCGATTTCTCGGTCACCTCGGAGCCGCGCGGCGAGCGCGCCGATTCCAGCGATGAACTGTCCTTCGTCGTGCAGAAGCATGCCGCCTCGCGCCTGCACTACGACTTCCGGCTGGAGTTCGGCGGCGTGCTCCTTTCGTGGGCCGTTCCCAAGGGGCCGAGCCTGGACCCGGCCGACAAACGCCTGGCGGTGCAGGTGGAAGACCACCCCCTGTCCTACGGCGGCTTCGAAGGCACGATACCGCCCGGCCAATACGGCGCCGGCCAGGTGATCGTCTGGGACCGCGGTCACTGGGAACCGGTGGGCGACCCGCGCCATGGCCTGGCCCAGGGCAAGCTGGAGTTCGATTTGCACGGCGAAAAACTGGAAGGCCGGTGGGAGCTGGTCCGGCTCGCCAAAAAAGACGGCGACCGGCAGCAACCCTGGCTGCTGTTCAAGAAACGCGACGAGTTCGCGCGGGCGAAAAGCGAAGTCGACATCGTCAAAGACTTTCCCGACAGCGTGATCGCCAAGCCAGCCGCGGCGAAGAAAACGGCCGGCGCGCGCGCGCCCAAGAAGCAAGCGCCCCAGGGCACGGCAGCCATCGGCATGCCCGGCGGCGCCGCCAAAGCGAAATTGCCTGAAACCATCTCGCCCCAGCTGGCCACCCTGGTCAGCGGCCTGCCGCCCGCCTCCGCCGGCCCCTGGATCTTCGAAAGCAAGTACGACGGATACCGCGTGCTGGCCCGCATCGACGCCAAGGGCCGGGCCGCGCTGATCACCCGCGGCGGCCACGATTGGTCGGCCAAGCTGCCGAAGTTGAAGCAAGCGCTGGAGCGGCTGGACTTGAAGTCCGCCTGGCTGGACGGCGAGATCGTGCTGCACGGCGAGAACGGCCTGCCGGACTTCAACGCGCTGCAGAACGCCTTCGAACGCTCGGCGCCGAACCCGCGCATCGTCTACTTCCTCTTCGATCTGCCCTTCTTCGAGGGGCACGACCTGCGCGGCCAGCCGCTTTCCGGACGGCGCGGCCTGCTCAAGGCGATGCTCGACGAGCGGGCGCCCGAGGGCGGGCTGTTGCGGTTCAGCGAAAGCCTGGACGCCGACGCCGGCGAGATCCTCGCGGCGGCCTGCAGGATGAACCTGGAAGGCGTGATGGCCAAGCGGGCCGATTCGGCCTACACCGGCGGGCGCGGCGAAGACTGGCTCAAGCTCAAATGCCAGCAACGCCAGGAGTTCGTGGTCTGCGGCTACACCGACCGCAGCGACGGCACGGCGCGCATCGGCAGCCTGCTGCTCGGCGTGCACGAGCGCCGCCGCGGCGCGCTGCTGCCGGTGGGCGGCGTCGGCACCGGATGGAGTTCGGCCGAGGCGGCCAAGCTGCTCAAACAGCTGTCGAAAACCACCACCGCCTCCCCGCCCTTCCCGCCGGGCGAAGAGAAGAAGCTGCAGGCCGGCCGCTGGACCAAGCGCAAAGCCGAGGCCATCCATTGGGTCGAGCCGCGCCTCGTGGCCGAAGTCGCCTTCGCGGGTTGGACGCCCGACGGGCAGCTGCGCCACGCGTCCTATGTCGCATTGCGCGCCGACAAGCCGGCCAATGAGGTGGTGCGCGAGACCAGCGCGACACCCGCCGACGTGGCCGCAGCCGCCGCGCCAGCCGCCGCGCCAGCCGCCGCGCGCAAAGCCAAGGCCCCGGCGCAAGCCGAAGCCGCCGGCCGCATCGCCATCACCCACGGCGAACGTGTGGTCGACCCCACCACCGGCGCCACCAAGCGCGACCTCGTGCGTTATTACGAATCCGTCGCCGAATGGATGCTGCCCCACTTGAAAGGCCGCCCTTGCGCGCTGATGCGCGCGCCGCAGGGCATCAAAGGCCACCTCTTTTTCCAGAAGCATGCGGAGAAGACCGAGATCCCCGGCGTCAAGCTGCTCGACCCCGCCCTCGACCCCGGCCATGAAGCCTTGCTGGAAATCGCCTCCGCCGAAGCCCTGGTGGGCGCGGCGCAGATGAATGTCTTCGAGTTCCACACCTGGGGCGCGCTGGCGCGCCACATCGGCAAGCCCGACCGCATGGTCTTCGACCTGGACCCGGGCGAAGGCACCGCTTGGCCGCAGGTCCGGGAGGCGGCGGTGCTGGTGCGCGGCTTCCTCGGCGACCTGGGGTTGAAGTCGTGGCTGAAGACCTCCGGCGGGAAAGGCCTGCATGTGGTGGTGCCGCTGGCGCCGCGGCGCGATGCCGCCACGGTCAAGGCATTCTCCAAAGCCATCGTCGAACACATGGCGCGGGCCATCCCGTCGCGCTTCGTCGCCAAGAGCGGCCCGGCCAACCGCGTCGGCAAGCTCTTCATCGACTACCTGCGCAACGGCCACGGCGCCACCACGGTGGCCGCCTTCTCCGCCCGCGCCCGGCCAGGCCTGGGCGTGTCGATGCCGGTGTCGTGGGACGAGCTGGATGCGCTGAAAAGCTCGGCGCAGTGGACGATCGCGGACGCGCGGGAACGGCTGTCGCTCCAGACCGAAGACCCCTGGGCGGACTACTGGGGCGCCAAGCAGACGCTGACGGGGGCGATGAAGGCGCTGGGGTTCAAGATCCCGGGCCTGCCTGGCTCCTCTTCCCGTTCGCCCTGAGCCTGTCGAAGGGCCTTGACCGCTGCGGTTTGTCGGGGCACTGCTGTAACAAGGGCTTCGACAAGCTCAGCCCGAACGGTGGGGTGTAGCTTTGACGAGCCCAACCCGAACGGTCGAGGCGAGCGTGGTGCAAGACCTGAATTTCAGCTCGCCTCATCTTTCCGTTCGCCCTGAGCTTGTCGAAGGGCTCATCCCGGACGGCGGCGGGTGGCTTCGACAGCTCGACCCGAACGATGGTGGCTGCTTCAATACAGGTCTTCGCCCGACGCGTACCCCGGCGCCAGGTTGTCGAACTTGGTGTGCGGCTTGTTGAAGAACAGCTTCACCGTGCCGGTGGGGCCGTTGCGCTGCTTGGCGATGATGACCTCGGCGATGTTGGGCTCCTTGCTGGGGGTGGGGCCGTCGATCTTGTTGTAGTAGTCGTCGCGGTAGATGAACATGATCACGTCCGCGTCCTGCTCGATGGCGCCCGACTCGCGCAAGTCGCTCATCATCGGGCGCTTGTCGGTGCGCTGCTCGACGCTGCGGTTGAGCTGCGACAGCGCGATCACCGGGCACTTCAGTTCCTTGGCCAGCGATTTCAGGCCGCGCGAGATCTCGCCGATCACCGTGGCGCGGTTTTCTTCGCTGCCGCCGCCGCTGCCGCTCATCAGCTGCAGGTAGTCGACGACGATCAGGCCGAGTTGGCCGCACTGCCGCGCCTGGCGGCGGGCGCGGGCGCGCACTTCATTGGGCGACAGCGCGGCGGTCTCGTCGATGAACATGTTGACCTTGCCCAGCCGCTCGACCGCCTCGGACAAGCGGCCCCATTCGTCGTCGTCCAGGCGGCCGGTGCGCAAGTGCCCCTGGTCGATGCGGCCGAGCGAGCCCACCAGCCGCAAGGCCAGCTGGGCCGCGCCCATTTCCATCGAGAACACCACCACCGGCAACTCTTCGTTCACCGCCACGTGCTCGGCGATGTTCAGCGCCAGCGCGGTCTTGCCCATGGACGGGCGCGCGGCCAGGATGACGAGGTCGCCGGGCTGGAAGCCGGCGGTCATGCGGTCCAGGTCCACATAGCCGGTGCGCACGCCGGTGACGTCCTCGGCGCCGTTCTCGTGCAGCTCGGTCACGCGGTCGAGCAGCTGCACCACCAGGCTGTCCATGCTCTGGAAGCCCTGTTTGGACTTGGAGCCCTCCTCGCCGATGCGGAAGATCTTGCCCTCGGCCTCGTCGAGCACCTGGTCGACCGGCCGGCCGCCGGGGTTGAAGGCGGCGGTGGCGATCTCGTCGCTGGCGGCGATCAGCTTGCGCAGCACCGCACGCTCGCGCACGATCTCCGAATAGCGCCGCAGGTTGGCCGCGCTCGGCACGCTCTGCGCCAGGGCGTTCAGGTAGACGAGGCCGCCGCACTCCTCGGCCTTGCCCAGGCCCTGCAGCTGCTCGTAGACGGTAATCACGTCGGCCGGCTTGGCGCCGTTGATCAGCCCGGCGATCGCGGCGTAGATGTCGCGGTGCTCGGCGCGGTAGAAGTCGCTGTCGACGAGCAGGTCGCCGGCGCGGTCCCAGGCGCTGTTGTCCAGCAGCAGACCGCCGAGCACGCTTTGCTCGGCCTCGATCGAATGCGGCGGCACGCGCAGCCGGGCGACTTCGTCGTCGCCGCCGTCGCGTGAAATGTCGTTGTGGGAAAGGGGGAAACGGGGGGAAGAAAAGCGTGCTGCCATCGAAGGATGATAGGCGCACCACCCACCCGGGGGTGTGGACAAACCTGTGGATATACAGTGTCTTTCCAGGGGAAATCCAAACGGAGTCCCCATGGGACCGGAATACCGTGCGAATCGCCCGGTCGCGGCTCAGCGCCGCCCCACCGCCACCGCCCATCCTTCGCGCAGGAAATCCGGATCACCCAGAGGCTTGGACGCCACGGTACCGTCGGCGCGGTCCAGGTCGAAAGCCCGCAGCGGATTGATCTGCACCAGTTGCCGCAAGGCCTCTCGCCGCACCGCGTCCTCGCCCCGCCCGGCTGCCTCCGCCAGGGCCGGCTGGTCCGGCAGCCGCGCGCGGTGGCCGTAGGCGATGCCCTCCAGCGTCGCGGTGTCGGCGCGGCGCGCGTCGGCGAAGACGAAGTCGGCGGCGGGCAGGTCGGGCCGCTGCATCGGAAGCGACAAGGCGTCGGGCGCCTGGCCGGCGAGCGGCGGCTGCCACGGCGCGTTCGGCCTGGAACGCCCGTCCGCGGGGCCGGCGCCGCCGTTGGCGGCAGGCGCGTCCGGCAAGGCCGCGGACACGAGATGGGTGGCCAGCACACCGCCCGCGCCCACCAGCATCAGCGAGGCCGGTGGCAGGCCCCTGACGACCACGGCACCTTGCCTGGGCAGGTCGGCGAAGGAACGGAACCAGGGGCTGACGTATTGCACGCCGCCCATGCCGCGCGTTTTGCGATAGGCATTGATGTTGTCCTTGTGGAAGCCGCGGGCGACCATGGCCTGGCCCAGGCCGCTGCCCAGGCGCAGGGCCGCTTCAGGGTAGCGGCGTGAAGCCAGCGCGTCGAGCCCGGCCAGGATGTCGAACACCGATGAGGACGCGTACAGCCACTCGCCCATGCGGCCGGTGCCGAGCTGTAGGCGGCCGTCCAGGAAAGCCGGCTTGGGCATGCCGCCTTCGTGCTCGACGAGCGGCCAATCGCGCGGGTCCGGGCTCAACAGCAGCCGCCGCGTGCCGAGGCTGGGCTTGTAGGCACTGGGCGGGGAGAGGGAGCGGCCGACGTCCAGGCGAAGCAGCTCTTCCGCACCGCGCGGCGTCTTGGCCGCGTGGGCGCCGGTGTTGTAGGCCTCGCCGTAGACGGTCCGTGGCGCGTCCGCGGCGGTCCAGCCCGAGACGCCGTGCTCGCGCGAGACACCATAGCTCAACGCCTGCAGCAGCGTGGTGGCCAAACCCATCGGCGAATCGATGCGGAAGGTGTTGCCGGCGGCCCCCTTGACCAGGGCGCGGGCGCCGGCGTCGGCGGAGTTGCGGCGCAGCACTTCGGCGGCCAGCCGGTAGTCGCCGCTGGGCTTCAGGCCGTACCTCAGCGCCGATGCACCGGAGTGGCGGGTGACCATGTCATCCAGCAGCGCGTTTTCGAGCACCGCCCAGTCTTTCGCGGAGGCCCTCGCGGGGTCGTCCGACTCGCGGATGCTGCGCAGCGCGTCGCCCAGCTCGCGGCGGGCCCGGGGCCCGAGCATGCCGGCCGCGCGTCGCACAGCGCCATCGACCTGCCCGCGGTACAGGTCAACGCCCGCGGCCTTCAGCGTGGCCAGCGCGGCCGCATCCCCCGGGTCGGTCTTGAGCGCATCGATCGCTTCGTCGTAGCGCAGGCGCCGCGCCATCGGCACGCCGTTGTCGCCAGCGGGAGCGCCCGCCTTGTCGCGCGCGCCGACGAGGATCTTGCGGTAGCGCAGCTCCAGGTTGAGCGGGCCGACCTCGGGCGTGGCCACCGCACCGCGGTCGAGCATGCTCAGCAGTGCGGTGTTGGCGCGTGTCATGCGGTGCTGGGCCTGGACCTGCAGCGCCGGAATGATGCGTCGGTAGGCGGAAGCGCCGGCCGCGGTCAGGGCCGCCGCGGTGATGCCCGGCGTCGACCAGCCCATCGCGTGCGCCGCCCCGAAAGCGGCCGCCGAGGCGCTGGCGTCGATGCCCAAATGCAACGCGGCCAGCTTCAAAGCGTTCTTCTTCGTCAAAGGCTGCAACGGCTTGCGGAAGGCCTGGCCCGGCCGGGGGATGAGATCGGAATGCCGCCGGTTGGCCCAGCTGCGCGCGAACACGCCGCCGGCCGAGTCCACCGCCACCGCGCCCACCAGCGCATCGTGGGGGAAAAAGCCGCGCCGCACCTGCGCCGGCAATTGGCGGCTGTGGGCCTGCACCGCGTAGACGAAGGCGTGGCCGCCCTCGGAGGCGGCCGACACCTTGGCGGCGGACACGACCGCGTCGGCCTGACGCGTGTGCACCTGCATGCCGCCGCCGAGCTTCAGCGGGCGGCCGTTCTTCATCGCCGAGCGGTCGGTCGCCACGATGAACACGCGCGGCACCTTGTCGGGCTGCAGCGCAGGCGGCGCGAAGCGGCGCCAGCCCCAGGCCGTGAAAGAGCCGTCGGGCGACGGGCCGAGGATGTCCTGGATCTGCTTGAGCTGCGCCGCCGAAGGCCGCACGCCGCTCATGTCGCCGGGGTGCAGGCGGATGCCGCGGGGCCGCCCGACGTAGGCCGGACGGACCGCCTGGCCCGCGTCGGCGCCGACACCTTCGAGCAAGCGCGCATGGCTGACGTGCATCGCGTGCGGGTCTTGCACGAGTCCGATGTCGGCTTCATCCCGCGACGCGGCCACCGCCGCGGTCATCCCCGCGTTATTGCTCCTGGCTTCGCGCGCCTCCTGCACCTTGGACACCACCGCCTTGCCGCCGCTGTGCGCCGCGCCCACGCCCAGGCCGCCCAGCACCTGCACGTAGTTCGCCTGCGTCTCGCTCAGCCCCACCT
>CBJNAE010000121.1:0-10727 GCA_966433995.1 uncultured Ideonella sp. | reverse complement strand
GTCGCGGTCCCAGGTGAACACGCCCAGGTAACGCCAGTTGCCGTTCACCGAGTGGGCGGCGTCGCGGACCATGAAGCACCAGTAGCGCCCGTCCTTGGAGGGCGAGCCTTCGGAGCGGGTGTAGACATTGGTCGCGGTGATCCCGTGAGGGGCGGAGAACAGCGCGTTCACCCGCGCCTTGAAGTCGCCGACCACGCGCGACACGCCCGTCGCGACATTCATTTCACGCAGCGCCATCTCGCTGCCCTGCGAGGGGGCGTAATAGAACAGGTCCGGGTTCGTCGGATGCCACTGGATCTCGGGGTCCACGCCGTAACTCGGGAATTTCTTCACCAGCGCGTGGGTGTCGGCGTCGTAGAGGTGGAAATAACCGTCCAGGGACAGGACCAGCTGCCGGGTGTTGTCGGCGTTGAACACCTGGCGGCGCGAGTATTCGGTGCGCGCGTAGCCGGCCAGGCCGTCGGCGTTGTGGTCGGTCGCCCGCGTGACGCAGGTCTTGAAGTTGGGCTCGGAGAAAGTGGCGTTCTTGTTGGGCTTGTTCATGGCCACGGCGCTGAGCGCCGTGCGGTCGGTGTTCAACGCGAAGCCGGGATTGGAGGCGTAGAAGGCGGCGCAAGCCGGGCTCAGCCTGGAAGCCGCCGCCACCGGGCCGGCACTGGCGGTGAAGCGCAGGGCGCCGTTCCACCAAAGCGTGGCCAGGCCCGGCAGCACGTCCCGGCCGTCGAAGGCCTGGGCGTTGGGGCCGCGGTCGAAGGTCACGCCGGCGGCGGTGGAGGCGGTCGTCGCGCCATTGATCGTGACCGACTCGACGAACAGGTTGCGGTCTTCGCCGTTGCCGCCGCCGTCGTTGTTGAAGACCAGGTCGACCTTGGCGCCGGCGGCGATCGCCGGCACGGAGAAGCTGTAGTTCTCGTAGGCCCGGGCGCGCACTTCGACGCTGCCCACCACCGTGCCGTTCACCCGGAGTTGCATCACCGGGCCCACATTGCCTGCCAGGCTGCCCCAGGCGCGCACCACCACATTAGGCGCGTCGCCCGCGGCCTGCGCCTGCTTGATCGAATCGCCGCCCGCCTCGGCCACTGTGGCCGGGCCATCGACGCCGCCGCCGCCGCAGGCGGCCAAGGCCAGCACCGCGACCGCCTCGGCCACCGCGGTCGTCGCGAATTTGACTTTCCTGTTCATCGAATCCCTCACCTTGTCTTGTGTGAAAAAACGCCTCAAGCGGCGGCGGGACGGCGCGGTCGCGCGTCCTGCGAACCGAGCGGGTCCGTTCTGCCACGGCATCGCTCCGTGGAATGAGCGCAGGGTGCGGGATAGAAAGCTCACGCCGTTTCAATCAGAAACAAAATCGCGGGGAAAAGCGAGGGCCGGGCACGCGGGCCGGCGCTCTCACTCAGCGGCCTAGCAAGGCCTGCAGCAGCGGCGCCCGCCAGGAACCCGCGACGGGGTCATAGGCGCCGAAGTCGGACGAGAAATCACCGTAGGCCCACGACAAGCCCCGCTCCTCCGCGGCTTGTCGCA
This sequence comes from uncultured Ideonella sp., assembly GCA_966433995.1. Lineage (GTDB taxonomy): Bacteria > Pseudomonadota > Gammaproteobacteria > Burkholderiales > Burkholderiaceae_C > JANPCX01. The sequence goes on along the minus strand of CBJNAE010000121.1, from coordinate 9,206 downwards.
TGAAGCGGGCGTGCCGGGCCCGCAAGTCCACCGGGATGTCCTTGTGCGACATGAACTCCGCCAGCCAGACGGGGTAGCGGTGGTCGGCCGACCAGGTCTTGGCCAGGTCCAGCGGCAACGCCATCAGTTGCCGTTCCTGGGGGCTGCAACAGGAGGTTCCGCGCCACTTCTCGGACTCGGGCAGCCACGGCACGCCTTGCCGGGTGAAGCGCTCCGGCTCGGCGTTGCCGACGCCGACGATCAAATGGGGGTCGCCGGCGGGGAGCGAAAGGCGGGGCAGGTCGATCGCATCGGCCCATCCGACGACCAGCACCCGCCGCGGGTCGCTGCCGCGGATGCCTTTCACGACACGGGCGAGCAGCTCATTCTTCTCGGACGCGGAGGCGTCGACATCGAAAGACACTTCGAAAAGCAAACGCTGCGGCCGGCCGGCGTAGCGCGTCGCCAGCTGCCGCCAGAGTTCGCCCAAGCGGCGGCGACGCGCCTCGGCCGTGCCGGCACCCCGCACCGCGGCCTGCGGTTCTTCGGCACGCAGGTCCAGCACCACGAGCACGCCACGCGCGAGGAAGGCGTCGATGGTTTCGTCCAGGCGGCCGAGGCGGTCCCTCACCGCCGCCTCATCGGGTGGCTCGGGGGCAAGCCAGGGCATCCGCACCGCCAGGCGCGCGCTGCGGAACCCCGCCCTGGAGACTATGGCCGCCGTCCTTCCAGCGTCCAGGCCCTGCCCCTCCCCCAGCGCCTGCGGGATCCCGATCGCGATCCCCCGCGACAGCGCCGCCGCTGCCGCCCATGCCTGCCGCGACGCGCCGGGCGGCGCGCCCGGCGGCGACGCCTGGGCGTGCACCGCCACCGTGGCGAGCAGCGCCGCGAAGCAGAGGAAAAAGACGGCAGAGCGTGGCGGCGAGGTCAGGCGGCGCATGCGCGGGGGATTCCGGAAGGTCAGGGACCCAGCAAGGCGTCGAGCAGCGACGGATGCCACCTGCGCCTCACGACATCGTAGATGCCGGAGTCCAAGGGCGGATCGCGCACGTTGAAGTTGGCGGCGAAATCCGCGTGCGCCCAGGGGATGCCCCGCGCCTCGGCAGCGTCGCGCATCGCGCGCAGGTAGTGGGCCCGCGCCTGCATCGGCGCCGTGCTGGCCGCACCGAAGGAACCCAGCCAGACCGGGTAGCGGGTGCTGTCCGACCACGCCTTGGCAAGGTCCAGGTTCAGCGCCAGGGCCTGGCGCTGCTGGTCGTCGCAGCAGGGCGTGCCGAGCCACTTGTCGGATCCCGGGACCCAGGGCGATCCCTGGTTGGTGAATTGCCGCGGCTCGCGGTTGTGGATGGCGACGATGAGGTGGGGGTCGCGCGGCAGCGACAGATGCGCCAGTTGCGCCGCGTCGTTGAACAGTGCGCCGACGACGACCAGCCGCCGGGGGCTGACCTGCCGGATGGCGGCCAAGGCGTCGGCGGCCAGTTCGTTCCACTCGCCCGCCGTCCCCCGGGGCACGTTGTACAGCTCGAACAGCAAGCGGTCCGGGCGGTCGGCATAGCGCCTGGCCAGCTGCCTCCAGATGTTCACGAACCGGGGGCGCACGGCTCGCGGCGACACGCGCGCTTCACCGGGCTCGGGCGGCGCGCCATGGAGCTGGCTGTAGAAACTCATGTTGACGACGACGCGCAGGTCGCGGGCGAGCAGCGCGTCCACCACCCGGTCGATGCGCCGCGCGAAGGCGTCGTCGAGCGCAGCGTCGGCGCCGGGCGACGCATGGTTGCTCCATCGCACCGACAGGCGCACGCTGCGGAAACCCGCCTTGGCCAGCGTGTCGATCCACCGGTCGTCCATGCGCAGGCCCCAGTCGCCTTCGCGCGGCGCCGCGAAGACCGCCAGGTTGATGCCGCGCGACAGCCCCGCAGCCGCCGCCCAGGCTTGCCGGGAGGCGCCTGCCCCAGTCCCCAGGGGCGGGGCGTCCGCCGCAGGTTCGGGCGAGGGTGTGGACTGCGCGCGCGGCGCTGCGCAGCCCAGCATCAACCCGGCCAGCGCCAGGGCGCGCAGGACCGCGGCGAGGCGGGGCATGGCGGCCCGGCCTTTCAGGCTTTCGGGCACGTGCGCAACACCTGCTGCATCTCGATGATGCGGGTGGCGTCCGGCGCGAGGGCTTCGCCGGGCCGCTTGCCGTCGAACGGGGCCAACTTGTCGAGGCTGAGGCGGAATTGCTCGCAGGCCGCCAGCCAGTCGCCGGGGATGGCCTGCCCATCGCCCGCCCGCGACACCGGCGCGCGGGCCATCAAGGCTTGGCCGAGGTCGTAGCGCGCCTGCGCGTGGCGCAACTGGCTGGCGAGGTCGCCGGGCCGCGCTCGCTCCAGCGACTCGAAGGCCTCGGCGGCGTCCGCGGCCGCTTCGACGGCCGCGTCGAGCATGCCCGGGGATCCCGATGTCAACAGCACTTTCGCCAGCGACTGGGACGCCTCGGCGAAACGCTGCCGCACCGACGGCAGGCCGGGCACCGCGCGGTGTAGCGCCTGCAGGGAATCCCGGGCCCGCTGACTGCTGTCGACGGCTTGGGCGGGCTGCCGTTCCAGCAGCAGCGCCTGGCCCGCCCCGCTTTGCGCCACCGCCAGGTCCACCGCCCAGCGCAGGACTCGCGGATGCCCTCGCGACAGCGCGTCCAGCACCGCGGCGCCCTCCAGAAATTCGGAAGTGGCGCGCGACGCGCTGTTCGCCTCTTCCACGTCGAACGACAGCAGATGGCGCGCCAGTTGCACATGCGCCCGGGCCAGCAGCTCCGCCGCGGCCAGATCGGCCGGATCGTCCTTGCGCAGGGCCTGCAGCAGCGCCAGGGCGGACTCCAGCGCCTCGCCCGCCTGCGGGTCGGAACCGCCGGCGTCCAACGCCTCGGCCAGGTCCAGCTGCGCGGCGGCCGCCAAGCGGCGGCCCTCCGAGCTGCCGCCGGCCTCAAGACGCTCCAGCTCACGCGCCTCGGCCACGGCCTGGACGGCCATGGCGCGGGCTTCCTGGGTGAGCCCTTGCGCCGCGAGCAACCGCGCCCACCCGCCGCGCGCCTGCACGCGGGCTGCGCGGATGGCTCGGGATTCGGCGGCAGGCCCTCCTTCCAGCCATGCGCGGTCGAGCGCCGTGAGGGCCGCCTCGTAGCTGCGCGAGGCGGCCGCATCGTCGGCCAGATGGGCGCCGTCGGGCCCGCCCTGCATGCGCGCGATCCGCAGGTAAGCCGATCCCAAGCCGGCGTCGAACCCGGCCTCGCGAGGCCCGTGGGCGCCCAGCCGGTCCAGGCGGGACAGCCAGGCTTGCAGCCTTGGACCGTCCGCCGGCGCCACACCTGGCGGGGGCGGGGCCTGCTGCAAGCGGTCCTGCGATTCGAGCGCGGCGCCGATTTCCTCCTGCAGGCCGGCCAACTGCTGGCGCGCGAGTTCGACCTGCCTCACCGCCTGCGACCACGAATGCAGCGCCACCGCCAGCCCAGCCGCTGCCAGCGCCCCGGCGGCCAGAGCCGCCGCCGCCAGCACGCGGCGGCGACGCGCGAACCCGACGGCCCGGTAGACCCAGCCCCAGCGCGCGTGGACCGGCAGGCGGCCAAGGTAGCGGCCCACGTCCTCCCCAAATTCGCGGGCGCTGGCGTAACGCCGGCCCGGCGCCTTCTCCAGCGCCGCCATCACCACTGCGTCCAGGTCGCCGCGCAGCGCGGCGCGCGCGTCGCCGGCCACCATCCGGCTCGGCCGCGGCGGCTTGGTCTCGCAGATGGCCTTGCGCACGTCCAGGTCGTCGCCAGCCGCGGCCAGCCGGTAGGGGCTGCGGCCGGTCAGCAGGTTGTAGAGCAGCACGCCCAGGGAGTAGATGTCGCTGGCCGGCGTGATGGGCTGGCCGCGCACCTGCTCGGGGCTGGCGCAGGACAGCGTCATGACGCGCATCGCGGTGGCTGTGCCCGTCTGGGCGGGGTCGCCGATGTCCTTGGCGATGCCGAAATCGACAAGCTTGATTTCACCCTGCGCGGTGACGAGGACGTTGGCGGGCTTCAAGTCGCGGTGCACGACGCCCTGCCCGTGCGCGTAGTGCACCACCTCGCACAGCGTGCGGAAAAGCGCCAGGCGCTGCGCAAGCCCGAGCGCGTGCCGCCCGCAATAGGCATCGATCGGCTCGCCGGCCACCAGCTCCATCACGAAATAAGGCCGGCCCTCGGCGATGCCGCTGTCCAGCAGCCGGGCCAGGTTGGGGTGGTCCAGCCGCGCCAGCAGTTGGCGCTCGGCCGCGAAGCGCTGCTCCATGGCCGCATCCACCAGGCCGTCGCGCATGAATTTGACGGCCACCTGCGGCGCGTCCGCCGCGCCCAGCGGCGCGGCGCGGTAGACCTGGCCCATGCCGCCGCGGGCGATCAGCGCGAGCAGGCGGTAGCCGCCCACCTCGCGCCCGACCCAGTCGGCTTCGAACCGCGCCTGCACCGCCTCTTCCATCATGAACGAACTGGGGCCGGCGTCCAGCAGGTTGCCGGCGCCGGCGGCCTGGTCCGCGTCGCGCAGCGACTGCAGCTCGCGCAGCTCCTGGGTGTCGCCGGCGTGGCGGGCGATGTAGGCCTGTTGCTGGTCGCGCGGCAGCTCCAGCGCCTCGCCCAGGATGGCCTTGATGCGGCGCCAGCGCGCGGCTTGCGGCGAGTCGGTCACGGCCGGCGGCGGTTCAGGAATCGCCAAGCTCGCGCAGCAGCCAGGCCCGTGCCGTCGACCACTCGCGCTTGACGGTTGCTTCGGAGACGCCCAGCGCCTCGGCGGTCTGTTCGACCGACAGGCCGCCGAAAAAGCGCAGCTCGACCACGCGGCCCTGGCGCGCGTCCAGCGATTCCAGGCGCACCAGGGCCTGGTCCAGCTGGAGCAGGCTGAGCCATTGGTCGCCCGCCGGGCAGGCCTGCGATTCCTCGTCGCCGGCGTCTTCCCGCATCGCGTCCAGGCTCTGGTCGACCAAGCCCAAACCGCGCTTGGCGGCGTTGCGGCTGCGCGCGTGGTCGACCAGGATGCGCCGCATCAGCGTGGACATCCAGCCGAAGAACTGGCTGCGCGAGGCCCAGCGCATGCCGCGCTGCTCGCCCAGCCGCATGAACGCCTCGTGCACGAGGGCGGTGCTTTGGAGCACATGGTCGTCGCGCTCGGCCCGCATGTGCCGCCGGGCCATCCGGCGCAGGTCGCCGTAGACCAGCGGGATCAGCCGCTCCAGCGCCTGGTCCTGCCCTTGCGACCAGGAGTTCAGTAGCTGGGTGATGGAGGCATCGGGGGCGGCGAGCGACGACATGGAGTGCCGGATTCTGGGGACGGCGGATGATAGGCGCCCGTCAAAGGCCGGGGCATCCGCCCGACTACGTAGCGCGGCGGCGGCCGGGCGCCGCACTCGTGAAGGAAATCACGCGGCTGGCCCCACCGCCGGAGGCCGGGTCTGCACCTCCACCACGCTGCGCTGGTAGACGTCGCGCCGCTTGTCCAGCAGCGGGATGGTGGAGCCGTTGATGCGGCTTTCCGCCAGGTCGGCCAGGTCGACGTCGGCGATCACGATCTGCTCGGTGTTGGGCACGCCCTCGGCGGCGATGCCGTCGCGCGAGAAGGCGAAGTCCGACGGCGTCAGGATGGCGGCCTGGCCGTAGTTCAACCCCAGCCCGCTGACGGGCAGGTGGCCCACGGTGCCCGTCATTGCGACGTAGACCTGGTTTTCGATCGCCCGGGCGTGGCAGCAGTAGCGCACCCGCCAGAATCCCTGGCGGTCGTCGGTGCAGGAGGGCACGAAGAGGATCTCGGCGCCGGCCTCGCACACCGCGCGCGCCAGCTCGGGGAATTCGATGTCGTAGCAGACCAGGATGGCGATCTTGCCGTGCACGGTGTCGAACACCGCCAGCGAGTCGCCGGCGGCGGTGTCCCACTTGTCCTTCTCCCAGCGGGTGCGGTGGATCTTGTCCTGGGTGAAATGCCGGCCGTCGGGGGTGAAGAGGTAGGCGGTGTTGAACAGGTCCGCGCCGCGAAGGGTCGGGTGGCTGCCGGCGATCAGGTGGAAGCCGTGCTGCTGCGTGATGGACCGCATCAGGTCGATGTAGCGCGGCGTGTAGGCGTCGAGCCGGCGCACCGCTTCCCGCACGTCGCGCCGGCCGATGAAGGACAGCAACTGCGCGGTGAAGATCTCGGGCAGCAGCACGTACTCGGGGTCGTATTCGGCGGCGGCATCCAGGATATAGCGGACCTGGTCTTCGAATTCGTCCCAGCCCGAGATCGGCTCCATCTGGTACTGCACCGCGGCGATGCGGATCTTCATGGCTTCCTCCTGTCGTGTCTGCGGCCCGACTTCGGCCGGGCAAGCGGGCCGCCCGGTCAAAGCAGGGTGGGCCGGTCGGCGTCGTGGTCGGGGTTGAGCCAGACGATCAGTGAGGCGCAGCCCATGCTCTCGGCGTCTTCCGGTAGATAGCCCGGCATCACGCCGCAATAGCGGAAGCCCTCGCGCAGCTGGAAGCTCAGCACCGGGTCGTTGAAATCGCCCCAGAGCACCTTCTTGCAGTACATCTCGACGCCCATCGCGTGAGCGTGCGCGCCGTAGCCGGGCAGCCGGCCGCAGGCGATGATGCGCTTGAGGTTCAGGTCGCGGCACAGCCGCTTGCGCGCCTCGTAAAGCAGGTGGCCCAGGCCCATGCCCTGCACCTCGCCGTCGACGAAGACCTCGGCGCCGTAGAGCGTGCGGCCGCGGGTGTCGTGGGTGTCGAAGGTGCCGCGGGCGGTGATCTCCTTCCAGGTGTGGTCCTCCGTCCATTCGTCCCAGAGCACCACGAGCGCGCTGGCGGCGCCGACCACCCGGCCGTCGAACTCGGCCACGAACTGGCCCTGGGGGAAGGCTTCGATCTGCTTGGCGAACTTCTCCGGCGACCAGGGCGGGATGGATGGATAGGTGCGGCGCTGCAGTTCGATCAGCGCGGGGATGTCCTGCGGCTGGGTCTGGCGGATGGTGACGGGGCTGGCGGGAGGGGTGGGCATCGGGCGGGGTCTTCTGCCGTTCAACCGGCGACGAGGGAATGTAGCCGCATGGCTTGGGGCACGCTGACCAGGTTTTCCAAAGCCTGGCGGGCTGCTAGACTGAAATCATGAATGCCCGTGTGGACCACCTGATCGACGAAGCCCTCGCGCTCGATCCAAGCGAGCGCTCGGCTGTCGTGGTTGCCTTGATCGATAGCCTGGACGGTAAGGATGAAGCCTCCGTGGCGAAGGCGTGGGCAGAAGAAATCCGCCAGCGCAAGAACGATTTGATTTCCGGGGCCTCGCAGGCCATCCCGTGGGCGCAAGCCCGGGCTCGCCTCGGCACCCTGTGAGCGGTTTTGTCGTTTACATCGCGCCGGCGCGACGAGCGCGACATCGCCGACGCCTTCCTTTGGTACCGCGAACGCAATGAGTTGGCGGCGGACGGTTTCCGCGCCGAGGTCTTTGATGCGATCGAACACATCAGCGACGCTCCCTGGATCCGGCCCGCCGATGAGAACGGGAACCGCCACCGGTTACTGAAGAGGTTCCCGTATTCGGTGTTTTATGAAGTGCAGGAAAACACCGTGACAGTTCTCGCGGTTGCCCACCACAGGCGCAAACCAGGCTATTGGCGAAATCCGCCGAAGCCTTGAGGAATCGCAACCCTTCAGCTCAAGCCCCACCCGCGATCGCCGCCGTCACGACGATCTCGATGCGGTAGCCGGGGTTGGCCAGCTTGGCTTCGACCGTCGCGCGCGGCGGCGCGTCGCCGGGGGCGACCCAGTCGTCCCAGACTTCGTTCATGCCGGCGAAGTCGGCCAGGTCGGCCAGGAAAATCTGGGCCATCAGGATGTGGGCCTTGTCGGTGCGGGCCTGGGCCAGCAGCTTGTCGACCATGGCGAGCACCTGCGCGGTCTGGCCGCGGATGTCCTGGCTCAGGTCGTCGGGCACCTGGCCGGCGAGGTAGACGACCTGGTTGAAGATGGCCATCTCGGAAAGGCGGTCGCCGACATGGAAGCGTTGAATGGCGTGGCTCATGGCTGGGAGTTCTATTTCTTGGGGGTGGGAGAGGCAGCCTTTTGCGCCCCGGACCGGCGCGGTTTCGCGCGCGCGGGTGGGGTGGGCGCCGAGGCGGGGGAAGAAGGCGCTGCGGAAGCGGCCGCGGAAGCCTCGCCGCCCAGCTTGCTCTCGGTGCCGGCCATCAGCTTGGCGATGTTGCCGCCATGGCGCCAGATGAGCAGCATGCCCATCAGCGTGACCGCGATGGCCACCGGCCCGGAGTCCCAGGCCATCAGCTGGTAAAGCGGCGCGCACACCGCCGCCACGATGGCGGCCAGGGACGAATAGCGCGAGACGAGGGCGACGGCGAGCCAGGTCGCCAGGGTGGCCGCGCCCAGCCAAGGGTTGAGGGCGAGCAAGACGCCCAGCGCGGTGGCCACGCCCTTGCCACCCTTGAAGCCGAAGAACACCGGCCAGACGTGGCCGGTGAAGGCCGCGAAGCCGACCGCCGCGGCCGTGCCCTCGCCCAGGCCGTGGGGCGCGCCCCAGAGCAGCACCGCGAGCACCGGCAGGAAGCCCTTGAGCGCGTCGAAGAGCAGCGTCAAGGCGGCGGCCAGCTTGTTGCCCGAGCGCAGCACGTTGGTCGCGCCGGGGTTGCCGGAACCGTAGCTGCGCGGGTCGCCCAGGCCCATCAGGCGGCTGACGATCACGGCGAAGGAAAGGGATCCCAGCAGGTAGGCCAGCACCGTGGCCGCGAAAGGTAGGTAGGGCTGCATGGACGTGGGGATGGCGCGGGAACCGCCTATTCTGCACCCGCGCAATTGACGGGGCTCGCCTGCAGCAGCGCCGTCAGCACGCCGGGCTCGATGCCGACGAGGTAGCCGCGCCGCCCGCCGTTGATGGCGATGCGCGGCAGGCCGAGGATCGTCGCCTCGACGAAGACCGGCATCTCCTTCCTCGTGCCGAACGGCGAGGTGCCGCCCACCAGGTAGCCGCTGTGGCGCTGGGCGACCTCGGGCTTGCAGGGCTGCACCTTCTTCGCGTCGATCTGCCGCGCCAGCGCCTTGGTGCTGACCTGGCGGTCGCCGTGCATCAGCACGATCAGCGGCCTGGCGTCCTGGTCCTCCATCACCAGGGTCTTGACGACGGCGTGCTCGTCCAGGCCCAGCTGGCGCGCCGATTCGGCCGTGCCGCCGTGCTCGACGTAGTCGTAGAGGTGCTCGGTGTATTCGACGC
>CBJNAE010000120.1:0-10735 GCA_966433995.1 uncultured Ideonella sp. | reverse complement strand
AGGAGTCGTACGCGTGGAACGCCACGCGCGAGTCCACGCCGATCCCGGAGGACCCGACCGTCTACGACCGCGACACGGACGCGACGCACTACACGTCGCTGCCGCTCGAGCTGGTCGGGTACTGGGGCTACGAGCTGCCGCCGGGCGTGCGGAACCTGGCGACGGCCTACGACCTGACCGAGCCCGAGGTGCGCTACTGGGGCTTCCGCGCCCGGTTCCCGAACGCACCTGGACCCTGGCAGCTTTCACTTTGCGCTGCACCAGGGCCTCGTGTTCGCGCGCCTCGCGCTGTCGCTGGACGAATTCACGCATCAATTCACGTGCGAGCTGGGATGCGGGACGATCGAGCGCCTGCGCCTCCGCCATGAATTCATCCCGCAGCGCGGCTTCGAGTTTCATGGTGAAGACAGCTTCTTTGGGCATGGTGGGCTCGCACATCACAAGGTGTGAACGAAGTATATACGCCGTACGAACGCAGAAAGCACCCATCGCAGCGGCGCGGCCGCTCAGGTGCCGCCGACGTAGGGGTTGCTCCGCCGCTCGCGCCCGAAGGTGCTTTCGGGGCCGTGGCCCGGGATGAAGGTCACGTCGTCGCCCATCGGCCACAGCCGCTGGGTGATGGAGGCGATCAGCGTGTCGTGGTCGCCCTGGGGGAAATCGGTGCGGCCGATGCTGCCGGCGAAGAGCACGTCGCCGACGAAGGCGTGCTTCGTCGTCGGCTCGAAGAACACCACGTGGCCGGGCGTGTGGCCCGGGCAGTGGCGCACCTGCAGGGCGCAGTTGCCGACGCTGACGGAGTCGCCGTCCTGCAGCCAGCGCGTCGGCGTGAAGGGCTCGGCCGGCGGGAAGCCGAACATCTTGCTTTGCTGGGGCAGGCCGTCGATCCAGAACTGGTCGCCCGGGTGCGGCCCGATGATCGGCAGGTTCTTCTCGCGCGCCAACTGACCCGTGCCGCCCGCGTGGTCGATGTGCGCATGGGTGAGCCAGATCTGCTCCAGCTGCACGCCCTCTTCTTCCACCGCCGCCAGCAACACGGCCAGGTCGCCGCCCGGGTCGATCAGCGCGGCTTTCTTCGTCTCGCCGCACCACACGAGGGAGCAGTTCTGCTGGAAAGGGGTGACGGGGATGGTGCGGTAGTGGAAAGGCATGGCGGGAACGGGGGCGGGGCGGGACGGCAAGCGCTGCGAACGTCGAAGTGTCGGCGCGGCGGTGTTGAGGGAAGGGGGGCCGGTGGCTCCGGCGACAGCGTAGCACCAAGGTCCAGACCGGGCGGTGGCGGCCTCAACAAGAAAAAATGGGCTTCCCGAGGGGAAGCCCGAAAGTGGTGGGCGATCGCTCGAAGCCCACCAACCTAGGAAGCGGCGCTGGCGGGGTCAGTTGCCGGCCCAACCGGTCAAAGCCAGCCTCAACGAATCGCGCCGGGCGCGTGAAGAAGGGCCTTGAGATCCAGAGCGGCATTCATGCGGAATGGTGTCCGGTGGGGGGCGCTGCGGCCGGTTCGACCACCACTGCGGGCCGGGGAGGTCTTCCCGCCGGACGGGGCCTGCCCGGCAGTCCCTGCCGGCAGCAATCGCGCGGCGGACGAAGGTCATGATCCTCATCGCCGGCCGATCAAGTTGCGCCTTCGGCGAGGCGGAACTCGCTGACCGTGGCCACCAATGCATTGGCCTGGCCGCTCAGGCTCGAAGCGGCGGCGGCCATCTGCTCCACCAGGGCCGCGTTCTGCTGGGTCACGTCGTCGATCTCCTCGACCGCGGCGCCGATCTTCGACACCGCCGCGCTCTGGTCGTTGGTGGCTTCGTTGATCCTGCCCATCAGTTCGGTGACGCCGTCGACGCTGGCGACCACCTCGGTCATCGTGTCGCCGGCCCGGCCGACGAGCTGGCTGCCCAGGCCCACCTGCTGCGCGCTCTCATCGATCAGCTTCTTGATTTCCTTCGCGGCGTCGGCCGCCCGGGTGGCCAGGCTCCTCACCTCCGCGGCCACGACGGAGAAGCCGCGGCCCAGGTCGCCGGCGCGCGCGGCTTCGACGGACGCGTTCAACGCGAGCACATTGGTCTGGAACGCGATCCCGTCGATCACGCCGATGATGTTGGAGATCTGCCTGGAGCCTGTGTCGATCGCCTTCATGGCGTCGACGACCCCCTGGACCGCCTGCCCGCCGGCGGCCGCCACTTTCGACGCGGCGATGGCGAGGTGGTTGGCCTGCGCGGCGCTCGCGGCGTTGGACTCGACGAACTGGGCCAGCCGCTTCATCGAGGAAGCCGTCGCCGCCAGCGAGCCGGCCTGCCGCTCGGTCCTGGCCGACAGGTCGTGGTTGCCTTGCGCGATTTCGGCGCTCGCCGCGGCCACCTGGCTCGCGTTGCTCTTGATGCCGGCCACCATGCGGCTCAGGTTGTCGCGCATCTCGGACAGGGCGCCCAGCATGGTGACGGTCTCGTCGTTGCCCGACGGCAGCACCTCCACCGTGAGGTCGCCGGTGGCGAGCCGCCTGGAAACCTTCGCCGCATGGGTCATCGGGGACGAGATGCGCCGGGCGACCGCCAGGGCGCCGACCACCAGCCCGGCACTGGCGGCCAGCAACGCGCCCACCACCAGGTAGTTGGCGTTGGAAAGTATCGACCTGGAGTCTTCCGAGAATCGCTTCTGGTCGGCCTGGATCGCGGCGACCTGCAACGCCATCTGCGCTTCCAGGCTCGCCGCCAGCTTCTGGAATTCCGGCACCACGGCGGCGGCGGCCGTGTCGCTGGCCGCCAGCTGCACGATCTTTTCGGCGCTGGCCATGAACGCGTCCGCCAGCGGGATGGTCTTGCCGATCTCCGCTTTCGCTTCGGCCGAGAGCGGGGAGTCCTTCAGGCCGTCCAAGGCGTCCTTGAGGCTTTTCACGTGCTGGCCGAGGTCTTTCCGGGCGTCGGCGATCTGCTTCTTGTCCCTGCCGATCGCACCCAGCATGGCTTTCTGCACGTCCGCGCGGATCGCGCCGTTCATCATGGACGCGCTCTGGCTGTTCTGCGCCGCCTCGCCCATGTAGATGGCGCCGTCGAAGGCGCGCACCACGTCGTGCACGCTCATGAGGCCGGCCGCGCCCACCAGCGTGGACACGCATGCGCCGGCGATGCCCAGCCAAAGAATCTGCGTTCGTAGTTTCATGTTTCCGATACGACGGGTTGCCTGGTTCCGTTGGCGCCCACCTCGCGGCCATTGCGCCGCGCCGATGGGCGCCGATCCGGTGTCAGAACCAGATCTCGAACTGGGCGCCGTAGCTGGTCCCGGAGGTCTTGGTGCCGTACTTGTCGATGCCGATGATCCCGTTGGGGCCGGCCGCGGCGTTGGCCGCGTCGTTCCACTTCGCCGTCGTCACATAAAGGCGCAGTTCCGGGCGGTTCCAGAACCCGGCGCCTGTCGACAAGGTCGGCGCGAAGGTGAACTTGGTCAGCTTCTGGGTCGCCATCCCCTCGGGCTTGCGCTCCGAATGGCCGAGTTCGCCGACCAGCTTGAAGTTCCTGGTCAGCGCGTAGGACACGCGGCCGCCGACCGAGAAGGAGTCCGTCTTCTTGCCGTCTTCCTTGTCGTTCTGGAACATGCCGTAGAGCTGCCCGCCGAATGCGCCCGCCTGCCACCAGAAGGCGTCGACGATCCGGGCACTCTTCACGCCGGAACCGCTCGTCAAGCCGGCGAAGTTGCCGTTGAGCCCGGCCGAGCCCTGGGCCACTTGCAGCAGCAGGTTGTTGCTGCCGCCCAGGAGCTTGTCCTGCGTGTGCTGGAGGGTCAGCGCGGTGCCGGACTTGCCGCCGGTGAAATCGCCGCGCGTGAAGGTGCCCAGGACGCGGAGCGAGCCGTCCTGGTTGACGGGAATGCCGGCGTAGTCGATGTTCAGCCGTTGGCCGGACACTTTGGGGTCCGGAGTGCTGTTGGTGAAATACGAGACCCCGAGCTTTCCAGGCCCCACCGGGGTTTCCATGCCGGCGCCGACGCCGTCCAGCACCGTGAACTTCTCGTCCACGATGTGCACGTCCCAGCGCCCGACGAATTTCTTGCCCACCCAGAACGAAGTCTCCGGCGCGACGTCGAAGCCTTTAGCCTCCACGTACATCTGGTTGAACGACGACTTGGCGTCCCCCGTGTCGGTCTGCGGGTTGTAGATGCTGGTCATCACCAGCGCCTTGTATTCGACGCCCTCCGACTTGAACGCCTTGCTGACGCCGAACTCGCCGTAGATGTCGCATTCATTGCCCAGGCGGTACTTCAAACCCGCGCCGCCCAGCCCATAGCAGGCCCTGGCGGCGTCTTTCTTCGACGCGCCGGGGCCGGCGCGCAGATACCCGGTCATGTCCACTTGGGCCTGCGCGCCCCATGAAGCGGCCGCGATGCCGGCCGCCACGGCGAATTTGGCGAGGGCGCATGTGTCTCTTGATTTCACTGGTGTCTCCTGAAGTTGAGTGCGGGTCCGAAGGACCCGTTCGGGGTTGCGCCAACGTCGATCGTGGCGAGTTGGCGTAAGGTGCATCGCTTATTGGCACGTTCCAAAAGTCGCGCGATGTAATGCCGGGGCGGTGATTCATGCCTGCATGCTCACGGCTTGGGTTTGGTCTGGAAGGCCTGGGACAATTTGTTCATCGCCTCCCCGACGGACAGGCCTTCGTTGTTCCAGAACTCGCTGACCACCGCCTGGACTTGGGCCTTGACCGCCGTGGGCAAAGCCATGTCGACGGCGGCCGACGGGATCGCCCGGTCCGAGGCGCTGAGCGACTTGAAATCCCGGCTGGCCGTCTTGGCGCAATCGTCGAAGCGTTCGAGCGACACGCTGCCGCGGATCGGGATCGAGCCTTTGCGGAGGTTGAAGCTCTCCTGGAATTCCGGCTGGAGCAGCACATAGGCCAGGTAGCCCTGGGCTTTCTGCGCCTCCCATTGCTTGAGCTGGAACATGGCGAAGGTGTCGATCACGTAGGCGAAGGCCTGCGCGGTGCCCGGCGCCGGGGCGCAGACGAAATCCTTCCCGGGCTTCTTGCCGGCGACGAGGAACTCGCCCTTGGCCCAGTCGCCCATGAACTGGAACGCCGCCTTGCCCTGGATCACCATCTCGGTGGCGGCGTTCCAGTCCCTTCCGCGGGACTGCTCGTCCACATAGGGCTTGAGCCTGCGGAACGCTTCCAGCGCCTTGCGCATGTCGGCGGACTGGATGGCCTGGGGGTCTTGCCTGATGAAGGCGCGCTTGTAGAACTCCACGCCCGAGACGCCGATCGCGGTGTCCTCGAACAGGATGAACTCCTGCCAGGGCTGGCCCCCGTGGGCGATCGGGATGAAACCCGCCGATTTGATCTTTTCGGCCGCGGCGACGAGTTCGTCGTAAGTCGCCGGCACGGCCGCCACGCCAGACTTCCCGAGAACCCCGGTGTTGACCCACAACCAGTTCGAGCGGTGGATGTTGACGGGCACCGCCACGTAGTGCCCCGCATGCTTCACGTGCGGCTGGATGACCTGGGGGATCACCTTGTCCCAGTTGTCGAACTGGGCCATCACGTCGAGATCGGCCAGGAAGTTCTGCACCGCCCATTCATGCACGGCGGGGCCCTTGATGGTCGCGGAGGCGGGCGGACTGCCGGCGAGCACCCTTTGCTTGAGGATCGCCATGGCGTTGCCCCCGCCGCCGCCGACGACCGCGAAGTCCTTCCAGGTGTGCCCACGCTGCGCCATCAGGCGCTTGATCTCATTGATCGACTGGACTTCGCCGGGGGACGTCCAGAAATGCAGCACCTCGACCTCGCCGGCGACGGCCGGGCCCGGGCAGGCGGCACCGAAGGCGCACGACACCGCGAGGAGCGAAACGGCGGAGAGTCTCATTTGTCGATGGATTTCGCTGAGAAGTTTTGGAACGTTCCAAAATTAGACTGGAAAATGCCCTGCGCGCGAGCTATGGAAGACCCTTACCGTGCGTCTCGGCAACGCATTCCTTCAGCATTTCCGCGGTCGCGCAGGCCGGCCGCGGGTCGACGAAATGCCGCTGCAGCACGTCCAGCCACCGCTGCTTGCGGCCTTCGCAGCCGCACTGGTCGAACACCCAGGAAGGCAGGACGCGGACTTCCCTCCTGAGCATCCGGGCCCGGGCGCCGTCGACGGCGCCCCAGGCATCCGACATGGCCGGCATGCAGCCTTTCGCCCGGGCGAAGGCCACCTGGAACGGCGCCGCCGTCAAGGCCCGCGCGGCGAGCCCATTGGCTTGCTCGTGGGCGCCGCGCAGGGGCGCGAAGAAGTCCATGACGGCGACGAAATGGTCCGCCGTCCCGGGGCTGGCCCATTCGAGGAGCGCGCCCGGCGGATGGCCGCCGCACCGCGCCCAGTCGCCCATGAACTGGATGGCGGCCCGGCCCTGGGCCACCCACCCCAGCTGCCCGTCCCACGGCAGGCCGAGCGCGGCTTCGTCGACGAAGCCGCGCAAGCGGCCCAGCGCGTCTAGTACTTCGCGCAGCCTCGGCCAGACCCACGCGCCGGGGCGGGGGTCGATGAAGGCGTGCCGGTAAAGCCGAGGCCCTCCGATGGCCAGGACCAACGACTCGAAAACCACGCCGACCTGCCAGGCCTCCGCGCCCAGGGCCAGGGGTGCCGGCGCGAAGGCGCGCGCCGATTCCAGCCACTCGAAAAGCGCTTTCGCGCCGCGCGGGGGCCGGTGCCCCAGCCGGGCGGCCATGCCGCGGTTGACCCAGGCACTGTTGCCGCGGTGGATGCCCATCGGGATGCCGTGCCAGCGGTCGCCATGCCGCATGTAGCCCCGCATGACCGCGGGCACGCGCAGCGCCCAGGCGCAGGATTCGGCGACGTCCCGCAGGTCTTGCAGGCCCGGCGGCCGCTCCCGCGCGGCGGCGGCGAGTTGCATGCCGTGCAGCTTGCGGGCCGCCGGGCCCGAAGACGGGGTGGCCTGGAAGTCGATGCCGTGGGAACCGAGTTCGCCGCGGCAAAGGTCCAGGGCGGCCAGGTCGGACGGCGACGTCCAGGCATGCCCGAGCGACCAGGTCATTGGGGGGTTCATGGCTGCCCGCGGTTCAGGCCGGCTCGATCAGGATGGCCCGGAAGTCGTTGACGTTGGTGTGCGTGGGCCCGGTGTGCAGCAGGCCGCCGAGCGCTTCGAAGAAAGAGGCGCTGTCGTTGTCGTCCAGGCTGGCCCGGGGGTTCAAGCCCAGGATGCCGGCCCGCGCCAGGGTGTCCGGCCCCACCCACGCGCCCGCGGCCCCGGACCGCCCGTCCAGGCCGTCCGTCCCGGCGGAAAGGATGTGGACCCGCTGGGGCACCGCCGAGTCCCGCAGGGCCATGGCCAGCGCCAGGACGAACTCGGTGTTCCGTCCGCCGCGGCCCGCGCCGCGCACCGTCACCGTGGCCTCGCCGCCCGACAGCAGCACGCAGGGCGCGGGGAAAGGCTGGCCGTGGCGCAGGCTGCCGAGCACCAGGCCGGCGTGGGCCTTGGCCAGGTCGCGGGCCTCGCCTTCCATGGCGTCGGAAAGCACGTGGCAGGCCCAGCCGGCCGCGCGGGCCGCTTCAGCCGCGCTGCGCAGGGCGTCCCAGGCGCAGGCGACGAGCCGCTGCTCATGGTGGGCCAGGCGCGGGTCCCCCGGCGCGACCGGCTCCCAACCGCCACGCGCCAACCCGTCGCGCACCGCTTCGGAAGGATGGATACCGTAGCGACGCAGGACTTCCAGCGCGTCCGCGCCGGTCGTCGCGTCGGGCAGCGTGGGGCCCGAGGCGATCAAGCCGAGTTCATCGCCAGGGATGTCCGAGACGGCGAGCGTGACCACCCGCGCCGGCCAGGCCGCGGCCGCCAAGCGCCCCCCCTTGAACGCGGACAGGTGCCGGCGCACCGTGTTGATCTCGCCGATGCTGGCGCCGCGCAGCAGCAACTGCCGGGTGATGTGCTGCTTCTCTTGCAAAGACAAGCCGGCCGCGGGCAAGGCGCACAGCGCGGACCCGCCCCCCGAAACCAAGGCGATGACCAGGTCGTCCCGGGTCAGGCCGCCGACCATCGACAGGACTTGCCGCGCGCCGGCCACGCTGCGCTCGTCCGGCACCGGATGGCTGGACTCGTGGACGCGGATGCGCCGCAGCGGCAGGCCAGCCCCTTCGGGAACCACGACCACCCCGTCGAGCGGCCCCTGCCAGTGCGTTTCCACAGCCTGCGCCATGGCCGCGGCCGCCTTGCCGACGCCGACCACGACCGTCCTGCCGGCGGGCGGCGGCGGCAGATGGGGCGGCACGACCCGCAGGGGGTCGACCGCCGAGAGGGCTGATTGGTAAAGCCCCACCAGCATCCGGACCTGGGGCGAATCGCTGGCCACGGAAACCTTCATCCCGCAGCCCCCCGCCGGTGGCCTCGCGCTTCGCGGCGGCTCACGGCGCGATCCCCGCGGCGATGGAAAGGTAGCGTTTCATGCGCAGGCAGGCCAGCTCCGGGTCGGCCAGCGCCCCGCAGGCGTCGGCGAGTTCGAAAACCCTGGCGTAGTGGACGGCGCCGCGCGCCGACTGCATGCCGCCGGCCATGGAGAAGTGGTCCTGGTGGCCGTTGAGCCAGGCCAGGAAAACGACGCCGGCCTTGTAGTACTGCGTGGGCGCGCGGAAGATCTCCCGCGACAACGCCACCGTGGGGTCGAGCAACTCCCTGAACAGGAAGGTGTTGCCCGCGGCCAGGGCGCCGAGCGCCACCGAGGCGACTGGCGCGATCGGGTCGAAGATGCCGAGCAGGCCGTGGGAATGGCCCGTCTCGTCGCCCTGGATCAGCGCCGCGTAGTTGAAGTCGTCGCCGGTGTACATCTTGACCCCCGCGGGCAACCGCTGCCGCAGCAGGCGCTCCCAGGTCGGGTCCAGCAGCGACATCTTGATGCCGTCGATCCGGCCGGCGTTCTCGTGGATCAGGACGCACACCGTGTCCAGGGCGACGGACGGGTCCGCGCTGCCCCAGTAGCCGCGCAGCTGGGGGTCGAACATCTCGCCCAGCCAATGCAGCACGACGGGCTGGGACGCCGAGCGCAGCAGCCTGCCGTACAGCGCCAGGTAGTCGTCCGGCGAGCGCGCGGCCCGCGCCAGGGCGCGGCTGGCCATCAGGATGATGGGGACGCCCTCGCCCTCGGCGACCTCCATCTGCTCGCGGTAGGCGGCCTCGACCTCGGCCAGGCCGGCGCCCGGCCCCGGCGGCAACTGGTCGGTCCCGACGCCGCAGGCCAGGACCCCGCCGACCGCCCGGGCGTGGCGGGCGCTGCGCCGGATGAGTTCGCGGGCGACCGGCCAGTCCACGCCCATGCCCCGCTGCGCGGTGTCCATGGCCTCGGCCACCCGGAAGCCCAGCCGGTAGAGGTGCTCCCGGAAGGCGAGCGTGGCGTCCCAGTCCACGGCGCAGGGCGCGCTCCAGGGGTCATGGGTCGCGGCGGGGTCCACCACCACGTGGGCCGCGGCGTAGACGGTCCGGTTGAAGACGGGGGGCGGGCCGCAGGGGCGGACGGGGGCGGCCTGGAGGACCAGGGGCTTCAGCGAGCCGTCGGCCTGGGGGAGGTGGATCTGCATGGTTGTTCGGGGAGGGACGGGCGCCTTAGAGTCTGTCAACAGACCCCAGGATGTGGTCGGCGGCCTTTTCGGCCACCATGATCGTGGGCGCGTTGGTGTTGCACGAGGGCAGCAGCGGCATCACGGAGGCGTCGACGACGCGCAGGCCTTCCAGCCCAATCACCCGCAGGTCGGGCGCGACGACGCTGCCGGGGTCGTCCGCGGCGCCCATGCGGCAGGTGCCGACGGGGTGGTGGTCGGTTTTCGCGTTGGCGCAGGCGTAGTCGAAGAGTTCGGCGTCGGTCCGGACGGCGGCACCGGGGAGCATTTCGGCCTTCACGTAACGCCGCATCGCGGGCTGCGCCAGGATCTCCCGCGCCAGGCGCAGGCCTTTCAGCGCCATGTCCCGGTCGTGGGGATCGGACCAATAGTTGGGATCGATCAAAGGGGCGGCGGCCGGGTCGGCGCTGGCCAGCCGCACCGTGCCGCGTGACCGGGGCCGCAGGTAGGCCGTGTTCAGCGTGACGCCGGATTGCCGCGGCTTGGCCACGCCCGCTTCGATGCCCGAACCCAGCCCCAGGTGGAACTGGATGTCCGGCGAGCGGGAGGGCGCCGCAGGGTCGGCGTGCCAGAAGCCCCCGGTCTCGAAGAGGCTGGACGCCACCGGCCCGTTCTTGAACAGGAGGTATTGCAGGCCCGCCACGGCCGCGTGGTGCGGCTTGTTGTACTTGTCGTAGGTGTGGTCCCCGGTGCATTCGGCGATCACGAACAGGTCCAGGTGGTCCTGCAGGTTGCCGCCGACCCCGGGCAGGGGGTGCAGGCACGGCACGCCGACCGATTCCAGGTGGTCGGCGGGGCCGATCCCGGACTGCATCAACAGCTTGGGCGAGCCGATCGCGCCGGACGAGACGATCACTTCGCGGCCCGCCTTCGCGACGAGCGGCGTGCGGCCCGCGCCCGACAGGTATTCGACGCCCACGGCCCGGCCGCCCTGGAGCAGCACGCGCAAGGCGCGGGACGAAAACAGCACCGTGAGGTTGGGCCGGCCCCTGGCGGGCTTGAGGAATGCCGTCGCCGTGGAGGAGCGCCGGGCATGGAGCTGGGTGAGCTGGTAGTAGCCCAGGCCCTCCTGGCGGGCGCCGTTGAAGTCCGGGTTGTAGGGGATGCCGAGTTCCTGCCCGGCCTGGAAGAAAGCCTCGCAGATGGGCAGCGGGCT
>CBJNAE010000119.1:0-10750 GCA_966433995.1 uncultured Ideonella sp. | reverse complement strand
AATCAATCAATCAATCAATGCGTTCCGAGCCGGACGGCCTGTCCGGGTTCCGATGCCCGGGCCGCGGCGAGCAGCCGCATGAAGCCAGCGGTCTCGGCCGGGTCGATCGCCGGCGCGCCAGTGCGGACCATGCCGAAGAACGCCTCCAGCGTGCGCCTGAAGGCGCTGAAGTTGTCGTGCAGGTCGAAGTGGCTATGGCCCTTGTCACCGAAGAAGCTCAGGTGGACAGTCTTGCCCACGGCGCCCAGGCAATCGAGGTGGAAGGGCAATCCACCTGACAGGGTCAGCAGGAAGGATTCGTGCGGTGCCGGCAACCGGGTCAACGCTTCCACCCTGGCGAACCGCGGCCCCAGGCTGGCCACCGCCTCGATGAGGTGGATGCCGTACTTCTCCACGCCGTTGAGCACGGCGCCCGAGACGAGCTTGATGTCGCCGATGGCCGTGTCCGGGCCGCGCAGGACGTCCAGCTCGGCCGCGTACCGCAGGCCGGAGCAGGACATCAGCCTGCCGCTTTCCAAGTAGGGCATGAATGCGCCGAGCTGCGCCGGCTCCAGCGTGAGCGGCTTGTCGACGAAGACGGCCACGCCGGCGCGCAGGAAGGGCATGGCCAGCGCGGCGTGCGTCTCCCAGTCGTCGCGCGCCACGATCAGCGCGTCGACAGCACCCAGCATGTCCAGCGGGTCGGCACAGGCGGTCTCGATGCGGCAGGCGTGGCAGAGCTTGCGCGTGGTCTCGGGATGCTGGGTCCACGCGTGGGTCACGCGGACGTCGCCCAGGCCGAAGCGGTCGGCCGGCTGCAGCTTGAGGTAGTTGAGGATCACCGGCCAGCCGGCGGCGGCGAAACGCTCTTCGTCGTAGCCGTTGACGATGGCCGAAAAGGAGAAGGGGTGGCCGTTGCCTTCGCTCAAGCCGATGACGCCTGCACGGATCATGGTCGGCCCTTCTTGCTGGAGCGGCGTACCGCGAAACCGGAATGATTCATCTGGAAAGCATCACTCATGGACACGCACACCTTTTAGCCTCGGCTTCGGTCCGGGAAAAGGGATGAAAGCCAAGCCCGATTGCCATCGGCCGGCTTCGTCGCAGAACAATCGCCGGCCTTGCAAATCGACTTGATTGGCTGTCGTCTTCACGGCCGAGACTTCGCCCGATAGCTTGACAGGGCAAGAGTAGCCACGGAATCCATTCCCAACAAAGACGCCGGACGTGCCTTTTGAGAACTTCATCGCAACCGCTGGCGTCACTTTCAACTGGCCCGGTGGGTTGCGCTCCCTGCTTGGGGAATGCACGGCCGTGGAGAACTTGTTCCCTTGCAGCTCGACCACCCCGTCGTAAGCGCCTTCCACCGGCCTTTCGATATTGTTGAAGTTGTTCTTCAACACAGCCACGTTCTTTATTCTCGCCCAGAGGCCGATCGTATTCTTCGACCTCTCGGCGTTGTTGAAGAACAGATTTTCTTCGATACGGAAATCCTCGGAGCCCTCTGACACCAGGATCGAAACGCCTTCCCCGACCCAGTCAGGGTCGACGGGCTGTCGCACCACATTCCTGAATTCATTGCGTTGGATGGTCATCTTCTCGCCCCCGGCCAGAATCGCCACGGCGTAAGCGTCACCGCTCTGGCCGTCGTAGAAGTGGCCGATGTTGGAGAACGTCGAATCGAGCACGGCGTTGTTGTCCCCGCTGACATGGACGCCGAACCAGGAAATGAACTGGAAATCCACGTCACTGATCCGAAGATCGCTGACATTGCCCGCCCGGACTCCCACCTGCACCGATTTGATGGCGCCGTTCTCAATCGAAATTCCGCTGGATTTCTCGTCGACCAGCACACCGATTTGATTCAATACCTCGTCGCGGCCCTGGATGGAATGGCCGTTCAAGTCGAGTTTGATGCTCTCGCCCGATATGCGGATCGCGACGCCGGACTGGTCCCAAGGCAAGTCTTCCCGGAGGCAATAACTTCCGCTCTTGCTGATTTCGACGGTTTTCATGCCATCGGAGGGAATCGCTAGGCAAGCCGCGCCGTGCGACGCCTCCGCGACGGCATGGTTGCACCCGGCCAGGCAAAGAATCAACGCCGGCAAAGCAGCCTCGCCCAGCCTGAGCGGCGCCCCCACGCTGGTATTCACCAGACTGCCCAGCCGCCGTCGATGCAGATGTTCTGCCCCGTCATGTAGGAGCCCGCGTCCGAGCAGAGCATGGCCGCGGCGCCCTTGAGCTCGTGCGGCTTGCCGATGCGGTTGAGCGGGTTCTTGGCCGACAGGCGCTGGATGAAGTCCGGGTTCTCCTTCTGCGTGCTTTCAAATGGGAACGGCCCGGGACTGATGCAGTTGGCGCGGATGCCGTGGGGCGACAGGAAGCTGGCCAGGTACTTGGTGAGCTGGATCACGCCGGCCTTGGCGGCGCCGTAGCTGGGAGGGTTGGAGAAGCGCTCGCTGTCGTACATGCGGTAGTCGGGCGCCACGTGGCCGTACATCGACGCGATGGTGAGGATGTTGCCGCGCCGGGCCTTGAGCAGCGGCGTGGCGGCCTTGATGCTGCGGAAGACGCCGTTGAGGCAGACTTCGATATCGTTGTTCCAGTCTTCGTCGGAGATCGATTCGAAGGTGTTCTTGCGGCCGGACCAGCCGCTGTTGACCAGCACGTCGAGCCCGCCGCCGGTGAGTTCGCCGGTGCGCGCCATCAAGGCGCGGATGGAGGCCGGGTCGGTGATGTCGACCGCCAGGGCGTGGGCCTTCAGGCCCGGGAACTGCTGCTTCAGCGTCTCGACGAACTGGCCGGTGCGTTCCTGGTTGCGGCTGGCAACGACCAGCTCGGCGCCCAGTTCGGCGAAGGCGTAGCTGATCTGGCCGCCCAGCAGGCCGGAGCCGCCGATGACCAGCGCGCTGCGCCCTTTGAGCGAGAACAGGTCGGACAGGCGGGGCGCGGATTCAGGATTGGAGTAGGACATGGGCGATCTCGAAGTCTTGGAGGGTGTCGATGTCGATGACGGAGTCCCGCGGCACGATCTCCGCGCCCATCCTGCCGAAGAGGATGTTGGGGATGCCCTGTGGCAGGAGGTCGGGGAAGAAGGCGTACACAGCGCCGTTGAGCTGGTAGGCGGGGGTCAGCTGCTGGCGCGGCTTCCAGGGCACGGCGCCGGGGATGAAGGGCTCGGGTTCGCCGGCGTCGATGCGCCAGGTGCGCTCGGGGTTGATGTCGGCTTCGTTGAAAGTGGCCACCGAGTCGAGCTTCTCGTCGACGAGCCGGCGCAGGCAGCGCCCCACCAGCTCGGGCGAGCGGAATGGCGACGTGGCCTCCAGCAGCACCAGCACTTGCGCCTGCTCGCCCTCTTCGCGCAGCTGCGCCCAGAGCTGGCGGATGGTGTCGGCCACCAGGGCGGTGTCGGTGGCCAGGTGGGCCGGCCGCCGGTAGACCTCGGCGCCCAGGCCGGTGGCGGCCGCGGCGATGCGGTCGTCGTCGGTGGAGACGATGACGCGGTCGATCTCCGGCGTGGCCAGCGCGCACTCGACCGGCCAGGCCAGCAGCGGCTTGCCACCCAGCGGATGCAGGTTCTTGTAGGGCACGGCCTTGCTGCCGCCACGAGCCGGCGTCAGCGCGACGACGCGCAATCCGTCAATCATTCGCAGCCCCCTCCTCCGCGGAGTGCATGCCGCGGGCCCAGGCCAGATCTTCCTTGCTGCCGATGTCGATCCACTCTTCGGTGATGTGGTGGTAGCGCACGTCGTGGCGCGCGTCGATCATCTTGCGGAACAGGTCGGGCATGTCCAGCCGCACGCCGGGTTCGACGAAGTCCAGGGCCTCGGGCGAGAACACATAGATGCCCGCGCTGATGAAGTGGTGGACGGTGGGTTTTTCCTCGATGGCGAGGATGCGGCCGTTGTCGACGGTGAGGCAACCATAGGGCACGGTGTAGGCGTACTCGCGCGCGCCCATCACCGCCTTGACCCCGCCCTGGCACAGCTGGACCATCGCGCGCAGGTTGGTGCCCGTGAGCAAGTCGCCGTTCATCACGACGAAGGGGTGGGCCGGGCGATCGAAGCCCGACAACGCGCCGGCCGTGCCCAGCGGCTGGCGCTCGCGCAGGTAGCGTATCTCGATGCCCCAGCGGCTGCCGTCGCCGAAGTGGTCCTCGATCATGTGTCCCAGGTAGTTGACCGAGATGTGGAACTTGCGGAAGCCCTGGCGAACCATGGTCTCGATCGCGCGCTCCATCACCGGCTTGCCGCCCACCTTCAGCAGCGGCTTGGGCACGCTCTCGGTCAGCGGCCTCAGCCGCTCCCCGCGGCCGCCGGCCATCAGCACCACCGGGTTGTCCAGCGGGGTCTCGGCGTCAGGCGCGTCGAGGAAGAAGATGTCGACGACCCGGCCTTCGCGGTCGACCTCGGGCAGGTGGCGGATCACGGCCGAGCGCATCTGCTCGCGGATCTCGACGCGGTTCTCGTGCTGGCGCGTGACCCTCGGATCGGGGTTCATGATCAGCTCGATCGGCGCGCCCGGCCCCAGGTCGGCCAGGATGGAGCGCCGGATGTCACCGTCTGTGACAGTGCCCAGCAGCTTGCCGTGCGGGTCGCACACCAGGACGAACTTGATGTCCTGCGACTGGATGACGCGTGCCGCGTCGCGGATCGGCGCCGCAGGCGGCAGCGTGATTTTCTCGATGAACTGGCGGTTGGACATGATGCTGCGGCGCCCCGTCAAGCCCAGGGGAAGCGCTTGTCCCGGTGTTCGCCCAGGTCTTCGAGGCGGACGGGCCGGTTGCCGAGCTCGACCGAGCGCGACGCCGCAGCCAGCGCGGCGACCGCGCCGCGGCCGTCGCGGCCGTCGGGGTAGTCGCCGTCGGCCAGCAGCGCCTGCATCACGGCCTGGGTGGGGCCGACATTGTCGGCCTGGGGGAAACGAATCTCCCAGCGGTCCCACGGCATGCCGTAGCGGGTGGCCGGCATGCCCTGGTGCTCGGGCTTGCGGGCGGTGGCCCAATAGGTGCCCTCCAACTCGTCGGCGAACAGGTGCCCCCATTGCGCCGCGTAGGTGACGGTCATGCCGTGGCCCTGGTCAGCGCCGATGCTCATCAGCAGGCGGCGACCGTCGGCGGACTCGAAACGCACTTCGCCGGAGTTGTCGAAAAACTGCGGGCCGCGCGGGTTAGGCAGCGTGCCTGGAGAGAACCAGGCGGTCGCGCTGACGATCTCGCTGCCGGTGAGCCAGCGAAAGGCCTCGCAATAGTGCGAGCCGTTCATCGCCATGCCGAAGCAACCCGCCACCACGTTCATGCTGGCCAACCGGCCAAGTCGGCCACCGTCCAGTTCTTTCTTGACGAGCGTGTACTGGTCCATGAACCGCATCTGGTGGTTCACCGCCAGCCGCGCGCCGGCCTTCTCGCACGCCGCGATCATCGCGTCGCAATCAGCCACCGAGGTCGCCAGCGGCTTCTCGCAGAGGATGGCCTTGGCGCCGGAGGCGGCGGCTTGCTCGACCAGGGCGCGGTGCGAATCGGCGGTGGTCGCGATCAGCGCCAGGTCGGCGCTGGGATGGGCGGCGAACAAGGCCTGCGGCGTGTCGAAGCACGCCGAGGGGCCGACACCGGCCTCCTCGGCCGCTTTCTGGAGGTTCTCGGGGCGCAGGTCGCACAGACCGGCCAACTCCAGGCCGAGGTTGCGGGCGGCGCGCAAATGGGACATGCCCATGCGGCCCGTGCCGACGAGCAGGAAACGTCTGACCATGTGGTTGTGGCTATTTGGAGGGTGATGGAAGTACCGGCAGCGGTGGCGTCGGGCCTTGCCGGACGAGGATCTCTTCGAACCATTGCGCCATGGCGCGGTGGCCACGCTGGTTCAAATGCGTGAGATTGTAAAACAGCTCGCGCTGACTATTGAGAGGAGAGACATTAATACAAACCAACTTTTTATATTTCTCACACATTTCGTAGCTTAAATTTATCTGATATTTAACCGCCTCCCTCAAAGCTTCGGACTCAATGCCTCCAATATAAACAGGCGAAACATAAACCCAAACACTTCTACCAAACTTTGAAATGGCGTCGAAATACTCTCGCAATTCGCCAACATATTTATTTTCAAGCCCCTCAAATTCAGAAGACGACTTAAAATAACCTTTCGAAACCACTGAAACCATCAAATCAGAGTCGGGCTTGTAATAGGATTCCTCGTCCCATAACAATCGAACCCACTCACTTCCCCATGGACGAGAAAAAACAGTTTGAAGCTGACCTTTTCTTTCTAAAGGACATGCCAGATCATTATAATAATTTCCTGCAGCCGTGGCGCTGACAGAGTTCACCAGAGGAATTTCAGCGATCACTATATCAGGCAAATTCTCCGGAGCCCTAATACAAAAAGGTGGATCAACAATCCCAAGAATACTGGTACCTATAACACTTAAATTGCCAACAATGTATTTGTTTAATTTTTTTTGAAGGAGACTTGAAAATACAACGTTCTCTTGCCAAGGATAACCATATGTAACAGACGATCCAACGACTAAAATACTTTTCTTATTAGGCTCGCGGAGCGCAAAACTTTCAGAATAGGATCCAAGAAAATCTATTGCATCTTTGTTTATATTCTGGAGTTTTGTGACATTCAAAACGCGACCAGCATAAAAATGCGTCAAACAAAGACTTACCAAACTTGACCAGAGAAAATGCGTACAACCAATAAAGACCACAACAGCCAATATTGTTGACAAATTTTTTACTAGAAGATTAATGCGCTTTGACTCTATTTTCATTTATTCTTTACAAAGAAACATTCTCGAACCCTAGAAATTAAACATCTCTATACACACCACTAATTCCCAACATGTTCTCTGATATTTTTTCCCAACCATGAAGCAAATAAACGATGCCCCTCGGGATTGAAATGCGTCAAATTACCATACAAATCCTTCCTTCGGGTAAATTCAAAGGTATTCAAGCATATCAAACTAGTGTACTCAAGGCAGATTTCGTTCGTCAATGAAATTTGGTATTCAACCGCTTGCCTAACACCAGTTTCAGGCTCAATTTCGATGGTAGATATCGGCGAAACAAAAACAAATACTTTCTTGCCCATGACAGAAATGCTTTCGAGATAACGCCGCAGCACAAATATGTATTCTTTTTCAATTTTATGGAATTCTTCTTGGTCAACGAAAAATCCAGCGGGCACCGCTTTTTTTATCCATTTGTGATCTGCGCCAACAACCTCATCCCATAATAAAGGTCCCCAACCTATCCCTTTGGGGCGGGGAAGTACGATGCCCCAGAGGCCTTTATCCATAAGATGAGAACGTGTGCAAACCCTTTTCTCCAAGTTGGAAGTGGAATTTATCGAAGTAATGGAGTTAATCAATGGAATTTCAGCAACCAAGACATCAGGAATGTACGAACCAAATAAAGAACAGGTACCAAAATCAGTAATTGCGTCCATACCAGCTCCAACAATACCGATGTTATAAACCTGATAATCTGAAAGTTGATCTCCGATCAAAGCGCCAAAAGTTAAATCTTTTTTGTACGGAAAACCATAGGTGACAGAAGAGCCTATCAAAAAAATAGTCTTCTTATTTACTTCGCGGGCATCTGAAATTGCCTTTCGCGCATAACCATTGAATACGTCCTCCCAATCACTGCCTCGATTGACCCAATTTTTGATATTGATAATGCGATTGTGGTAGTTTTCTTTTATATAAAAAACTACAACAGCGGATGCAATGAAATGGAATATGCAAAAAGAAACCATCAGAGCAAAAAACTCCCTGATGAAGATCTTTCCTAGTAAAAAGTCAAAAGTTGAAATAGATGAATTCGCTTCTGACATGACCGATGCTCGTCACCGCGAAATACAGGCAAAAGCCCACCACTGCCGGATATGCCCAGCGTCTGGCCAAGCGTGAAACCCAGGAAGACTTCGTGCCCAGCCAGTCCGCCCTGAACGCCTGCCGCCGCAGCCACCGCGCGATCTGCAGCGAGTTGGGCAGAAACCAGCAGCACAGGAACAGCAGGACGATGGCCGGCGGCAGCACGTAGTAGATGTTCCAGTCGTTGATCGGATGGCTCCCCCTGAAGCGGAATTCCTGGAACGCCACTGCGAATTTCTTCACCGTGAACCAGGAATCCGCGCGGAACAGCACCCACAACGCGGCCACCGACTCCATGGTCATCGCCCAGCCGGCGAAAGCGTAGGCCCGGCGCACGGCACTCGATCCGGCGGTTCGCAACGCAAGGGCCCACGGCGTGCGCGCCCACAGATGGTTGGCCACCACCAGCACGCCGTGCAACAGGCCCCAGACCACGAAGGTCCAGGCCGCGCCGTGCCACAGGCCGGTCAAGAAGAACACGACCATGATGAACAGGACCTGCGCCGGCACGCCTTTGCGGTTGCCGCCCAGCGGCACGTACACGTAGTTCCTGAAGAACGACGACAGCGTCATGTGCCAGCGGCGCCAGAAATCGATGATGCTGGTCGCCTTGTACGGGGAGTTGAAGTTGACCGGCAGCTTGAAGCCGAACATCAGCCCCAGGCCGATGGCCATGTCGGAATAGGCCGAGAAGTCGAAGTAGAGCTGCAGGGAATAGGCGGCAGCACCGAGCACGGCGTCGGGGAACAGGAAGTCGTAGTCGGTGCGGGCCGCGAACTTGAAGATGTCGTTGACGAAGGGCGCCAGCGAGTCCGCCACGACCACTTTCTTGAACAGGCCGATCGAGAACAGCGCCAGGCCGGCGCGCAGGCTGGCCGCGAAATAGCCGCGCCGGAACCGCGAGCGCTGCACCTGGGCGACGATGTTCTCGTACAGCACGATGGGCCCCGCGATGAGGTGGGGGAAGAACAGCACGATGAAGGCGTGCGTCTCCAGCCGCGCCGGCTTCTCGTGGCCGCGCCAGACGTTCACCAGGTAGGCGATCTGCTGGAAGGTGAAGAACGAGATGCCCAGGGGCAGCACGATGCCCTTGAGGAAGCCGGGCGGCTCGGCGCCCTGCCCCGCCACCGTCAGGAAGATGAAGAGCGAATACTTGAACCAGGCGATCACCGCCAGGTTGGCGGCCACGCCCAGGGCCAGCCAGGCGCGGCCGCGGCTGCGGGCGATCAGGTGTCCCAAGGCGCAGTTGAGCGCTATCGAAGGGATGATCAAGCCGAGGTAGCGGGGATCCCAGTAGCCGTAGAAGACGAGGGAGCCGGCGGTCACCCAGGCCAGCGCAGCGCGACGCGACTTGAGGTGCAGCAGGTGGAAGCCCGCCAGCACGGCGGGCAGGAAGATGAAGAGGAAGACGTAAGAATTGAAAAGCATGGGTCCGTGGGATCGATCACTGGGCGTGCGGCAAGCGGTCCACGCACGGCGACATGCTCATGACGCCGCGGCGCGGCCGATGAGGTCGTCCGGCGCGTGGTCGCGCTGCGCTGGCGTGCCCAGCACCTCCCAGTACTCGAACGGGCTCATCCCCGTCCCCGGCCTTTTCACCGCCAGGTCGTCGGGGCCGATGACGGCGCCCTGGGCGATGGGCCGCGCAGCCACCAGGCTCTTGCGGGCCACGGCCATGTTGGCGACTTCCACGGCGACCGGCACCTTGGCGCCGTCGCCCAGGGCGTCTTCGATTTCCCGGATGCCGTCGACCAGCGCCTTGAACTCGGCGGGTTCGGCCGACGCCTGGTGGTCGGGGCCGGGCATCGTGCGGCTGAGCGTGAAGTGCTTTTCGATGAAGCGGGCGCCGAGCGCCACCGCCGCCAACGAGACGGCGTGGCCTTCGGTGTGGTCGGAATAGCCGCATTCGATGCCGCGGAAGGCCTTACGCAGTGTGTTCATGGCGCGCAGATTCACCTGGCTGCGCGGCGCAGGGTATTCGGTCGTGCAATGCAGCAGGGCCAGCTTTTCCGAGACCAGGCGGCGGGAGTCGGCGCAGGCCCAGGCCTCGCGGAAGGCCGCCTTCGACGGCGCGGCGCCAGCCGGCGCTGCGTAGCCGAAAGCCAGCACCCCCAGCGCGGCTTCGACGTCCGACAGCGTGGACATGCCGGTGGAAAGGATCAGCGGCAGACCGGTGCGCGCCGCGGCCAGCAGCAACGGCGCGTTAGTCAGTTCGCCCGACCCGAGCTTGATGCGTCGCACGCCCAGCGACACCAGGAAGGCCAGGCTTTCGGCGTCGAACGGAGAAGACATGAACTCGACGCCGCGCCGCGCGCAATGCTGCAGCAGTTCATGGTGGGCTGCTTCGGACAACTCGAGCGCGCGCAGCATCTCCAGCTGCGATTGGCCGGTGGCGGTCAACCGCTCCTGGTAGGCCGCCTTGTGGGCATGGCGGCTGGCGAGCTTGTCGGCGCGGAAGGTCTGGAACTTGACGACGTCGGCGCCGGCGTCGGCCGCGGCGTCGACCAATCGGTGGGCGAGGTCGAGCGAGCCGTTGTGGTTGACGCCCGCCTCGGCGATGACGGTGCAGCGCTGGCCGCCGGTGCCGGCGCTCAAGGCTGCGCTCCACCGGCGGGGGGGATGGGGAAGAACCGCTTTTTCAAGATGCCCTCCAGGGGATGGGTGGCCAAAACATGCGCGATGCGGGGCGCCACGGCTTCCCGGCCGAGGGCCGCGCCGGCCCGTGCGGCGGTTTCCCGGAAGGCCGGCGAACCCAGGCGTTCGAGGGCGGCCGCGATGGAAGCGCGGTCGGGTTCGCAGTCGATGACGCTGGCGGCGCGGGCCCGGCCTTTCTGCCGGTCGCCGATGTTGACCGTGGGTACGCCCAGGATGGGCGCTTCGATGATGC
>CBJNAE010000118.1:0-10952 GCA_966433995.1 uncultured Ideonella sp. | reverse complement strand
TCCATCCTGCACTCCATCATCATGACCGGCGCGGTGCCGGTCTTCCTGCCGCCCACGCGCAACCATTTCGGCATCATCGGCCCGATCCCCCAGAGCGAGTTCTCGCCCGAGGCCATCCGCAAGAAGATCGCCGCCAACCCGCTGCTCAAGGACCTGGACCCGGCGGCCGTCAAGCCCAGCATCCTGACGCTGACGCAGAGCACCTATGACGGCGTGCTCTACAACACTGAGACGATCAAGAAGTCGCTCGACGGCTACATCGACACGCTGCATTTCGACGAAGCCTGGCTGCCGCACGCGGCCTTCCACAAGTTCTACGGCTCCTTCCACGCCATGGGCCGCAACCGCCCCCGGCCCGACAACCAGTTGGTGTTCGCCACGCAGTCCACCCACAAGCTGCTGGCCGGCATCAGCCAAGCCTCGCAGGTGCTCGTGCAGGACTCGCCGGGGCGAAAGCTGGACAGGCACCTGTTCAACGAGGCCTACCTGATGCACACCTCGACCAGCCCGCAGTACGCCATCATCGCCTCCTGCGACGTGGCCGCGGCCATGATGGAGGCGCCGGGCGGCGCGGCGCTGGTGGAGGAGAGCATCTCCGAGGCCCTGGACTTCCGCCGCGCCATGCGCAAGACCGAAGAGGAATTCGGCGCGAGCGACTGGTGGTTCAAGGTGTGGGGCCCCGACCGGCTGGCGCAGGACGGCATCGGCCAGAGCGACGACTGGGTGCTTAAGGCCAACGACGAGTGGCACGGTTTCGGCAACCTGGCCGACGGCTTCAACCTGCTCGACCCGATCAAGAGCACCATCATCACGCCCGGGCTGGACGTCAACGGCAAGTTCGCCCAGACGGGCATCCCGGCGGCCATCGTCACCAAATTCCTCGCCGAGCACGGCGTGGTGGTCGAAAAGACCGGCCTCTACTCGATCTTCATCATGTTCACCATCGGCATCACCAAGGGCCGCTGGAACACCATGCTGACCGCGCTGCAGCAGTTCAAGGATGACTACGACCGCAACCACCCGATGTGGCGCGTGCTGCCCGAGTTCGTCGCCAAGTTCCCGCGCTACGAGCGCATGGGGCTGCGCGACCTGTGCCAGAGCATCCACGAGACCTACGCCAAGGGCGACATCGCGCGCCTGACCACCGACATGTACCTGTCGGACCTGCACCCGGCGATGAAGCCGAGCGACGCCTTCGCCTGCATCGCCCGCCGCCAGACCGAGCGGGTGGAGATCGACGACCTGGAAGGCCGGATCACCACCTCGCTGCTGACCCCCTACCCGCCGGGCATCCCGCTGCTGATCCCCGGCGAGCGCTTCAACCGCAAGATCGTCGACTACCTGCGCTTCACGCGGCAGTTCAACGCGGCCTTCCCCGGCTTCGACACCGACGTGCACGGCCTGGTCGAGAAGGACGACGAGGCGGGCATCCGCCACTATTACGTTGACTGCGTGCGCGACGAGGTTTGAACGAAGGCGGGGCGTGCGAAAAAGGAAGGGGCGCTCTCAAGCGCCCCTTTTTGATTTCCCGCCGACCAGGGCGGCCGTCGTCCGGATCGGGGGGTCAGCCTTCGCTGCCCACGCCGCCCATGGCGTGGCTGAAGCCGGCGTCCACGTAAGTGATCTCGGAGGTCACGCCCGCCGCCAGATCGGACATCAGGAAGGCCGCGACGTTGCCGACGTCGTCGATCGTCACGTTGCGGCGCAGCGGGGCGTTGGCGGCGAATTCGCCGAGCAGTTTGCCGAAATCCTTGATGCCCGAGGCCGCCAGGGTCTTGATCGGGCCGGCGGAGATGCCGTTCACGCGAATGCCCTTCGGGCCGAGGCTGGACGCCAGGTAGCGCACGCTGGCTTCCAGCGAGGCCTTGGCCAGGCCCATGGTGTTGTAGTTGGGCACGCTGCGGACCGAGCCCAGGTAGGTGAGGGTGAGCAGGGCGGCGGTGGGTGTCAGCCGGGGCAGGGCGGCCTTGGCCATCGCCGGGAAGCTGTAGCTCGAGATGTCGTGGGCGATGCGGAAGGCCTCGCGGGACAGACCGTCGAGGAAATCCCCTGCGATCGCCTCGCGCGGCGCGAAACCGATCGAATGCACGAAACCGTCGAATTGGGGCCAGACTTGGCCTAGGTCGTCGAACAGGCGCTGGATCTGGGCGTCGTCCGAAACGTCGCAATCGAAAACCAGCTTGGAGTCGAACTCGGCGGCGAAACCCTCGGTGCGGTCCTTGAAGCGTTCGCCCACATAGCTGAAAGCCAATTCGGCGCCTTCGCGGCGGCAGGCCCGCGCGATGCCGTAGGCGATGGAGCGGTTGGACAGCAGGCCGGTGATCAGAAAGCGCTTGCCAGACAAAAATCCCATGGGTTCTCCCAGTCAAAAGTGACCGGATTTTCGCATGACGGCAATGTGAGCGGCCGCTGGCGTCGCTCAGGCTGTGTCGCCGTGGCCGGGCCTCTTAGGCACAGACGGCAAACCGCATGCGAGCCTTGATCGCGCCCGTTCGGCGGGATATAATCCTGGTTTTCCAAGAAAGCTGCACGGGGCGGATTCTTCCAGCCCTTTTTTTTTGCTCGAACGACTTTTGACGAACGATTGATGGGACTGGATTCGACGGTAGAACGCACGGTGAGCGGGCTGGGGTACGACTTGGTGGAGACCGAGCGGGCGCCCCGGGGGCTGCTTCGGGTGTACATCGACCGCGTCGCGGGCGACCCCGCTGGCGAATTCATCACTGTCGACGATTGCGAGAAGGTCACCCGGCAGCTGCAGCACGTCCTGGAGGTCGAGGGCTTCCCTTACGAGCGGCTGGAAGTGTCGTCGCCCGGCCTGGACCGGCTGATCAAGAAGCCCGCCGATTTCGAGCGCTTCGCGGGCCAGGAAGTCGACCTCACCCTGAAATTGCCGTTCCAGGGACGGAAAAAATACCGCGGTGTGCTGCAGCGCGCGCCCGCCGGCGCCGAGCCGGGCGCTGCCGGGGAGACCGGCCAGGACTGGCGGGTGGTCTTCACCGACGGCAAGGTCGAGCAGGCCCTGGATTTTGCTTTGCAGGAAGTGCGTGAAGCCCGGCTCGTGCCGGTGGTGGATTTCAAAGGCCGGCGGTTCGCGCCGGCTCCTACGGGAGGGCCTGTCGAGGCGCCCGGGGCGAACCGAGAAGACGGAGGCGATAAAGAATGAACCGCGAACTGTTGATGCTGGTGGACGCCATCTCGCGCGAGAAGAGCGTCGAGCGTGAAGTGGTGTTCGGCGCCGTGGAGGCGGCGCTGGCCTCCGCCTCGAAGAAGCTGCACGGCGGCGAGGTGGACATGCGCGTGTCCGTGGACCGCGAGACCGGCGAGTACGAGACCTTCCGCCGCTGGCACGTGGTGCCCAACGAGGCCGGCCTGCAACTGCCCGATTCCGAGATCCTGCTGTTCGAGGCGCAGGAGCAGATCGCCGACATCGAGGTCGACGATTACATCGAAGAGCCGGTGGAATCCGTCTCCATCGGCCGCATCGGCGCCCAGGCCGCCAAGCAGGTCATCCTGCAGAAGATCCGCGACGCCGAGCGCGAGCAACTGCTGACCGACTTCCTCGCCCGCGGCGAGAAAATCTTTGTCGGCACCGTCAAGCGCCTGGACAAGGGCGACATCATCGTCGAGTCCGGCCGCGTCGAAGGCCGCCTTCGCCGCGGCGAGATGATCCCCAAGGAGAACCTGCGCGTCGGCGACCGCGTGCGCGCCTACATCGCCGAGGTCGACCCGACGCTGCGCGGCCCGCAGATCATCCTCTCCCGCAATGCGCCGGGCTTCATGGTCGAGTTGTTCGCCCAGGAAGTCCCCGAGATCGAGCAAGGGCTGCTGGAGATCAAGTCCTGCGCCCGCGACGCGGGTTCCCGCGCCAAGATCGCCGTCGTCTCCTACGACAAGCGGGTCGACCCGATCGGCACCTGCGTAGGCGTGCGCGGCTCGCGCGTCAACGCGGTGACCAACGAGCTGGCGGGCGAGCGGGTCGACATCGTGCTGTGGTCCGAGGACCCGGCGCAGTTCGTGATCGGCGCGCTGGCACCGGCGAACGTGCAGTCCATCGTCGTGGACGAGGAGCGCCACGCGATGGACGTCGTCGTCGACGAGGAGAACCTGGCCATCGCCATCGGCCGCGGCGGCCAGAACGTGCGGCTGGCGTCCGAGATGACGGGCTGGCGCATCAACATCATGACCGCCGAGGAATCCAGCACCAAGCAGGCGCAGGAGTCCGACAGCCTGCGGGCGCTGTTCGTCGACAAGCTCGACGTGGACGTCGAGGTCGCCGACCTGCTGATCTCCGAAGGCTTCGCCAGCCTGGAGGAAGTGGCCTACGTGCCGATGCAGGAGATGCTGGAGATCGAGGGCTTCGACGAGGAGACCGTCAACGAGCTGCGCACCCGCGCCAAGGACGCCCTCTTGACGATGGAGATCGCCAAGGAGGAGCGCGTCGAGGACGTGTCGCAGAGCCTGCGCGACCTGGAAGGCGTCACGCCGGACCTGATCGCCCGGCTGGCCGAAGGCAACATCCACTCCCGCGACGACCTGGCCGACCTGGCCGTCGACGAGCTGGTCGACATGACCCAGATCGGCGAGGACGCCGCCAAGGCCCTGATCATGAAAGCGCGCGAACACTGGTTCACCACCTGACGGTTTGGCCCGTCGCTCACGCAACCCGTTCGCCGCACCGCTAGACCCCACGCAAGGATTCAACAATGGCTGTGACCACCGTCGCCCAACTCGCCGCAGAGCTCAACCGCTCGGCCACTGCTCTGCTGGAACAACTGCAGTCGGCCGGCGTCAGCAAGGCGTCGACGGACGATGCGCTGACCGAATCGGACAAAGAGCGCCTGCTCGACTTCCTGCGCACCTCCCACGGCACGGCCGGCGGCGAGCGCAAGAAGATCACGCTGACCCGCAAGTCCACCAGCGAGATCAAGCAGGCAGACGCCTCCGGCAAGGCCCGCACGATCCAGGTCGAGGTGCGCAAGAAGCGCACCTTCATCAAGCGCGACGACGCGCCGGTGGCCGAAGAGCAGGTCAAGCCCGAGGTCGACCAGGCCGAGCTGGAGCGCCGCGAACTCGAAATGCAGGCCCAGGCCGAATTGCTGCGTAAGCAGGAGGCTGAGCTGGCCGAGAAGCAGCGCCAGCGCGAAGAGCAGCAGCGCCTGGAGCGCGAGGCCGCCGAAACCCGCGCCCGCGAGGCGGTCCAGGCCGCGATCCGCGCGGCCGAGGAAGAAGCCGCTGCGAAGGCCGTCGCCCCGAAGGCCGCGGCGAGCAAGCCCAAGGCCGAGGCGCCGCCTGTCGCAGCGCCAGCGCCCGCCGCTGCGGCGCCCGCCGGCGACGCGGCCAAGCCCGCGCTGCGCGTGATCAAGGCGGCCGACGTGGTCGACGAGGAAAAACAGCGCGCCGCCGACCTGGCCAAGCGCCGCAAGGCCGCCGAAGACGAAGCCGCGGCGATCCGCGCCATGATGAACGCGCCCAAGAAGGTGCTCGCGCCCAAGCCCGCCGAGCCGCCGAAGGCCGAAGCCGGCAAGGAAGGCATCAAGGGGACCATCCACAAGCCCGCCGCCGCGCCCGGCGCGCCCGCCTCCGCGACCGCGGCCAAGCCCGGCGACAAGAAGTCGGTCAAGTCCGAGAAGCTGTCCTCCAGCTGGGCGGACGACGCCGCCAAGAAGCGCGGCGCCGTCAAGGGCCGCGGCGACGCGCCCGCCGGTGCGAGCGCGGCCCGCCCGGGTTGGCGCGCGCCCCGCAGTGGCCGCCGCGGCGGCGACCGCAACGAGTCGCAGCAGTCCAACGCGCCGGCCGCGCCGATGGAGCAGCAGGTCCAGGAGGTGCACATCCCCGAGACGATCAGCGTGGCCGACCTGGCGCACAAGATGAGCGTCAAGGCCTCCGAGGTGATCAAGCACCTGATGAAGCTCGGCCAGATGGTCACCATCAACCAGCAGCTGGACCAGGAAACCGCCATGATCGTGGTCGAGGAGATGGGCCATACCGCGCTGGCCGCCAAGCTGGACGACCCGGAGGCCTTCCTGAGCGAGACCGCCCAGGGCGACACCCAGCACGAGGTGTTCCCCCGCGCGCCGGTCGTCACCGTCATGGGCCACGTCGATCACGGCAAGACCTCGCTGCTCGACTCCATCCGAAAGGCCAAGGTGGCCTCGGGCGAGGCCGGCGGCATCACGCAGCACATCGGCGCCTACCACGTGGACACGCCGCGCGGCATGATCACCTTCCTCGACACCCCGGGCCACGCCGCGTTCACGGCGATGCGCGCCCGCGGCGCCAAGGCGACCGACATTGTCATCCTGGTGGTGGCGGCCGACGACGGCGTCATGCCCCAGACCAAGGAAGCGATCTCGCACGCCAAGGCGGCCAACGTCCCGCTCGTGGTGGCGATGAACAAGATCGACAAGCCCGGCGTCAACCTCGAACGCATCAAGAGCGAGCTGGTGGCCGAGGAAGTCGTGCCCGAGGAATTCGGTGGCCCGTCGCCCTTCGTCCCCGTCTCGGCCAAGACCGGCCAGGGCATCGACGACCTGCTGGAGCACGTGTTGCTGCAGGCCGAGGTGCTCGAGCTGACCGCCGCGCGCGACGCCATGGCCAAGGGCCTGGTGATCGAAGCCAAGTTGGACAAGGGCCGCGGCCCCGTGGCGACCGTGCTGGTACAGTCCGGCACGCTCAAGCGCGGCGACGTGGTGCTGGCCGGCTCCAGCTACGGCCGCGTGCGCGCCATGCTCGACGAGAACGGCAAGCCCGCCACCGAGGCCGGCCCGTCGATTCCGGTCGAGATCCAGGGCCTCACCGAGGTGCCGCAGGCCGGCGACGAGTTCATCGTGCTCGCCGACGAGCGCCGCGCCCGCGAGATCGCCACCTTCCGCCAGGGCAAGTACCGCGACGTGAAGCTGGCCAAGCAGCAGGCCGCCAAGCTGGAGAACATGTTCGAGAACATGGGCCAGGGCGAGGCGCAGACGCTGGCCTTGATCATCAAGGCCGACGTGCAGGGTTCCCAGGAGGCGCTCGCGCAGTCGCTCGTCAAACTCAGCACCTCCGAGGTGCGCGTGCAGGTGGTGCACGCTGCGGTCGGCGGCATCTCCGAGAGCGACATCAACCTGGCGATCGCGTCCAAGGCCGTCATCATCGGCTTCAACGTGCGGGCCGACGCCGGCGCGCGCAAGCTGGCCGAGAACAACGGCGTGGACCTGCGCTACTACAACATCATCTACGACGCGGTCGACGAGGTGAAGGCGGCCATGACCGGCATGCTGGCGCCCGAGCAGCGCGAGGAGATGCTCGGCACCGCCGAGATCCGCACGGTGTTCGTCGCCTCCAAGATCGGCACCGTGGCTGGCTCGATGGTCACTTCGGGCCTGGTGCGCCGCGGCGCGCGCTTCCGCCTGCTGCGCGAGAACGTGGTCGTCTACACCGGCGAGATCGAGTCGGTGCGCCGCATGAAGGACGACGTGCGCGAGGTCGCCAGCGGCTTCGAGTGCGGTATCAAGCTCAAGAACTACAACGAGATCAAGGAAGGCGACCAGCTGGAAGTCTTCGAGGTCAAGGAAGTGGCCCGCACCTTGTAAAGAACGCGTGGTCCAGGCCAGTCCCGAACCCCGCCCTCCGAAAGATGGCGGGGTTTGCTTTTAGCCCGGGCCGCCACACACAGCTCAGTACACCGAGTCAGTCAGACATGCGACACAAGCGATCCATCCCCAACCGCGGCTTCCGCGTCGCCGACCAGATCCAGCGCGACCTGGCCGAGCTGATCCGCGAGCTGAAAGACCCGCGCATCGGCATGGTCACGCTGCATGCGGTCGAGGTCACGCCCGACTACGCCCACGCCAAGGTGTTCTTCTCGCTGCTGGTCGGCGAGCCCAAGGAATGCGAGCAGGCGTTGAACGAGGCCGCCGGCTTCCTGCGCAACGGGCTGTTCAAGCGGCTGTCCATCCACACCGTGCCGACGCTGCATTTCGTGTTCGACCGCACCACCGAGCGCGCCGCCGAGATGAACCTGCTGATCCAGCAGGCCAACGCCACGCGGGCGAAAGAGGACTAAGGTGGAACAGCCAACCCAGCGCCAGCAGCGGGCCGGCGGGACGAAGATCGCGCGCCGCCCGGTGCACGGCGTCCTGCTGCTCGACAAGCCGCTGGGCCTGTCGAGCAACGACGCGCTGCAGAAGGCCAAGCGCCTGTACCGCGCCGAGAAGGCCGGCCACACCGGCACGCTCGACCCGCTGGCCACCGGCCTGCTGCCGCTGTGTTTCGGCGCGGCCACCAAGTTCTCCCAGGTCACCCTGGACGCCGACAAGGCCTACCTCGCCACGCTGAAACTCGGCGCCACCACCACGACCGGCGACGCCGAAGGCCAGGTGCTCGAAACCCGCCCCGTGGAGCCGTTGACCCGCGCCGACCTCGAAGCCGCCTGCCGGCGCTTCACCGGCCCGATCGAGCAGGTGCCACCGATGCATTCCGCGCTCAAGAAGGACGGCAAACCGCTCTACGAGTACGCGCGCCAGGGCATCGAGGTCGAGCGCTCGCCGCGCAGCGTGGTGATTCACGGCATCGACATCGTCGGCGGCGAAGATGACTGCTGGACGCTCGCAGTGCGCTGCAGCAAGGGCACCTACATCCGGACGCTGGCCGAAGACATCGGCGCCGCCCTGGGTTGCGGCGCGCACCTCACGGCGCTGCGGCGCACGGCCAGCGGGCCGCTGTCGCTGGACGGGAGCCTCACCCTGGAAGAGCTGGCGGGCATGACCGAGGCGCAGCGCGACGCCGCCCTGCTGGGCGCCGACTCGCTGGTGGCCGACTGGCCCAGGGTGCAGCTGGGCGAAGAAGACGCGGGCCGTTTCCTCAGCGGCGTGCGCCGCCGGCTCCCGATGGCCGACGCGCCGCGCGTGCGCGTGTACGGCCCGCAACCCAAGGCCTTCCTCGGCAGCGGCCACATCGCCGCCGGGGAGTTGATTTCTACGCGGCTGTTGAGCCCGCTGGAGGTGCAGGGACTCCTCAAATTCCCCGCGGTAGAGAGCATCACATGACACGACAGATCCGCAACATCGCCATCATCGCCCACGTTGACCATGGGAAAACCACCATGGTCGACCAACTGCTGCGCCAGTCCGGCACCTTCGCCGACCACGAGAAGGTGGTCGACACGGTGATGGACAACAACGCCATCGAGCGCGAGCGCGGCATCACCATCCTGGCCAAGAACTGCGCCGTGAGCTGGCAGGGCACCCACATCAACATCGTCGACACCCCGGGGCACGCGGACTTCGGCGGCGAGGTGGAGCGCGCGTTGTCCATGGTGGACGGCGTGGTCCTGCTGATCGACGCCCAAGAGGGCCCGATGCCGCAGACCCGCTTCGTCACCAAGAAGGCGCTGGCGCTGGGCCTGAAGCCCATCGTCGTCGTCAACAAGGTCGACAAGCCCGGCGCCAAGCCCGACGCGGTGATCAACGCCGCCTTCGACCTGTTCGACAAGCTCGGCGCCAGCGACGAGCAGCTCGACTTCCCGGTGGTCTACGCCTCCGGCATCAACGGCTGGTCGTCGCTGGAAGAGGGCGCCCCGGGCGAGCAGTGGGGCAAGGACATGTCGGCCCTGTTCGACACCATCCTGAAGCACGTGCCGCCCAACGCCGGCGACCCGGCCGCGCCGCTGCAGCTGCAGATCTCGGCGCTGGACTTCTCCAGCTTCGTCGGCCGCATCGGCGTGGGCCGCGTCAGCCAGGGCACGATCAAGCCCGGCATGGACGTGCTCGTGATGGAAGGCCCCGACGGCAAATCGGTCAAGGGCCGCATCAACCAGGTGCTGACCTTCCAGGGCCTGGACCGCGTGCAGGCCGCCGAGGCCGGCCCCGGCGACATCGTGCTGATCAACGGCATCGAGGACATCGGCATCGGCGTCACCGTCACCAGCCCCACCTCGCCGGCCCCGCTGCCGATGCTCAAGGTCGACGAGCCCACTCTGACGATGAACTTCTGCGTCAACACCAGCCCGCTGGCCGGCCGCGAAGGCAAGTTCGTCACCAGCCGCCAGATCTGGGACCGCCTGCAGAAGGAGCTGCAGCACAACGTGGCCCTGCGCGTGAGGGAGACCGACGAGGACGGCATTTTCGAAGTTTCCGGCCGCGGCGAGCTCCACCTGACCATCCTGCTGGAGAACATGCGCCGCGAAGGCTACGAGCTGGCCGTGTCCAAGCCGCGCGTGGTCTTCCGCGAGATCGATGGCGAGAAATGCGAGCCCATCGAGCTGGTGACGGCCGACGTCGAGGAAAGCCACCAGGGCGGCGTGATGCAGGCCCTGGGCGAGCGCAAGGGCGAGATGGTGAACATGGAGCCGGACGGCCGCGGCCGCGTGCGCCTGGAATACCGCATCCCGGCGCGCGGCCTGATCGGCTTCAGCAACGAATTCATGAACCTGACCCGCGGCTCCGGCTTGATCAGCAACATCTTCGACGGCTACGAGCCGCACAAGGGCGAGATCGGCGGCCGCAAGAACGGCGTGCTGATTTCGATGGACGACGGCGAGATCTTCACCTACGCGCTGGGCAAGCTCGACGACCGCGGCCGCATGTTCGTCAAGCCGAACGACCCGGTGTACGAAGGCATGATCGTCGGCATCCACAGCCGCGACAACGACCTGGTCGTCAACGCCACCCGCACCAAGCAGCTGACCAACTTCCGCGTCTCGGGCAAGGAAGACGCCATCAAGATCACGCCGCCGATCGACCTGACGCTGGAATACGGCGTCGAGTTCATCGACGACGACGAGCTGGTGGAGATCACGCCCAAGTCGATCCGGGTGCGCAAGCGCCACCTCAAGGAGCACGAGCGCAAGCGCGCGTCGCGCGAATCGGCTTGACGCTTTGCGCACCCGGGAGGGCGTCCAGCGGCGCCTCCTCGTCCTGTCCTTGTAGGAGCGGCTTCAGCCGCGATGGCGGTGCACCGCATCGCGGCTG
>CBJNAE010000117.1:0-11120 GCA_966433995.1 uncultured Ideonella sp. | reverse complement strand
CGGCATTCGACTTCGACGCCGGAGCGCGTCGAGAACTCGCGGGCCAGGATCTCCAGCGTGACGACCAGGCCCAGCTGGCTCAGCGACGACGGGCGCAGGTCCTCCACGATGCGGCGCTTGAGTTCGATGCCGGCGTTCAGCGTCGTCACCAGGTGGTTGAGCCGCTCCAGCGCCTCGGGCGAGCCGGCGCCCAGGCGCGACTTGATGCGGGCCGCGTCCAGCTTGGCCGAGGTCAGCAGCGCGCCCAGTTCGTCGTGCAGGTCGCGCGCCAGGCGGCTGCGCTCGTCCTCGCGGGCCGTCTGCAGGTGGTGGGTCAGCTCGGTGAGCTGCTCGGTGCGCTGGGCGACTTCCATCTCCAGCTGGTCCCGCTCGGCCTGGATCAGCCGCTTCTGCTGCTGCTGCTCGCGCTCCAGCGCGAAACTCTCGCGCAGGTACATCACCAGGGCCAGCAGGCTGATCGCGCTGAGAAGCGCCACGCCGATGCGGCTGATCATCATCGTGCGGTAGACGTCCAGCCGGCCTTCCTCCATGTTGGTCGACTCGTCGTCCAGCAGCTTGGCGGTGAGCTGGCGGATGCTCTCCATGTTCTCCTGGCCGATGCCGCTGAGCACCAGCTCGGTGGTGATGTCGCGCTTGCCCTCGTCGTACAAGCGCACGGTCAGGGCGACTTCCGACAGCTTGGTGTCGGTCAGCGCGCGCAATTTGGCGACAATCGCGGCCGACGACGGCGACTTGCCGTAGTGGTCGTCGAGGGCCTTGAACGACTCGCCCACCCGGCGCAGGGCGTCGGCGTAGGGGGTCAGGTACTCCTTGCGGCCGGTGAGCAGGTAGCCGCGCTGGCCGGTCTCGACGTCCAGCAAGGCGCGTTCCAGGCGCAGAATGTTGAACCTTGCCGTCGACAGCGTGCCCAGGGAGTCCAGGGTCCGGATGGTCCGCCAGTAGGAGCCTTCGCTGATGAACACCATGGCCAGCGCCGCGATGAACGCCAGCGGGATGACGAAGGGGTTGCGCTTGACGACGGTGAACACTTCCATCTTGGACCTTAGTTTGGCGATGCGCAGGCATCGCGCCAGTTGAACCGTGGGATCATCCCGCCAGGAGTTTCAAAAAATGATTCGAATCGCCATCGTTGACGACCATGCCATGGTGCGGGCGGGCCTGCGCCAGTTCTTCTCCGACCAGGTGGACTTCCAAGTGGTGGCCGAGGCCGCCAACGGCCGCGAGGCCCTGGACATCGTGCGCCGCGGCGAGGTCGACGTGATCCTGATGGACATCTCCATGCCGGACCACAGCGGCGTCGACGCGCTGGCCGCGATCCGCGCCCGCAACCCCGACCTGCCTGTGTTGATCCTCAGCGGCTTTCCCGAAGAGCATTACGCCACGACGCTGCTGCGCCAGGGCGCCAGCGGCTACCTCACCAAGGATTGCGACCCGGAGGAGATCGTCAAGGCCATCCGCACCGTGTTCCGCGGCCGCAAGTACATCACCCCCGGCGTGGCCGAACGGCTGGCCGAAGGCCTGACCGGGGGGGGCGACAAGCCGCTGCACGAGGGCCTTTCAGAGCGCGAGCTGCAGGTCTTCCTGCGGCTGGCCAAGGGCGAGACGATCGGCCACATGGCCGAGAGCATGTCGCTGAGCGTGAAGACCGTCAGCACCTACCGCACGCGGGTGATGGAGAAGATGCAGTTGAACTCCAACAGCGACCTGACCTACTACGCGCTGAAGAACGGCCTGATTCAATAGGTGCCCAGGTCGGCCAGCCCGCTGTTGCCCCCGGTTTCGCCCGACGACAGCCGGGTGCAGTACAGGATCAGCGAGTCGATCTCGTTGGACTTGTCGAACACCTTGTCGGCGCCCAGCGCCAGGCACTTGGCGCGCATGTCGGGCGTCGCGTAGTTGCTCAGCACCACCAGCTTGTGCCGCTGCGGCAGCGCGGTGGACGCGCTGATCACGCCCAGCCCGGTGCCCTTCTTCAGGAAGATGTCGACGATCACCAGGTCGACGTCGTTGCCGGTCTGTGACAACCAGTCCACCGCGGTCGATTCGTCTTCGGCCGTGCCGACGACCTTCACCGGGCCCAGCTCTTCCAGCGTGGCGATGAGGTTCTCGCGGATGACCGGACTGTCTTCGACGATGTAGGTCTTGAGCTCGCACATGGACATTCAGTGCCTCCTCTGGGACACAGCACGGTGGGCGGCTGACTGGCACAGGCGGGTTGGCGTAAGGGCGCAGCGGCGGCGCTGCGGACGGGACGAAATATAGCGTTGAAGCCGTGCGCCCGAGTGTGCCGCCGGCCGCGGCGCGCCGCCAGGGGCGATGCACCGGAGTCTTTGTCGGACTTGTCCTACGCGCGGGCCGGTCCGGCCGGCGCCGCTCCTACTGGGCGCGGCGCGGTCCGTAGGACATCTACTACCCGCGATGGCGGCGAATTCCGCTATCGACCGGCGGACCGGCTGAAGACACTGGCGCCTCCCAAACCACAACGATGGAGTCGACCATGATCAAGAACAACTTCAAGATTGCTTGCCTCACCCTGGCCATCTTCGGCGGCGCGGCGTCCGTGCAAGCCGCCAACATGACCAGCGCCGAGCACAAGGCGGCGAAGGAAAAGATCGAGGCGGACTACAAGGCCGAGCGGGCCGCCTGCGACTCGCAGTCCGGTAACGCCAAGGACGTCTGCGTCGAGCAGGCCAAGGCCAAGG
This sequence comes from uncultured Ideonella sp., assembly GCA_966433995.1. Taxonomy (GTDB): domain Bacteria; phylum Pseudomonadota; class Gammaproteobacteria; order Burkholderiales; family Burkholderiaceae_C; genus JANPCX01. The sequence goes on along the minus strand of CBJNAE010000117.1, from coordinate 8,418 downwards.
AAAAGGTCGCCAAGGCCGAACTCGAAGCCAAGAACACCGGTAAGGCCAGCGACATGCACAAGGTCGCGAAGGTGAAGGCCGACACCGCGTACGACGTCGCCAAGGAACAGTGCGACGACAAGGCCGGCAACGAGAAGGACGTCTGCGTCAAGGCCGCCAAGGCCGACCACACCAAGGCCCTGGCGGATGCCAAGGCGGGCGAGAAGGTCGCCGACGTCAAGCACGACGCCAACAAGGACAAGCGCGACGCCGAATACAAGGTGGCCGCCGAGAAGTGCGACGCGCTGGCGGGCGACGCCAAGTCGTCCTGCATGGCCACGGCCAAGGCCCAATACGGCAAGTGAGGCTGGCCTGCGACAGGCTCGCCCTTCGCCAGCGTGGGGTGGGCCCGAGCCGGACGGACCTCGGGCGGCTGCCCGGAGGTCGACGCGAAGCCTGGCGGGCCGGGGGCGGCTGCCGGCGGAGTTGAAGCCACCGGGTGGGATGTGGGCGGGAGCTGGGGATAATCCGCCGTCGAATCGTTGGTGCGGGCGCGCCGGGATCGCGCAACGCCGCCATCGATGGGACGACAGACCTCCCCAGCCCCGCTAGCCGCCCGCCATGACGCCAGAAACGCTTGCCGCCGCCGACCCGAACGCCTTCGAACTTGCCAAGGCACGGTTCCTCCAGGGCCTCGCCTGTTTCGAGGCCGGCCGGTTCGACCAGGCCGAGCCGCTCTTGCGCGACTCGCTGCGGCTCTTGCCGGGCCGGGTCTCCACCCTGGTCAACCTCGCCGCCACGCTGCTCGCGCTGGAGCGGCCGCAAGAAGCGCTGGCCATCGCTGACGAAGTGCTGGCGCGGGAACCCGACAACACCGACGCCGAATTCCACCGCGCCACGGCGCTGGGCCGGCTGCAGCGGCTGGACGAATCCCTGAACGCCTTTGAACGCCTGCTGCGAATCGACGACCGCTGGGCCGAGGCCTGGTCCCGGCACGGCCAGGCCTTGCAGGCGCTGGACCGCCACGGCGAGGCGCTCGCTTCCTACCGCCGGGCCGTCGCGCTCGACGAGAAGCTGCCGCTGGCCTGGGTCAACCTCGGCAGCCTGCTGCGCGAGGCCAGCCGGCCCGAAGAGGCGGCAGCGGCCTTCCGCCAGGCCATCCGCCACGGCGCCGACACGGAGCTGGTGCGCTACTACCTCGCGGCGGTCTCTGGCGACGCCGACGCGGCGCCGGCCCAGTCGCCGAAAACCTATGTGCAATCGCTCTTCGACAGCTACGCCGGAGATTTCGACCACCACCTGGTCGACGTGCTCGGCTACCGGACGCACGAGGTGCTCGTCGAGCACCTGCGGCCGCTGGCGCCGGCGGGCGGCTTCGAGTCGGCGCTCGACCTGGGCTGCGGCACCGGCCTGTCCGGCCGCCTGGTGCGGCCTTTCGCCGCGCGGCTGGCCGGCGTCGACCTGTCGCAGGCCATGCTCGACCAGGCCGCCGCCAGCGGCGCCTACGACGCGCTCGAACGAGCCGACATCGTCGACCACCTGCGCTGCGCGCCCCTTGGCCGGCACGACCTGGTGCTGGCCACCGACGTCTTCATCTACCTCGGCGACCTGGCGCCCACCTTCGAAGCCGCGCGCCGGGCGATGCGGCCCGGCGGCGTCTTCTGCTTCACCGCCGAGGCCCTGGACGGCGCCTTCGATTTCCAACTGCGCCCCAGCCTGCGCTACGCCCACGCCGAGCGCCATCTGCGCGGCCTGGCCGACCGCCAGGGCTTCGATGTCGTGCACTGGCTGCGCCAGCCGCTGCGCGAAGAGCAGCGGCGGCCGGTCGACGGCTTTTTCGCCTACCTGCGCCGGCGCTGACGACCGGGCCCGGAGGCCGGCATGGACTTGATCGTCGCCCGCCCCGAAGGCCTTTATTGCCCGGCCGGCGACTTCCACATCGACCCCTGGCGGCCGGTGGAAAGCGCCGTCATCACCCACGGCCATTCGGACCACGCGCGCATTGGCCACGGCCGCTACCTGGCCCACGACGACAGCGCCGGCACGCTGAAAAGCCGCCTCGGCGCGGGCATCCAGCTGCGCACCCTGCCTTACGGCGAGGTCATCGAGCACCGCGGCGTGCGCCTGTCGCTGCACCCTGCCGGGCATGTGCTCGGCTCGGCCCAGGTGCGCGTCGAGCACCGCGGCGAGGTCTGGGTGGCCTCGGGCGACTACAAGCTGGAGGAGGACGGCACCTGCCCGCCCTTCGAGCCGGTGGCCTGCCACACCTTCATCACCGAATCCACCTTCGGCCTGCCGGTGTACCGCTGGCCGTCGCAGGCCGAGCTCTTCGACGACATCAACCGCTGGTGGTCGGCCAACGCCGCGGTCGGCCGCGCCTCGGTGCTGTTCTGCTACGCCTTCGGCAAGGCCCAGCGGGTGCTGCACGGGGTGGACGCCGGCATCGGGCCGATCGTCGTGCACGGCGCGGTGGAACCGTTGAACCAGGTCTACCGCGCCGCCGGCGTGGCGCTGCCGCCGACGCGGCGGGTCAGCGATGGGCTGGACGTCGCCACGCTCGGCCGCGCCCTGGTGCTGGCGCCGCCGTCGGCCCAGGGCACGCCATGGCTGAGGCGCTTCGGCAGCTATTCCGACGCCTTCGCCAGCGGCTGGATGCTGCTGCGCGGCGCGCGCCGCCGGCGCGGCGTCGACCGCGGCTTCGTCATGTCGGACCACGCCGACTGGCCCGGCTTGCAGGCCGCCATCCGCGCCACCGGCGCGCAGCAGGTGCGCGTCACCCACGGCAGCGTGGCGGTCATGGTGCGCTGGCTGCAGGAGAATGGCCTGGACGCCAGCGGCTTCAAGACCGAGTACGGCGACGAGGACGACGATGACGGCGCGCCGCCGCCCGCCGACGCGCCCACCGCCGGCGACGCGGCCACGGAGCCCGCGCCATGAAGGACTTCGCCGCGCTCTACCGCCTGCTCGACGAAACCACCTCCAGCCTGGCCAAGCAGGCCGCGCTGAAGGACTACCTGGCCCAGGCGGCGCCCGCCGACGCGGCCTGGGCTGTCTACTTCCTGGCCGGCGGCAAGCCGCGCCAGCTGGTGCCGGCCAAGCTGCTCAAGCAATTGGCGCAGGAGGCGTCCGGCCTGCCGGAATGGCTGTTCGCCGAGAGCTACGACGCCGTGGGCGACCTGGCCGAAACCCTCGCGCTGCTGTTGCCGCCGCCGGTCTCGCGCCATGAACTCGGCCTGGACGACTGGGTGCGGCAGCGGCTGCTGCCGCTGCGCCAGGCGCCGGTCGGCGAGTTGCCCGCGCGGCTGAAAGCGCAGTGGGCCGAGCTGCAGCTTGATGAGCGGCTGGTGTACTTCAAGCTGATGACGGGCAGCTTCCGCGTGGGTGTTTCCAAGCTGCAGGTCACGCAGGCGCTGGCGGCCGTCTCGGGCCTGGACGCCAAGCGCATCGCCCAGCGCCTGATGGGCTACACCCACATCGCCGCCCAACCCACCGGCGCCGACTACCTCGCCCTCATCGCGCCCGAGCACGAGGCGGAGCTCAACCAGCGGCAAAGCGGCCAGCCCTATCCCTTCTTCCTGGCGCACCCGCTGGCGTTGCCGGTGGAGGAGTTCGACGCCGCCCTCGGCCCGGTGGCGTCGTGGCAGGTGGAATGGAAGTGGGACGGCATCCGCGCCCAGCTCGTCAAGCGCGCCGGCCAGGTGTGGCTGTGGTCGCGCGGCGAGGAGTTGATCACCGAACGTTTCCCCGAGCTGCAGGCCCTCGGCCAGGCCCTGCCCGACGGCACCGTGCTCGACGGCGAGGTGGTCATCTGGGACGCCGCGCTGCCCGGCCGCGCCCGGCCCTTCGCCGACCTGCAAAAGCGCATCGGCCGCAAGACGCTCGGGCCCAAGCTGCTGAAGGAACTGCCCGCGGTGCTGCTGGCCTACGACCTGCTGGAGCTGGCCGGCCGCGACCAACGCGGCGAGCCGCTGGCCGAGCGCCGCCGCCTGCTGGAAGCGCTGCTGGCCGACTGGTCGCACCCGTCGCTCAAGACCAGCGAGGTGCTGCTGGCCGGCAGCTGGCAGGCGCTGTCCACCCTGCGCGAAGAGGCCCGCGCGCGTGGCGTGGAAGGGATGATGCTCAAGCAGCGCGACGCGCCCTATGGCGTCGGCCGCACCAAGGACGTCGGCACCTGGTGGAAGTGGAAGATCGACCCGCTCAGCGTCGACGCGGTGCTGATCTACGCCCAGCGCGGCCACGGCCGCCGCGCCAGTCTGTACAGCGACTACACGTTCGCCGTCTGGAGCGGCCCGCCCGAAGACCCGGGCCGCCAACTGGTGCCGTTCGCCAAGGCTTACTCCGGCCTGACCGACGCCGAGATGAAGCAGGTCGACGCCATCGTGCGCAAGACCACGATCGAAAGCTTCGGCCCGGTGCGCAGCGTCACGCCGACCCAGGTCTTCGAACTCGGCTTCGAAGGCATCAACCGCAGCGGCCGGCACAAAAGCGGCATCGCGGTGCGCTTCCCGCGCATGCTTCGTTGGCGCACCGACAAACCCGTGGCCGAGGCCGACAGCCTGGACACGCTGCAGGCGCTGCTGCCGCCATGAGCGGGGGCGGCAAGGCCACGGCGCCGCGTTTGCGCGCTTCGCCCGCGGGCAAGGCGCTGACGGCCTGGTTCGAAACCCGCGGCTGGAAGCCTTTCGACTTCCAGCGCGAGGTGTGGCGGGCGATCCAGAACGGCCAGTCCGGGCTGCTGCACGCCACCACCGGGTCGGGCAAGACCTATGCGGTGTGGCTGGGGGCGTTGATGGCGTTCTCGTTGGGCCTGGAAGACAGGCGCGAACGGGGAGGGGGGCGATCGCGGCTGAAGCCGCTCCTACAGGGGCCTCCGGCATCTGCCGAAGCAACCCGTAGGAGCGGCTTCAGCCGCGATGCCCCAGTCACAAGCCCGCGCACAACCTCCGAAGCCGCTTCCACCCCGCCCGCTGCCCACCCCGGCACCCGCGAGCCGCAGCCCCTCACCGTCATCTGGCTCACCCCGATGCGCGCGCTGGCCGCCGACACGGCCCGCGCCTTGCAGGCGCCGCTCGACGAACTGCGCGCCGCGGGCGCCGCCGATTGGACGCTCGGTGTGCGCACCGGCGACACCGCGGGCGGCGAGCGCAGCGCGCAGTCGCGCCGCATGCCGTCGGCCCTGGTGACCACGCCGGAGAGCCTGTCGGTGCTGCTGGCCCGCGCCGACGCGCGCGAGCTGCTCGGCGGCGTGCGGCTGGTGGTGGTCGACGAATGGCACGAGTTGCTGGGCAACAAGCGCGGCGTGCAGGTGCAGCTCGCGCTGGCGCGGTTGCAGGGCTGGAACCCGCCGCTCCAGGTATGGGGCATGTCGGCCACGCTGGGCAACCTGCAGGAGGCGATGGACACCCTGCTCGGCGCCGCGGCCGGGCCGGGCGGCGGCCTGCTGGTGCGAGGCGCGCAGGAAAAAGCGCTGCGCATCGACACCCTGCTGCCACCCGGGGCCCAGCGCTTCCCCTGGGCCGGCCACCTCGGCCTGTCCATGCTGCCGCAAGTGGCGGCCGAGATCGAGGCCAGCGCCGCCTGCCTGGTCTTCACCAACACCCGCTCGCAGGCCGAGCTGTGGTTCAGGGCCCTGTTGGAAGCGCGGCCCGATTGGGCCGGGCTGGTCGCGTTGCACCACGGCTCGCTCGACCGCGAAGTGCGGGAATGGGTCGAACTGGCGATGAAGGAAGGCAGGCTCAAGGCGGTGGTCTGCACCTCCAGCCTCGACCTGGGCGTGGATTTCCTGCCGGTGGAGCGCGTGCTGCAGATCGGCTCGCCCAAGGGCGTGGCGCGGCTGCTGCAGCGCGCCGGGCGCTCGGGCCATTCGCCGGGGCGGCCCTCGCGCATCACCCTGGTGCCCACCCACAGCCTGGAGCTGGTCGAAGCGGCCGCCGCGCGCGCCGCGGTGCAGGCGGGGCAGGTGGAGCCGCGCCGTTCCCCGGCGCAGCCGCTGGACGTGCTGGTGCAGCACCTGGTCACCGTCGCGCTGGGCGGCGGCTTCGAGCCCGAGGCGCTGTACGCCGAAGTGAGGCGCACGGCCGCCTACCGGCAACTGCCGCGGGAAAACTGGTCGTGGTGCCTGGACTTCGTGCGCCATGGCGGCTCGGCCCTGGCCGCTTACCCGGACTACCGCCGCGCAGTGCCGGGCGACGACGGCGTCTGGCGCGTGCCCGACGCCCGCCTGGCGCGCCGGCACCGGCTGAACATCGGCACCATTTCGAGCGACGCCAGCGTCACCGTGCAGTACTGGAGCGCCGGCGCCACCGCCGGCGGCGCCAAGCTCGGCTCCGTCGAGGAGAACTTCATCGCCCGGCTCAAGCCCGGCGAATGCTTCCTCTTCGGCGGCAAGCTGCTGGAGCTGGTGCGGGTGCACCAGATGACGGCCTATGTGAAGCGGGCCAGCGGCAAGCGCGCCTCGGTGCCGCGCTGGAACGGCGGGCGCATGCCGCTGTCGACCACCCTGGCCGACGCGATGGTGCGCCAGCTCGCCGACGCCGACGAAGGCCGCTACGACAGCCCCGAGATGCGAGCCGCCGAGCCGCTGCTGGCCCTGCAAAAGCGCTGGTCGCGCCTGCCCACGCCCGGCACCTTGCTGGCCGAGACCTTGAAAAGCCGCGACGGCTGGCACCTGTTCCTCTACCCCTTCGCCGGCCGCAGCGTGCACCTCGGCCTGGCCAGCCTGCTCGCCTGGCGCGCCGCCAGCGGCCAGCCCGGCACGTTTTCGATCGCCGTCAACGACTACGGGCTGGAGCTGCTCAGCGCCACGGCCATCGACTGGGCGGCGCGGCTGCCGGGGCTGCTGGCGCCGGCCGGCCGGGGCGACGCCGCCGCGGCCGCGCTGCTGGTCGAAGTGCTGGCCAGCCTGAACGCCGGCGAGCTGGCACGGCGGCGCTTCCGCGACATCGCGCGCATCGCCGGCCTGGTGTTCAACGGCAGCCCCGCCGAGCGCAAGAGCAACCGCCAATTGCAGGCCTCCTCCCAGCTCTTCTATGAGGTCTTCCGACGTTACGACCCTGGCAACCGGTTGCTCGCGCAAGCGGAGCAGGAGCTGCTGAGGGACGAGCTGGACGTGGCGCGCCTGGCCGAGGCGCTCGCCCGCATGGAGGGACAGCGGCTGGTGCTGCAGCCCCTGGATCGAGCGACGCCGCTGGCCTTCCCGCTGATGGTGGAACGCATGCGCGAGCAGCTGTCCAACGAAAGCCTGGCCGACCGCATCGCGCGCCTGGTGGGCCAGCTGGAGGCGGCCGCGGGCGGGGCGCCGGAGCAGGAGGCCGGGGCGGCGGGCTCCGCCCCCGACGTGGCGCAGGCGCTGGCGCTGTCGGGCCGGGACGCACCGGACCGCGGCGGCGGCGCCTCCCGCCGGCGCCGCCGCAAAGCGTCGCGCCCGCTGCCGCCGCTCTGAAAATCGGGACTCCTCATTCCTTCGACCTTCCTCAAAAAATGCCGACCATGACGCCCACCGAAACAACCGCGCCGGGTCAGCCGCTGCCCGTCCAACTCGACGGCCTGGATGTCTGGCTGCTGCCCGAACGCGCGCTGTGGTGGCCCGAAGGGCAGGTGCTCTGGGTGGCCGACCTGCACCTGGGCAAGGCGGCGGCTTTCCGCAGCCAGGGCCAGCCCGTGCCCAGCGGCACCACGCGCGAGAACCTCGACCGCCTGAGCGACCTGGTCTTGCGCTACCGGCCGCGGCAGCTGGCCTTTCTGGGCGACTTCCTGCACACCGCGGCCTCGCGCACGCCCTCGGTGATGGCGGCGCTGCACGCCTGGCGGGCCTCGCACGCCGACCTGGACTGCCTGCTGGTGCGGGGCAACCACGACCGCCACGCGGGCGACCCGCCGGCCGGCCTGGGCTTCACGCTGGTGGACGAGCCGCACCGCATCGGGCCCTTCGCTGCATCCCACCATCCGCAGCCGCAGGACGGCGCCTTCGTGCTGGCGGGCCATGTGCACCCCGTGCTCCACCTGCGCGGTTCGGGCCGCGACCGCCTTCGCCTGCCCTGCTTCAGTGTCGAAGCCGGCCTGTGCGTGCTGCCGGCCTTCGGCGAATTCACGGGCGGCTGGCTGGTCGACGCCGCGCCGGGGCGGCGGCTCTACCCCGTCGGCGCGGGGCGGGTGTGGGCCCTGCCGGCGCCGTCCGACCTCAGGCCATCGCCTTGAGCGGCGCGGAATTTTGCGGCGGGACCGCACAATCCGCGCTCTTTGCGTCATCGTTGCGACAACCTGTTTCACACGGCCAAGCCACCGCGTCCATGCGATCGATCCACCATCCACCCGCCGTTCGACTTCCGGCTCGAGGCCCAGGTCCCCGGCCAACTCCCACCGTTCGGGCTGAGCCTCCCCCCACAGTTCGGGCTGAGCCTCCCCCCACCGTTCGGGCTGAGCTTGTCGAAGCCTTTCCGC
>CBJNAE010000116.1:0-11230 GCA_966433995.1 uncultured Ideonella sp. | reverse complement strand
TGCAGGGCAAGCACACGGCGGGCTTCATCAGCGGCTACCGCGGCTCGCCGCTCGGGGGCTACGACCAGTCGCTGTGGAAGGCGAAGAACTACCTGCAGGCGCAGAACATCGTGTTCCAGCCGGGCGTGAACGAGGAGCTCGCCGTCACCGCGCTGTGGGGCACCCAGCAGCTCGGCTTCGCACCGCCCGGCACCAACAAGTTCGACGGCGTCTTCGGCATCTGGTACGGCAAGGGCCCGGGCGTGGACCGCTGCTCGGACGTCTTCAAGCACGCCAACATGGCCGGCACCACGCCCTGGGGCGGGGTGATCGCGGTGGCCGGCGACGACCACGTCGCCAAGAGTTCCACCGCCGCCCACCAGAGCGACCACATCTTCAAGGCCTGCGGCCTGCCGGTCTTCTTCCCCAGCAACGTGCAGGACATCCTCGACATGGGCCTGCACGCCTTCGCGATGAGCCGCTTCTCCGGCGTGTGGTCGGGCATGAAGACGATCCAGGAGATCGTCGAGTCGGCCAGCAGCGTCTACGTGAACCCGGACCGGGTCGACATCGTGATCCCCGAGGATTTCCCCATGCCCGAAGGCGGCCTGCACATCCGCTGGCCCGACCCGCCGCTGGAGCAGGAAGCCCGGCTGATGAACCACAAGTGGTACGCGGCGCTGGCCTATGTGCGCGCCAACAAGCTGAACCACAACGTGGTCGAGGGCCCGAATGACCGCTTCGGCCTGATCGCCAGCGGCAAAGCCTACAACGACACCCGCCAGGCCCTGCACGACCTCGGCATCGACGACGCCGACTGCCGCCGGCTGGGCATCCGGCTGCACAAGGTCAACGTGGTGTGGCCGCTGGAGGCCACCATCACCCGCGACTTCGCCGCCGGGCTGCAGGAGATCCTGGTGGTCGAGGAGAAGCGCCAGGTCATCGAATACCAGCTGAAGGAAGAGCTCTACAACTGGCGGCCCGACGTGCGGCCCAACGTGCTGGGCAAGTTCGACGAGGCCGAGGGTGACGACTCCGGCGGCGAATGGAGCCGCCCCAACCCCAGCCAGAACTGGCTGCTGCGCGCCCAGGCCGACCTCACGCCCGCCATCATCGCCAAGGCGATCGCCAAGCGCTTGAAGAAGCTGGGCGTGGACGCTGACACCGCCGCCCGCATGGACGCGCGCATCGCGATGATCGAGGCCAAGGAGCGCAGCCTGCAGACCATCGAGGTGACCGGCGCGGACCGCACGCCGTGGTTCTGCAGCGGCTGCCCGCACAACACCTCCACCAAGGTGCCCGAGGGCTCGCGCGCGGTGGGCGGCATCGGCTGCCACTACATGGTCACCTGGATGGACCGCAGCACCACCACTTTCAGCCAGATGGGCGGCGAAGGCGTGTCGTGGACGGGCCAGGCGCCGTTCACCACCGAGAACCATGTGTTCTCCAACCTCGGCGATGGGACCTACTTCCACAGCGGCCTGCTGGCCATCCGCCAGAGCATCGCCTCGGGCGTGAACATCACCTACAAGATCCTCTACAACGACGCGGTCGCGATGACCGGCGGGCAGCAGGTCGGCGAGCGGCCCGAGGGCCACTCGGTGCTGCAAATCATGCAGAGCCTGAAGGCCGAGGGCGTGTCCCGGCTGGTGATCGTCAGCGACGAGCCGCAGAAGTACCAGGGCGTGGGCCTGGTGCCCGGCGTGACGGTGCACCACCGCGACGAGCTCGACGCGCTGCAGCGCGAGTTCCGCGAGGTCAAGGGCACCAGCGCCATCATCTACGACCAAACCTGCGCCACCGAGAAGCGCCGCCGCAGGAAGCGCGGCAAGCTGGCCGAGCCCGCCAAGCGGGTGGTCATCAACGAGCTGGTCTGCGAAGGCTGCGGCGACTGCTCGGTGCAGAGCAACTGCCTGAGCGTGGAGCCGCTGGAGACCGAGTTCGGCCGCAAGCGCCAGATCAACCAGAACACCTGCAACAAGGACTATTCCTGCGTGAAGGGTTTCTGCCCGAGCTTCGTCACCGTGGAAGGCGGCCAACTCAAGTCGGCCAATAAAGCCAAGGCGGAGCGGCCCAACCCCTTCAACCTGCCGCCCATCCCCGAGCCGGTGCTGCCCGTGGCAGAAGAAGCCTGGGGCATCGTCGTGGCGGGCGTCGGCGGCACCGGCGTCATCACCATCGGCCAGCTGCTGGGCATGGCGGCCCACCTGGAGGGCAAGGGCATCATCACCCAAGACGCCGCGGGCCTGGCGCAAAAGGGCGGCGCCACCTGGAGCCACATCCAGATCGCCAACCGCATGGAGGCCATCCACACCACCAAGGTGGGCACCGCCGAGGCCGACGTCATCATCGGCTGCGACCCGCTGGTGGCCGCGAACAAGGCCACGCTGGCGACGATGCGCGCCGGCCGCACCTATGTCGCGCTGAACACGCACGCCACGCCGACGGCCAGCTTCGTCACCAACCCGGACTGGCAGTCGCCCGCGGGCAATTGCGAAGGCGCCATCGCCTCGGCCGTGGGCGCCGAGGCGGTGGGCCAGGTCAACGCCGACGAACTGGCCACGGCGCTGCTGGGCGACTCGCTCTACGCCAACCCGATGATGCTGGGCTACGCCTGGCAGAAAGGCCGGATCCCTCTCAGCCACAAGGCGCTGATGCGCGCCATCGAGCTCAACAACGTGCAGGTCGACAACAACAAGGCCGCCTTCGAATGGGGCCGCCGCGCGGCGCAGGACCTCGGCGCTGTGCGCAAGGCGGCGCAGCCGGCCCAGGTGGTCCAGTTCGTCAAGAAGGCGGGCGCCACCAGCCTGGACGACATGGTGCGCCAGCGCGTGGACTTCCTCACCGGCTACCAGGACGCCGCCTACGCCGGCCAGTACCGGCAGTTCGTCGAGCGCGTGCGCGCCGCCGAGGCGCCGCTGCAGTCCGCCAAGCTGACCGAGGCCGTCGCCCGCTACCTTTTCAAGCTGATGGCCTACAAGGACGAATACGAAGTCGCCCGGCTACACACCGACCCGGCCTTCACCGCCAAGATCGCCTCGCAGTTCGAGGGCGACTACAAGCTGCGCCACCACCTCGCGCCGCCGCTGCTGGCCAAGACGAACGACAAGGGCGAACTCGTCAAGCGGCCTTTCGGCGCCTGGGTGCGCCCCGCCTTCGCCGTGCTGGCCAGGCTCAAGGGCCTGCGCGGCACCGCCTTCGACCCCTTCGGCAGGACCGAGGAACGCCGGATGGAGCGCGCGCTGATCGAGGACTACCGCCGCGGCATCGAAGAAGTGCTGGGCGGCCTGGACCGCGACAACCTGCCGCTGGCCGTCGAGATCGCGCGCGTGCCGGAAGACATCCGCGGCTACGGCCATGTGAAGGCGCGCCACCTCGAAAAGGCCAGGCCGAAGTGGGACGGCCTGCTGGCGCAGTGGCGGGCCGCCCGCCAACAGAAAGCCGCCTGAGGGGCGGCGCCCGGACACGAAGGTCTGCCGCCCGCGTCGGGCCTTTGTCCTATGGCGCGGGCATTAGCGCCGTGCGAAGATCCCCGCAGGAGACCCGCCACCCATGCTGATCAACTGCGTTGCCTACGAGGACGGCCGCAAGCAGGCCGACATCCAGGTCGAGGACATCGGCGACTGGGTGCGGCGCCCCGACTGTTTCGTCTGGGTGGCGCTGCGCGACGCCACCAGCGCCGAGCTGGCCCAGATGCAGCGCGAGTTCGGCCTGCACGAGCTGGCGGTGGAAGACGCGCGCAACGGCCACCAGCGGCCCAAGCTCGAAGAGTACGGCGACACGCTCTTCATGGTGATGCACCTGCTGGAGATGGGCGAGGACCGCCAGTTCCGGATCGGCGAGGTGGCCATCTTCGTCGGCACCAATTTCGTGCTCTCGGTGCGGAACCACAGCAGCCACGACTTCCTCGGCGTGCGGCTGCGCTGTGAGCGCGAACCGCACCTGCTGCGCCACGGCGCCGGCTTCGTCTTCTACGCCTTGATCGACGCGGTCGTGGACCGCTACTTCCCGCTGCTCGACCTGATCGAGACGGAGCTGGAGGAGATCGAGGAGCAGATCTTCGCACCCGGCGCGGCGCGCTCGAACATCCAGCGGCTGTACGCCCTCAAGCGCCGCGCCACGGTGCTGAGGCACGCGGTCGCGCCGCTGCTGGAGGTGGCCAGCAAGCTGCACGGCGGCCGGGTGCCCGCGGTGTGCGCCGCCACGCAGGACTACTTCCGCGACGTGCACGACCACCTGGCGCGCATCAACACCGCGATCGACGCGGTGCGCGACACCATCGGCACCGCCATCCAGGTCAACCTGTCGATGGTGACGATCGAAGATTCCGACACCACCAAGCGGCTCGCCGCCTGGGCCGCCATCTTCGGCGTGTCCACCGCGCTGGCCGGCATCTGGGGCATGAACTTCGAGCGCATGCCCGAGCTGAAGTGGGCCTACGGCTATCCGATGGCGCTGGCGGCGATCGGCGGCGCGGCGGCGCTTCTCTATTGGCGCTTCCGGCGGCTGCGCTGGCTTTGACGCGGCGCCACGCCGACTTACGACAGGAGCGGGCACCCATGGCGGAGACAACCGGAACGAACCGCATCCACGAGGTGTTCGCCTATCTGCGCGTGCGCGACACCGCCGCGGCGATGCGCTTCTACGCCGAAGCGTTCGGCGCGACCGAGAAGTTCCGGCTCACCGAGCCCTCGGGCCGCATCGGCCACGCGGAAATGCAGCTCGGCCCGAGGGTGCTGATGCTGTCGGACCCTTTCCCGGAATACGGCCTGGCGGCGCCGCCGGGCGACAGCGACATCGGCTGCTCGGTGCACCTGCACGTCGACGACGCCGACGCGCTGGCGGCCCGGGCCGTGGCCGCCGGCGCCACGCTGCTGATGCCGCCCACCGATCATTTCTACGGCGAACGCAGCTGCCGCTTGCGCGACCCGTTCGGCCACACCTGGCTGATCGGGCATGAGATCGAGAAAGTGACGCCGCAGGAAATGCAGCGGCGCTACGACAAGCTGTTCGAGTGACGGGCGGCCCTGGTGGTTTGGAGCAAGGGCCCGTTGAAGAAATCGCCCGATGTGCGGGTAAGCGCTGCGAGCGGTGGTATGGCGCGCTCGCGCTGCGAAGGGAACCGGATGCCCTGCTCCGTTCATGTCCCCCGCGGGGCTTCGCCCCGCTCCTCCTAATACTTCACTGCGCAGAGCATCCGGTTCCCTTCGCAGCGCTCCGGGACCATCGACTGTTGTTGAATCTGTCGGCATGTCACCACTGGTTCTTCGCGAGGGACAGGGGCCAGGGGCGCAGTGAAGTATTAGGAGGAGTGGGCGAAGCCCACGGGGGACATGAACGGAGCCCCTGGCCCCTGTCTCTCGCGATGCGCCGCTCTACACGCCGCTGTGATGGCGAACCGTCGACGAACGGATTTCCAAATCGACGCCCTAGTTGGACGAAGGCCCCGGCTGGCTATGGCGGCTGTAGCGGCACTTGTCGCCGCTGGCCGGGCGCTCCACCGTGACGGCGTGCAGCGCGGGCACCTGAGGCTCCAGCTCGCGGTAGATGTAATGGCAAAGGTTTTCCAGCGTGGGGATGCCCAGGCCGGGGACTTCGTCGAGGAAGTGGTGGTCGAGCCGCTCGCGCACCTGGTTGATCGCGGCGCGCAGGTGGGCCAGATCGACCAGCATGCCGGTGGCGGGGTCGACCTCGCCCCGCACGAAGACCTCGGCATGGTAGGTGTGGCCGTGGATGCGACGGCTGCCTTCGGCCTCGACCTTTCGGCGCAGGGTGTGGGCCGACTCGAAATAGAAACGCTGACTCAACTCGCAGAACATCTTGCCTATCCTGTGCGCGCCGGGCGCGCCCATCGATCAAAAAGGCGCGACGGCCGGGCCGCGCGCCTTGGTTGGCGGGGGCGCCGGGCGGCACCCTTCCACCGTCAACGAATGCCGATCACCTTGTGCGTCTGCACGCTCAGGCGCCACTGGGGATGGGCCTGGCAATACGCGATGGCGGCCCGCGTATTGTCTCGCTGATTGGGCCCGTCCATCGGCTGTAGGAAGAAGCGCTCGAAGCCGTAGCCGGCGACTTCCGCGGGGTCGAGCCCTTCCTGCGGGTAGACCAGCTTGAGTTCCTGCCCCTGCCGCACGACCACTTCGTTGCCGGCCTTGGGGCTGACGCAGAGCCAGTCGATGCCCGGCGGCGCGGGCACGGTGCCGTTGGTCTCGACCGCCACTTCGAAGCCCAGGGCGTGCAGCGCGTCGATGAGCGGCGCGTCGACCTGCAGCAGCGGCTCGCCGCCCGTCAGCACCACGCAGCGGCGCTGGCGCGCGGCCGGCAGCGGCATCTCGGGCCAGTGCGAGGCGACGGCCTGGGCGAGCGCCCGCGCATCGCGGAATTTGCCGCCGCCGGTGCCATCGGTGCCGACGAAATCGGTGTCGCAGAAGCGGCAGGCGGCGGTGGCGCGGTCGGCCTCGCGGCCGCTCCAGAGGTTGCAGCCGGCGAAGCGGCAGAACACCGCCGCGCGGCCGGCCTGCCCGCCCTCGCCCTGCAGGGTGTAGAAGATTTCCTTGACGCTGTAGCTCACGCCAGCCCCAGTGGATCGGTGCCCGGCCAGGCCCTCGGCCCGCGCAGGAAAGCCTCGTGCCCCTTGGCGCGCAGGTCGCAAGCCGGGCACTGGCCGCAGCCGTGGCCCCAGGCGTGGCGGTGAAGGCGGTCGCCGAGGTAGCAGGTGTGGGTGTGCTCGACGATCAGGTCGGTGAGCGGCTGGCCGCCCAGCGCGTGGGACAGCGCCCAGGTCTGGCCTTTGTCGAGCCACATCAGCGGGGTCTCGATGGTCATCGGGGAGTCCAGGCCGAGGCTGATGGCCACCTGCAGCGCCTTCAACGTGTTGTCGCGGCAGTCCGGGTAGCCGGAGAAATCGGTCTCGCACATGCCGCCCACCAGCACGCCAAGCGAGCGGCGGTAGGCCACCGTGGCGGCGAAGTTCAGGAAGAGCAGGTTGCGGCCGGGCACGAAGGTGTTGGGCAGGCCGCCCTCTTTCATCTCGATCGCGCGGTCGTCGGTGAGCGCGGTGTCGGAGATCTGGCCGAGCAGCGACAGGTCGAGCACGTGGTCGGGACCGAGCCGGTTGGACCAGTCCCGGAAGCGCTGGCGCAGCTCGGCGCGCACGACAGGCCGGCATTCCAGCTCGACCGCGTGGCGCTGGCCGTAGTCGAAACCGATGGTCTCCACATATTGGTAGCGCGACAAAGCCCAGGCCAGGCAGACGGTGGAGTCCTGGCCGCCGGAGAACAGCACCAGCGCGCGTTGGGGCAGGAGGGGTTGCTGCATCGTGTCGCCTTCGGTCCCCGGGCTCAAACGGACTTGGCCAGCAGCTTGAAGTGCTCGACCACCGGCGGCACCGCAAAGAAGGGGCCGACGATGGCGCGCCACGCGGGGAACAGCGGCCCTTGGCGGAAGTCGACGGTGTGGTTTTCGAGGGTTTCCCAATAGACCATCAACAAATAACGCTCGGGGGATTCCACGCCTTTGTTGACCTTGAACCCGCGGAAGCCGGGCGACCGCGACAGCACAGTCTCTAGGCCGCGCTGGATCGCTTCGTCAAAAGCGGCCTGCTGGCCGGGGGCGATGCGGATGTCGGCGACTTCGAGGATCATGGCTGGGGGCTGGGCGGCGCGTCGGGGAATCCACGATTGTCGCCTCGAAGGCCGCGTCCGTGGTGGGCAGGGTGCGACCTGCAGCACGGCTTCAGGGTTTAGGCCCTGTCAACCCCAGAGGTCCAGGGGCGGGTCCGCGGCGACGCCGCGCAGGATGTCGCCGCGCGAGACGAAACCAATGACGCTCCCGGCGTCGTCGGCCACCGGCAGGCCGGGCAACTGCCAATCCAGCAAGGCCTGGGCCACCCGGCGCAACTCGGTGCCCGCGCTGACGCTGGGCACGGGCGTGACCATCAACTCGGCCACCGTCTTGCGCCACACCGCCAGCCATTCGGCGGGCGAATTGGCCGGATGCGGCAAGGTCGAAGGCTTGATCAGGTCGACCCGGAGCAGCATCCCGACGAGCACGCCCTGGGCATTGAGCACCGGGGCCTGGGCATGGCCCCGCTCGGCCAGGGCTTCCCAGGCTTCGGCGACGGGCGCATCGTCGCGCAGCGTCATGACTTCAGCGCTCATCACATCGCCGACCCACTCCAGTCGGTGTCGCGGCAGTCCACCCGCTTGGGTGTTCGCATAAGCCACCATGGCTTGCGCCGACGCAGACGGCCCACCTGGGTGCCCACCGCTCAAGTGAACGAAATCTTCATCTGTGAGCGCCCGCTTTCCTGACAAGCCTTGCCCGGTGATAGGGCGAATGCGGGCGGACGGATTCACCGCGGCCACGTCGCGCAGCTGTTCCAGGGTGCCGCTGGTCACGCGGCCAGACACGCTGTACACGGAGAACATGATTCAGCATAAACCCCGCGAGATCATTGCACCAGCATGGGAAACAGACTGTGAATTGATCATTTTGAACAAATTAAAGTATTCTGCTCATGTCCAGAATAAACATAGTGAAAACATCTTGAGCCCCCAAGTTCCCTGCCGATATCCCAATTAAGTCGCACAGATGAGTTCCATGCCGGACTCAAGTGCTGGGTATTCCCTGCCGATAAACAACCGATCACGCTGTTTTCCCCCCATGACTCCCGCAGCAACAGCGAAGCCAGCCGAATGAAAGACATCCAACAACTGCCGTTCGTCGACGTGGCTGCCCTGCGGGTGGGCCTGTACGTCTACCTGGAGTTGGGATGGATGTCCCATCCCTTCCCCCTTTCGCATTTCAAGATCGCGACCCTGGACCAGATCGCCACCATCCAGGGACTGGGCCTCAAGCGCGTGCGCTGGAGCGAGGCGCAGAGCGACCCGGAAGCCGCGGCCGCATTGACTGGCAAGCCCTTGCCGTCCGCCGACCCCGGGGCCGCCGCGGCGCAACCGGCCGACACGCAGGCGGAGCCCCGCGAAGCGGCCGCCACGCGCCACCGGCGCGAAGCCCTGTCGCGGCAGCGCACCAGCCTGATGGTGTGCGAGAAGCAGTTTTCCGAAGCCGCCAGGGAATGCCGCGGCATGAATGAATTGGTCATGACCGCGCCGCGCGAAGCCGGCGAGCGGGCGGTCGCGCTGTCCCGCGCCATGCTGGACAAGATGGTGGGCTCGGGCGACCTGGCGCTGAGGCTGCTCAGCGATGCAACGGGCGACCGCGCCTCGGCCCATGCGGTGAACGTCGCCCTGCTGTCGCTGCTGCTGGCACGCAGCCTGGGCTGGAGCGAAGCCGACCTGATGGACCTCGGCGTCGGCGCGCTCACCCACGACATCGGCAAGCTGCAATTGCCCGAGCGCGTGCGCTCCCGGCAGGACCACTTCTCCCCGGCCGAGCAGCGGCTCTATGAAGACCACGTGGCCTACGGCGTGCAGGCCGGCCGCAGCATGGGCCTGGCCTCCGGCGCGCTGATGGTGATCGCCCAACACCACGAGATGCTGGACGGCACCGGCTTTCCGGTGCGCGCCTTCGACGAGCGCATCAGCCAGGCCGCGCGGCTGGTGGCCATCGTCAACCGCTACGACAACCTCTGCAATCCGCACATGCCTTCGCAGGCGCTGACGCCGCACGAGGCGCTGTCGCTGATGTTCGCGCAGGGCCGGTCCAAGTTCGACAGCCTGCTGCTGAACGCCTTCATCAAGATGATGGGCGTGTACCCGCCGGGCTCGCTGGTGCAGCTCAGCGACGAGCGCTTCGCCATGGTCGTGGGCGTCAACGCCAGCCGCCCGTTGAAGCCCCGGATCCTGGCCTACGAACGCAAGGTGCCCCGCGAAGAAGCCTTGATCGTCGACCTGCAGGACCTGGGCGACGTCGCCATCCGCCGCAGTCTCAAGCCCGTGGGGCTGCCGCCGGAAGCCCTGGTGTACCTGTCGCCGCGGCACCGGGTCGCTTATTTTTTCGAGCCCGCGCAGGAGAAAGAAGCGGCATGAGCGACCTTTCCGACATCCGTTTCGCCGCCAGCGCCGGACCCATGGCGACCGCCTCGCCGCCGGCCTTCGCGCTGGCGATGATTGAGGGTCTGGGCGACGCGGTCTGGCTGGTCGACGCCGCCAGCCTGCGCGTGGCCGCCGTCAACGGCGCCGCCTTGAGGATGGGCGGGTGCGGGACGGACGACCTGGTCGGGCGCGCCATGGCCGAGCTGGCGAGCACGCCGGAGGACGAATGCTTCTGGGCGGAGGTGGCCGCCGGGCGCCACCAGAACCTGGAATCCGAAACCTGGATGCGCGGCGCCGGCGGCGAAGCCTTGCTACCGGTGGTGCGCCGGATCACCCACCTGGACGGCGGCTTCTACATGGTGGTGATGCGCGACCGCAGCGAAACGCTGCGCGTCGAGGACGAGTTGGAGCTGCGCATCGCTGAACTGGCCGCGACGCTGGAATCGACCGCCGACGGCATCCTGGTGCTCGACCTCTCCAGCCGCATCCGCAACTTCAACCAGAAGTTCTCGCAGCTGTGGGACGTGCCTGGCGAACTGCTGGCGCGCCGCGACGACGAGGCGGTGTTCGACTGGATGCGCAAGAGCGTGGCCGAGCCGCAGGTCTACCAGCGTCGCCTGGCGGCGATCGACGCCGACGCGCACCTGGAGGCCAGCGACGTGGTGCAGTTGAAGAACGGCCGCGTGCTGGAGCGCGTCACGCTGCCGCAGAACGCGCGCGGCTGCCCGATCGGCCGGGTGTTCTCCTTCCGCGACATCACCGAGCAGGTCGAGGCCTCGCGCCGCATCGACACGCTGTCGCACACCGATTCGCTCACCGGCCTGCCGAACCTGCGCGTGCTGCACGACCGCGTCGACTTCGCGCTGGCGATGGCGCAGCGGGACGGCACGCCGTTCGCGCTGCTGTTCGTCAACCTGGACCGCTTCAACCACGTCAACGAGACCCTGGGCCACGGCTTCGGCGACCGCGTGCTGTTCGAGGCCGCCGACCGCCTCAAGGGCTGCCTGCGCCAGGTGGACACCGTGGCGCGCCTGGGCGGCGACGAGTTCGTGCTGCTGGTGCACCAGGCCGACGCCGGCGGCGCGGCGGTGGCGGCGCGGCGCACCATCGAGGCCATGCAAGTGCCTTTCAACCTGGAAGGCATGAGCTTCAACGTCACCTGCAGCATCGGCATCGCGCTGTACCCGAACGACGGCCGCAGCATGGACGAGCTGCTGCGCCACGCCGACATCTCCATGCACGAGGCCAAGGCG
>CBJNAE010000115.1:0-11265 GCA_966433995.1 uncultured Ideonella sp. | reverse complement strand
GCCGGCGCAGGCGGCGCAGAACATGCCGGAAATGCGCAGCGCCGAGACCGCCTCGGCCGAGCCGTCGGCGGCGGTGCGCCACCGGGTGAAGGCGGCTTGCTCGGCGGGGTCGTCGACCAGGCCGGGCGCGGGCTTGCCCGAACCGGCGGCGGAACTGTCGGGCGAAGGAAGGCTCCGGGGGGACACACCGATAATCTAGCCACCACATGGGACACCCGACATGATCCAGATCAAGCTCCAGCACTTCCTGCTCGCCGCCCTCGCGGCGGCCTGCGGCTTCTTCCCGCTCGGCGCGGCGCGCGCCGCCGACCAGCCGCAGAAGCTGCCGACGATTTCCCTGAGCGCCGGCATGCACCTGATCCAGGCCATGGTGGCGCAGAGCCCCGACGAGCGCAGCACCGGCCTGATGTTCCGCAAGGAAATGGGCCCGAACGAAGGCATGCTGTTCGTCTTCGAGCAGCCCGCCACCCAATGCTTCTGGATGAAGAACACGCTGCTGCCGCTGTCGGCCGCCTTCGTGCGCGACGACGGCACCATCGTCAACATCGAGGACATGAAGCCCCAGACCACCGACGGCCACTGCTCCAAGGAGCCGGTGCGCTACGTGCTGGAGATGCACCAGGGCTGGTTCGCCAAGCGGGGCTTCAAGGGCGGCTCCAAACTGGCCGGCGCGCCGTTCGGCCGCTGAAAAGCCCTCTACCTTGGTCCGCGCCGAACGCCTGCTGGCGCTGATGCAGTGCCTGCGCCGCCACCGCCAGCCGGTCAGCGGCGCGGCGCTGGCGGGCGAGCTGGGCGTGAGCCTGCGCACGCTGTACCGCGACATCGCCTCGCTGCAGTCGCAGGGCGCGCCGATCGAAGGCGAGGCCGGCGTGGGCTATGTGCTGCGCCCCGGCTTCACCCTGCCGCCGCTGATGTTCTCGCCGGAAGAGGTCGAGGCGCTGGTGCTCGGTTCGCGCTGGGTGGCCTCCCGCCCCGACGAGCCCCTGGCCCGCGCCGCCCGCGACGCGCTGGCCAAGATCGCCGCCGTGCTGCCGGCCGCGCTGCGCCACGAGCTGGACACCTCGGCCCTGCTGGTCGGCCCCGACGCCACGCTGCCAGCGGGCGAGCCCCACCTGCCCGCGCTGCGCCGCGCCATCCGCGCCGAGCGCAAGCTGCGCATCGGCTATGTCGACCTCAAGGGCGCGGCCTCCGAGCGCGTCGTCTGGCCGGTCGCGCTGGGTTTCTTCGACCGGGCGCGGCTGCTGGTGGCCTGGTGCGAAGAGCGCTGCGACTTCCGGCATTTCCGCACCGACCGCATCAGCCACCTGGCCGAACTCGGCGACGGCCTGCCGCGCCGCCGGCAGGCGCTGCTCAAGGAGTGGCGCGCCCACGAGGCCGGCCGCCGCGACAACGGCGACTGCCTGCGCGGCTGAGAGGCTGAGCGGCCGCGCCCCGCGCGGCTTGGGGGTGGGGGGAAAGTGCACCGCACCGCCCGATCGGCGACTGCTGACAGGAATTGACAGTGCCGCTTCCTAGGATGGCGCCTCGCCTTTCCCGTGGCTCACGCCACAGCGCAACATCCAGGAGTATTCCCATGCAGCCTGCACCGCATTTCGTCATCCTCTACGTCGACCACCCCGGCCGCAGCGCCGACTTCTACGCCGGGTTGCTCGGCTCGCAACCCATCGAGTCGTCGCCCAATTTCGCCATGTTCGCCCTCTCGGGCAACTTGATGCTGGGGCTGTGGGCCAGGCATGCGGTCCAACCCGCCCACGCCGGCGCCGCGGGAGCGACGGAACTCGGCTTCCCGGTGGAAAGCGACGAGGCCGTGCTGGAGAAGCACCAGGCCTGGGCCGCGCGCGGCCTGCCCATCCTGCAGGCGCCGGTGCAGATGGACTTCGCCTTCACTTTCGTGGCGGCCGACCCCGACGGGCACCGGCTGCGCGTGTTCGGGCCCAGCTCGTCTTGACCGCGGGCGGACGGGCAGGCCCGCCGCGCCCTTGTCAGTCCTTCTCGCTGCCTGCCAGCGGCGGCATGAGCACCTCGCCCTGGGGGCCCCATTCCACCCGCGTCAGGCCGGGTTCCAGGGCTTCCAGCCTGCGCCGCTCGGCTTCCTGGGGGGACAACTCTTCGACAGCCCCCGCGAGGCGGCCCGACTCGGCCATGGCCGCCTCCATGTGCGAAGCCAATTCGTTGTCGGACCAAGGCTTGGTGAGGTAGCGGAACAGGCCGGCGTCGTTGATGGCGCGCTGCGCGGTCTCGAAGTCGGCCGAGCCGGTCAGCAGCATGCGCACGCAGCGCGGCCGAACGGCCGAGACCAGGGTCAGCAGCGTGACGCCGTCCATCCCGGGCATGCGCAGGTCCGACATCACGATGTCGAAGGCCTTGTCGCGGACTCTGCCCAAGGCCAGATGCGGGTCCGGCTGCGTCTCCACGGACAGCGCGTCCCTGAACCGCTGCTTGAGTGCGCGCTGCAGCGCCGCCAGCACCGCCGGCTCGTCATCGACGATGAGCACCTGTTTCATGTGGCACCTCTCGACCGTATGTGCAGCGCCAGCTTGCCGCCCTCTCGCTGCTCGAACTCGCGGATGTGGCGGATCAGCGCGGCGGTGAGCCGGTGGCCAGCCGTCAGCATCAGCACCCCTCGGCCCGAGATCAGGTCGCTGGCCAGCACCATGTCGGGCTCCAGCTCGTCACAGCCCACGAGCAACGGGGCGTCTGCGCCGTACCGCTGTTCCGGCTTCGGCCGGTCCGGCTCGGTCATGTGCAGGAACACATCCAGCACTTCGGGGTCGAACTGGGTGGCGCGGGCCTTGCGCATCAGCAGGCGAGCCTCCTGGCTGCTCACGGACGTGCCGGCCAAGAGGCCGTTCTGCAGGTCGTCGAAAGCGTCGGCGACCGCCAGGATGCGCGCGCCGACCGGGATGTCGGCGCCCACCAGTTTGTCGGGGAAGCCTTGGCCGTCCCAGCGCTCGTGGTGGGCGCGGATGATGGGCATCACCGGCTGCATGTCGTCCAGCGCCATCAGCGACTGCTCGCCGCGCACGCAGTGCTCCCGGTAAAGCATCAGCTCTTCCTCGCTGTAGCGCGCCACGGGCTTGGCCAGCAACCGGTCGGCCATGCCGATCAGTCCGAGGTCGTGCAGCAGCCCGGAAATGAAGACATGGCGCACGACATCGTCCGCCAAACCCATCTTGCGGGCGATGTCGCGCGCGGTTTCGGCGACCCGCCTGCCGTGACCCGCCAGGGTGCCGTCGCGCAGCTCCAGCAGGTTGGAGAACACCTTGATCGACTTGAGGTAGTTGCGCTCGATCCGAACGTTGGCGTCCTTCAGCTCCTGGGTGCGCGCTGCGACACGTTGCTCCAGCTCGGCGTTGATGGCCTGCAACTGCGCGTTTTGATCGCGGGTCAGCTCTTCCAGCCGGGCCTTCTCGCGCTCGAGCGCCTGCAGTTGCAAGCCCTGGCGGACAGCCGAAAGCAGCTCGGCCTCGTCCCAGGGTTTATTGAGGTAGCGGAAGATGCGCCCGCGGTTGATCGCCGCCACGGTGGAGCCCATGTCGGCGTGCCCCGTCAGCAGGATGCGCACCACGCCGGGCCACCCCTCCTGCACCTTCTCCAGCAGTTGCGCGCCGTCCATGCCCGGCATGCGCATGTCGGAAATGAGCAGGTCGACCGGCATTTCGTCCAGCATCGTCAGGGCCTGCGCACCGCTGGTGGCGGTCAGCACGCACAGGCCCTCCGACCGGAGCACGCGCTTGAGCGAGGACAAGATGTTCGCTTCGTCGTCCACGCACAGCACGGTGGACCACGGCGCTGTGCCGGGGGTGAAAGCGGCGGCGGTCGACGGGGTCTCGATTCCCACTTTGAAGCTCACTGGTGTTCGGTACTGGCGCGCTGCACCGGCAATGAAACGCGGAAGAGCGTGCCGCGCCCGACCTCGCTGTCCACCTCAAGCCTGCCGCCATGCTTTTTGATGATCCCATAAGACAGGGACAATCCCAGGCCCGTTCCCTTGCCGACGGGCTTGGTCGTGAAAAATGGATCGAAAATCCGCGACAGGTTCTCTTTGGCGATGCCGCTGCCGTCGTCCTCCACCTCGACCCACACTTCCCGCCCGCCTTGCGCGGCGCCGGTCCGGATCGTGATCGTGCCGCGCTCCTTCGTCACCGCGTGCGCGGCATTGACCAGCAGGTTCATGAAGACCTGGTTCAACTCGGACGGCAGGCACTCGATCTCCGGCAAGTCGCCATACTCCTTGACCACGTCGGCTTTGTACTTGACCTCGTTGTTGACGATGTTCAGGGTCGAGTCGATGCCTTTGTGCAAGTCGCTCCATTCCCATTCCTGGCGAGTGTCGACGTGCGAGAAGTCCTTCAGGTCCTGCACGATCTTGCGCACGCGCTTGATGCCCTCGCAGGACTCGGCCATCAGGGTCGGCACGTCTTCCTTGAGGTAGTCCAGCTCGATCTCCGCGCGCAGCGCCGCCAGCCGGCCGGCCGCAGGAGTGCCCGCCAGCAGCGGCTCGGCCTCCTCGTAGGCGGACAGCATCCGGAACAGGTCCGCCAGGTAGCGCTCCAGCGTGCCGATGTTCGAAAAGACATAGCCCACCGGGTTGTTGATCTCGTGCGCCACGCCCGCGGCCAACTGGCCGATGGACGCGAGTTTTTCCGACTGCATCAGCTGGTCCTGCGCCAGTTGCAGCTTCCTGTTCAGTTCCATCAATGCCTCGTTGCTGCGGATCAACGCCTGGACCTGCTGCGCGGACATGGCAACGGTCGCATCGGCGCCTTCGACGGTCGGTGTGGTGGTCGGCGTGTTCATGGGGCCTCCATGCGGTGTCGGTTTAGGGCCTGTCAACACTAAAGGCCGAGGGCCTGGCACAGCGACGCCACGCCCTCTTCGGTGTGCTGGAAGATACGCAGGTACTGCGCCGGCTTGATGTCGAGCCTGCCCCAGGTGGCCAGGTCGACCTCCGGCACGGCTTCGTCCTCCACCCCGGACAGGTCGAGCGCATGGGCGATGGAGTCGGCCACGTGCACGGCGTCGGAGACCGAGATCGCCCCGCCGGCGCCGCCCGGTTCAGGCCGGTGGTGGTGGTGCCTCACGGCGTCGGCCACCGGCGCCGGCAGGTTCCACTGCGCCACGATCATGGCACCCAGCTCGGCGTGGTCGGGGCCGGCGACCAGGGCTTCCGCCCGGTAAAGCGGCACGTCGAGCCTGCGCGCCTCCTTCAGCAGCGTGCCGATCTCGGCGGGGAAGTAGGCCGCCAGCGCCAACTGGCCGATGTCGTGCAGCAGGCCGCCGGTGAACGCGAGGTCTTCGTCCAGGCGCAACTCCCTGGCCAACGCGCGCGCGGCGGTGGCGGTGCCGGCCGCGTGGCGCCAGAACACCGCGAAATCGAAGCCCTCGCAATGGTCGACGCGGATCTGCTCGCAGACGACGCAAGCCGTCACCATCGACGCCAGGGTGCGCCGGCCCAGCATGTGCACCGCGTCGCGCACGCTGCCGACCCGGCCCGACAAGCCATAGAACGCCGAGTTCGCCAGCCGCAGCGTGCGCGCGGCCAAGGCGGGGTCGCGGGCGATCTGCTCGGCGCACTGGTCCGGCGAAGCCTCCTCGCTGCGCAAGGCCTGCAAGGCGTCCAGCGCGGCTTGCGGCAGCGAGGGCAGCGCCTCGACACGGCTTTTCAGGACTGCCGGGTCAATCAGGGCATTCATGCCTGCTCCCCGGCCCGGTAGCGCTGGATCAGATGCTGCAGCGGGTGCACCAGGCCCAGCCGGGTCATCACCCTGAACAGGTGCTGCACGCGGCTGGGCTCGTCTCGTCGCGGCGCGGCCCCGGCCGCTGCGGGCGGCGCTTGGCGCGTCGGGTCGATGGTGGTGTTCATACAGCCTCCCTGGCCAGTTCAGGCAGCAGCAGCAGGATGCTGCCGCGGGTTTGCCCATTGACGAGGACCTCCCGCGCGACGACGCGCAGCTCCTGGCCCCCATGCGAAACCGTCCGGTCCGAAGCCACGACACCACCCTGGGTGTCGAACAGCTCGGGCCAGAGCACCGACGAAGCGGGCCGCCCCATCAGCGAATCGACATTCGGCAGCACATGCTCCGCCTCGCCGTTGGCGAAGACGATGGCGCCTTGCGGGTCGACGCCCAGCACCGCAGCCGGCAGGCGGTCGATCAGTTCCCGCATGCTGCCGGCGCTGACCTCCAGCAGTTCCGCCTGGTCGCGCCGCTGCGCGAGCAGGCGCTCCAGGCGCTCGTTCACGTTCGCAAGGTCATTGTTGGCGGCCTCGACCTGCTGCGACAGCCGGCGGTTCTCGTCGGCCAGGTCCTTGTGCAGGAACGCGTCGGCGATGTGGGTGCGAAGGCGCTGGTCGTCCCAGGGCTTGGTCAGGAATTTGTAGATGGCCCCCTCGTTGACCGCGTCGATGATGGACTGCAGCTCGGTATAGCCCGACAGCACCATGCGCACCGTGTCCGGGTACAGCTCCTTGGCGCGGCGCAGGAACTCGACGCCCGTCATGCCCGGCATCCGCTGGTCGGACAAGATCACGTCGACCTCGTTCTCCGCAAGGCGCTGCAGGCCCTCGGCCGCGCTGTTGGCGGTGATGATGTGGTAACCGTCGCGGCGCAACAGGCGCTTGAGCGCGGCCAGGATGTTCTCCTCGTCATCGACCAGCAGCAGCGTGCGCGTGCGCCGCTCGCGCCTGACCAGCCGCGCCGGCAAGCCGCGCTCCTCGCGCAGCAGGCGTTCGAACTCGGCGGCCGGCAGCGGGGGGCTGAACCAGAACCCCTGGAACTTGTCGCAGCCGTGGGCCAGCAGCAGGCCGAGTTGCCCCTCGTTCTCGACGCCCTCGGCCAACACCTGCATCTGCAAGCCGTGCGCCATGCTGATGATGGCCCGAGTCACCGAGACATCCTTGGACGCGCCGGTCACGTCGTGCACGAACGACCGGTCGACTTTCACCACGTCGATGGGCAGGCTGCTCAGGCTGCTCAGGCTGGAAAAGCCGGTGCCGAAGTCGTCCAGGGAAATCTCCACGCCGAGCGACTTGATGTCGCGCAGCACCGCGCTGGCCAACGCGACATCGGCCATCAGCGTGCCTTCGGTCACTTCGATGCCCAGGCAGGCCGGGTCGGCGCCGGTGGCCACCAGCACCGACTGCACATGGCGCGCCAGGTCGGGCCGCTGCAGTTGCATCGGCGAGAAATTGACACCGATGCGCACCGGCCGCAGGTCGGCCCGCCGCCATAGTGCGATTTGCCTGCACGCCTGGGCCAGCACCCATTCGCCGATGGCGCCGATCAGGCCGGTGCGCTCGGCCACCGGGATGAACTCCGCCGGGGAAACCACGCCGAGTTCGGTGGAGTGCCAGCGCAGCAGCGCCTCCGCGCCGCAGATCCTGCCGGTCGAGAGGTCGACCTGAGGCTGGTAGTGCAGCACCAGTTCGTCATCCCGGATCGCGCGGCTGAGCGCCGATTCCAACGCCATCTCGCGCAGGATCCGGAGGTTGGACTCGGGCTTGAAGAAGGCGATGGCGCTGCCCGCTGCCAGGCCCGAACGCGCCGTCTGCGCGGACTCGAGCAGGCGGTCCGCGGTGTCGGCGTCGGTCGGGAATATGGCCACGCCGATCAGGCACAGCGGGTAGACATCCGTCGCGCCCAGCCGCACCGGCAACTGCAGCGCCGACAGCACCTCGTTGGCCCGGTCCAGCATGGACCGCCGCGCGTCCTCGAGCGGGCATTCCAGGAGCAGTGCGAACTCGGTCTCGCCCAGGTGCGCCACCGTCTCGCCCTCGCGGCTGGCAGCGCTCAGGCGGGAAGCCAGCGCCATCGACAGGCTGTCGCCAGCGCCGAAACCCATGCTGGTCTTGATCTCGGTGATGCGCTTGACCTCCAGCACCAGCACCGCCACGCCCCGGTTGTCCCACCGCGCGGCATGCATCGCGGCATCGACCTGGTCCA
The DNA here is from genome assembly GCA_966433995.1 of uncultured Ideonella sp. GTDB lineage: Bacteria > Pseudomonadota > Gammaproteobacteria > Burkholderiales > Burkholderiaceae_C > JANPCX01. The sequence goes on along the minus strand of CBJNAE010000115.1, from coordinate 3,322 downwards.
GGAACGCGGCCCGGTTCAGCAGCCCGGTAACCTCGTTCTCGTTCGCCAGCTTCTGGATGCGCTGCTCCGCCTCGCGCTGGGCCGTGATATCCTGGAGGATGGCCACGCCCCTCAGCCTGTCGCCCGGCATCGATTCGAGCATGCCGCGGTGAAGGACCATGAGCTTGCCGCCGTCCGCGCACAGCACACGGTGCTGGAACTCGAAGGGCTCGCCCGGGCTGGCGTTGCGCCAGAATCCCGCGACATAGGCTTGCTCGTCGGCGGGCAGCCAGGGCAGCGCGTCGATGTGGGCGACGGTGCCCGCTTCGGGCGACAGCCCGAGCATCGCGCACATCCCGCCGGACAGCACCAGCTCGCCGGATGGCAGGTTGATCTCGAAAGAACCCGACCGGCACAGCGACTCGGTCCGGGCCAGCATGCCCGCGTTCCATTCGGCGCGGCGCTTGACGGTCTGCAGTTCCGACACGTCCAGCAGCGTGATCAGGACGGCGGGCGCATGTCCATGCTCGATGCGGCTGGCATAGACCTTGGCGTCGAAGGTGCCGCCGTCGCGGCGCTGGCAGCGAAGTTGCGAGCGCCCCGCCCTGCCCTGCAGCCGCCGGCGGACCACGTGGTCCACATAAGAGGTGAATTCAGGCGCCGCCACCACATGGCAATGTTGTCCGACCAGTTCGGCGAGCGGCCATCCCAGCAATTGGGCCAGCGCGGGGTTGGCGTAGCGGATGGTGTCGTCCTGGATGACGCAGACACCGGTCTGGAGTTGCTCGACCAGCGCAGCCTGCGCCGGCGGCCAAGCCGGCCCTGCGATGAAGTCCGCGTGAGATTTCGTCAAATCCATGATCGGATCCCACGGTCCTTTTGGTGCCGGCGAACTCGCAAGACTGCGACTGCACCGGTCAAACTCCCGCCCAGGGGCAACAGGCCATCCCCTGGATGGAGCGAAAACGCCCCGGGCTGGGAAGAATCAACGTCCAACATGCACATCCTTGGCGAACCTCATGTCGCGCATGACTGGTTGTCGACCATCCAATCAAGAAATGAATACAACCCCCCTAACATCCAAAAAGACAAAAGGCGGCATCCGGCCACTCACCTTGTCCAGCCCTTTCCGCTCGCGGATGCATCTTCGCCCGCGCTTCACCGACCGCCGCGCCCCATGTGCGGACAAGCCGGGCACCTTGCGCCAGGCCGGCCCCTGGCCGCACGCCATGGCCACCCGGGAACGGCTGGGCCTTGGAACCGCTCTCTGAGGGTATCAGCGGTGAAAAACCGCGGCCACCTGACAGAAGTGACAGCCGAACGCCCGTGGGCACCTGGCCGCGATGCCGGGGCCATCACGGCTGCCGCAGCAGCTCATGGGGATCCAGGAAGAACATCCGCTTCCAACCCTGCGTTTCACCGGAAAAGCGCCATGGCAGAGGCAACAGCGACACCACGGAATAGTGCAGGTGCGGCGGCTTGCCGGCGGCATTGCCGCTGGTACCCACCGTACCCAGCGCCTCGCCCCGCCCGACCCAGGACAAAGCCGTCGCATGCCGCTTGTCCAGGTGGGCGTAATAGTGGACACGCCAGCGCGGCCCCAGCACCGCCACCACCCGGCCGCCGCGCCCCAACTCGCCGGCGTAGACGACCAGGCCCGGCACCGCCGCGACCACGGGCCGACCCTGGGGCGCGAACACGTCGATGCCTTTGTGGACGCCGGAGGCGCCCCAGGGCTGGTACCAGAAGGAACGGGCGTTCCAGTCGCGCGCCGTGGCGCCTTGTACCGGGACCACCGCGCTCTCGGGCGCGAGCAGGCCCAGGGCAAGGACCAACGCCGCGGCGAAGGCCGGCACCTTGCGGCGCCGCGCGCCGGGCCGAGGCCTTTTGGCGGGACTCGTGGATTGAACAGCGGTGTCGCGCATCGATCAAGCGGGCAGGTCGACCGGTACCGGCCCGCGGGACCGGAATGAAAAAGGGCCGGTGGCACGCCACCAGCCCTCCTCATCCGGCCCGGGCCGGCGTCATTCAGCCGAAGTTCTTCTCGGCGAAATCCCAGTTCACCAGCGAGGCCAGGAAGGTCTCGACGAACTTGGGGCGCAGGTTGCGGTAGTCGATGTAGTAGGCGTGCTCCCAGACGTCGACCGTCAGCAGCGGCGTGTCGCCGGTGGTCAGCGGCGTGCCGGCGGCGCCCATGTTGACGATGTCGACGCTGCCGTCGGCCTTCTTCACGAGCCAGGTCCAGCCGGAACCGAAGTTCCCGACCGCGCTCTTGACGAAGGCTTCCTTGAAAGCCGCGTAGCCGCCGAACTTGGCGTTGATCGCGGCCGCCAGCGCGCCCTTGGGCTCGCCGCCGCCCTGCGGCTTCATGCAGTTCCAGAAGAAGGTGTGGTTCCAGATCTGGGCGGCGTTGTTGTAGATGCCGCCGGAGGATTTCTTGACGATCTCCTCCAGGCCCATGTTCTCGAACTCGGTGCCCTTTTGCAGGTTGTTCAGGTTGACTACGTAAGCGTTGTGGTGCTTGCCGTGGTGGTATTCGAGGGTTTCCTGGCTGTAGTGCGGCGCCAGCGCGTCGATCGCGTAGGGCAGCGGGGGCAGGGTGTGTTCCATGGTGTCGTCCTCTTTCGTTTGAAGTGGGGGGAAGCAAAAACGTCGGCGGGACCAGTGCGGCGGGAAAAGCGCGCCAGGCCACTCGGAGCTGGCGCCTCGCGCATGCCGTGCGCCGTAGGGGGGCGATTGTAGGCAGGGGGTGAGGCCCTTGCCCCGATGCGGCTACGGCTGCCGCGGCGGTGGGTCGCCGGCGAGGTCCGCCTCGACCCGCTCGACCCGCACCCGCGCTCGGCCGTCGGCCCACACCGCGTCGAGCGCCTGCCCGGCCCGCACGGCTTGCGCCGACACCACCGGCACGCCGCTTTCGTCGGCGAGCCAGGCGTAGCCGCGGCCGAGCACTTGGCGCGGGTCGATGGCGGTCAGCCGCGTGGCCAGCGACTCCAGCCGGTGGCGGTGACCGTCGAGCACGGCGCGGCGGGCGTGCCGCATGCGGATTTCGGCCTGCTGCAGCCCGTGCGCGGAACGCTCCATGCGCCGCCGCTGCGCGGCCGCCAGGCGCTGCGCCACCAGGCCCAGCCTGGCGCCGGCCTGGCGCAACGCGTCGGCGGGACGCGCCAGCTGCAGGGCCAGGCGGTCCAGGCGCTGGGAACGGCGGTCGACCTGGGCCTGCAGCCCGCGCAACAGCTGCGCCGCCAAGGCGTCGAGCCCCGCGGCCATGTCGGCCGTGGCCGGGGCGGCGAGTTCGGCCGCGGCGGTGGGCGTGGGCGCGCGCAAGTCGGCGCAGAAGTCGACC
>CBJNAE010000114.1:0-11291 GCA_966433995.1 uncultured Ideonella sp. | reverse complement strand
AGTGTCGTGATGTCCAGGTCGTCGTCGACGACGGCGATGTGGGGAGTTGTCACGGGGGGCACGCCAGAAGGTTGGAAGACGCGGATGGACTCCATTCCTCCATCTGCAGCACAGTACGTAAGGGTAACCTTTTCATGTTTCCCGCGATACCTCCCCGGCGCCTGTTTGCCCCATGGGATGGCCCTGGCCTTGGCGGGCCGTCGACGACACGCGGCGCACGTTGGGGTGAGGCAACGGTTTTCCTTCGTTTCCAACGTTTGATCTTTCGCAAGATTGCGCACATCGCGGTGTGAAGAATCGACATCTTGCCGAACACAGTCATACAGAGGAATTCATGAAACAAAAAGAAGAATGCCGGACGGCGCGGGGGACGCGCGGGTATCGGCGCTCGTGGCTGTGTGTCGCCTTGGCAATGGTTGTGCCCTCGATGGCTGGCGGCTTGGCGGAGCCGGGCGAACCCATACCCGGCGACTACCGGATCGTCGATGGCAGGGTGGACGCCGGTACCTATACGGGATGGCGGATCTTCCAGTCGGCCTGCCAGGGTTGTCACGGTGTCGGCGCCGTCGGCACCGAACGCGCCCCGAACCTGCTGGAACGCATGGCCGACCTCACGCCGCGGGCATTCGCAGCCAAGGTGCTCACCAGCTACAAGGTCGCACCGCCTGCGAACGGCGCCAACGCCGATGATTCGGACGCATTGCTGGCCGCGGCGATCGAGCAGGTGATGCGCCGCGAGCGGGGCAAAGGCCCGCAAATCGTCATGCCGGCCTGGGAGAGCGATGCCCGGGTCAACCCGCATGTGCTGGATCTGTACGCCTATCTCTCGGCGCGCGCCGATGGCCAACTGGGGCCGGGCGAACCCCGGCGCGCAGGCCGGCCCGGCGACCGGCAAAAGCCATAGGTCGGGCAGCGCCTCTGCATGAAATCGCGCTGCGGAAAGTGCCGCGGCTTCTCGCTTGACGCGGGTCAATGCTCGGCCCCATCACCGCGGCAAAACTGCTGGTGATGGGCTGCTGTGGCCACAGCCTGATGCGGGAATGGCTGCTGGGCGGGGCGTCCCGCACCGCCCTGGGCGGCAGGATCTTGCCGGTGTGGATGGCGAGTCCAGAGGCGGCGTGCCAGGCCGCCGCCTCGCGGGAGTCAGGGCGTGATTGCCACCTTGAGGACGCCGTCCCGTTGGTGGCCGAACAGTTCGTAGGCCTTTTCGATGTCGTCGAGCTTGAACCGGTGCGTGACCATCGGGCCCAGGTCCACGCGGCCGGACTGAACCACCGACATCAAGCGCCGCATGCGTTCCTTGCCGCCGGGGCATAGCGTGGTGACGATCTTGTGGTCGCCCAGGCCCGCCGCGAAGGGCCCCAGCGGGATCGTCAAGTCGGTGGAATAGACGCCCAGGCTCGACAAAGTGCCTCCCGGTCGCAGCACGCGCAGGCAGCCCTCGAACGTGGCTTGGCTGCCCAGGGCTTCGATGGCGACGTCCACGCCGCGGCCGCCGGTGAGTCTCATGATCTCCTCTACCGGGTCGCAGCGGCTGCTGTCGACGACATGGTCGGCGCCCATGCGGGAGGCGATCGCCAGGCGGCCTTCGAGGCGGTCGACGCCGATCACCGTGGTGGCACCGCTGAGCTTGGCGCCGGCGGTGGCGCACAGGCCGATCGGCCCCTGCGCGAAAACCGCCACCGTGTCGCCGAGGCGGATGCCGGCGCTTTCAGCGCCACTGAAGCCGGTCGACATGATGTCGGGGCACATCAGCACCTGTTCATCGCTCAAGCCGTCGGGCACCGGCGCCAGGTTGGCCATGGCGTCGGGGACCAGCACGTATTCCGCCTGGCAGCCGTCGATGGTGTTGCCGAACTTCCAGCCGCCCATCGGTTTCCAGCCGTGGGCGGTTCCGGCGCCGTCCTGCGAGCAACTGCCGCAAAGGCAGGCGTTGCTCCAGCCGCTCGGCGTGATGGCGCCGGCGATCACACGCTGCCCTTCGGCGTAGCCCTTGACGGCCGACCCCAGTTTTTCGATGACCCCGACGGGTTCGTGGCCGATCGTCAGTCCCTTGGCGACCGGATATTCGCCTTTCAGGATGTGCACGTCGGTGCCGCAGATCGTGGTGGTCGTGACGCGCAGCAGCGCATCGAGCGGCCCGACTTCGGGGATGGGCTTGTCGTCCAGCACGATGCGTCCGGGCTCGACGAAGATGGCGGCTTTCATGGTGGCCATGGGGGCTCCTTGGTGGGGGTTTGGGGAATGTCTCGTTGATCGAATGCGGGGATCCGGGGGGCAGGGTCGTCAGGACGGCACCAGAACGGCCGCCCCTTGCAGCCGGCCTTCGCGCAAGTCGGCCAAGGCCTGGTTGGCCTGCTCCAGGGGATAGGTCCGCGCCTGCACGTCCAGGGGTTCGCGTTCTGCCAGGGCGAGGAACTCGCGGCCGTCCGCACGCGTGAGGTTGGCGACCGACGACAGCTGGCGTTCGTGCCACAGCAGGCTGTACGGGAAAGACGGGATGTCGCTCATGTGGATGCCCCCACAGACGACGCGGCCGCCCCTGCGCACCGCGCGCAGTGCGGTGGGCACCAGTTCTCCGACCGGGGCGAAGATGATGGCGGCGTCCAGCGGTGACGGTGGCGGCTGCGAGGAGCCGCCGGCCCAGACGGCGCCCAGGCGCCGTGCGAAGGACTGGGCCTCGGTGTCCGAATCTCGCGTGAAGGCGTGGACCCTGCGGCCTTGGCGCGCCGCCACCTGCGCGATCAGGTGCGCCGCGGCGCCGAAACCGTAAAGGCCGATGTCCGCCGCGCCTTTGCCCGCGGCGCACAGGCAGCGCCAGCCGATGAGCCCGGCGCACAGCAGCGGTGCCAGCTTCACCGCATCCTGGCCGCCGGGCAGCGGGAGGCAGAACGCGGCGTCGGCGATCGCATGCGTGGCGAAGCCGCCGTCGCGGGAGTGACCGGTGAAGATGGCCGCTTCGCACAGGTTCTCTCGCCCGGCCTGGCAATACGCGCAGCGGCCGCAAGTGCGTCCCAGCCACGGCACGCCGACGCGCATGCCGGGCTTCAGGGCTTCGACATCTCGCCCGGTGCGTTCGACGATGCCAACGATCTCATGCCCCGGCACGATCGGCAGAGTCTGGGGCACCAGCTCGCCGTCCACCACATGCAAATCCGTGCGGCACACCGCGCAGGCCTCCACCCGGATCCGGACCTCGCCGTCGCCCGGCTCGGGGTCGGGCCGGTCCTCCAGGCGCAAGGCTTGGCGCGGCGAATGAAGCACCATGGCGCGCATAGGTCAACAGACCCTAGATCGAAGTTTGTCGGCCGGTGCCAGATGTCGCGCCTGGAGGGCGCGACATGGTGGAGCCTGGCGGGACGGAATCCGCGTCGGTCTTGTGCCGTGTCGAAGTGATCATGGTGCCCGCCTCCTCGTGTTGCCTTCGGATCCGCGGGCCATCGTAGGCAGCGGCGTACAGGGCCATTTGATCTGGCGCAAGGCAAGGCCGGATCGTCGTGGACCATCCCTGACGGTTGATCAAGGGCGACCCTTTGACGCAGCGGCGTGGCTCGACCGCCCCGCATGGATGAGGCCGGAACGCCTGATCCAGGTCAAAACGCGTGCTCGGGCCAGGCTTGAGAATCCTCCGATCTTTCCCAGGAGCCGAACCATGCAAGCAGTCCCCCAGAATCAACTGACTTTGTTGAAGGGCCTCCTCGACCGCCGGCTGGCTTCGCTTCAGGCGGACATCGAGGCGGCCGCGGCGGCCCGCAGCCGACCGGCGGATCGCGACGTGACCGATCGGCAAGAAGATGCGGACCTGCGCCAGCATGCGGTGGTGGATGAAGCGCAGGAAGAGCGCGACCTTCGTGAATTGGCGCAAGTCGAAGCCGCCCTGCAGCGGCTGCAGGACGGTCAGTTCGGCGACTGTGTGGACTGCGGCGAGGCCATCCCCGGGAATCGCCTGCTGGCCCAGCCGGCCGCGCAGCGGTGCGCAACTTGCCAAGCCAAGCACGAGGTCAGGCAAAACCTGGGCCGCCCAGCCTGAGCTGCCGCCCGTTCATCCAAGGAACCGCTTCCTCCGCCGGCACCGGCCGCCCCATGAGGTGGCCCTGGGCGAAATCGCAGCCCAGCGATCGCAGGCAACCGAGTTCGGCCTCGGACTCCACGCCTTCGGCCACCACTGGAACGCCCAGGCTGTGGCCCATCGAGATCACAGCGCATGCGATGTTGAGGTGGTCGGCCTGGCCGGGCAGGCCGCGGACCCAAGACGCATCCAGTTTCAGCGCGGTGACCGAAGGCAGCCTGATCAGCGAAAGTGAAGAACAGCCGGTCCCGAAGTCGTCGATCGCCACGCTGACGCCGATGTCTTTCAAGGATTGAAATACATCGGCGGCCTGGGGATGGGCGCGCACCGCCGTTTCGGAGAGTTCGATGCAAATCCGCGTCCTGCTCCGCGGGCCGGGTAGCCCGTGTTGCGCCATGGACTGGGCCACTTGGCGTTGGAATTCGCCATCGAGGCAGCCGCGCCCCGAGATGTTGACGGCGACGAACCCGGGCCTCAAGCCGTGGTCCAGCCATTTCCTGATTTGCCGGCAGGCCTCTCCCAGCACCCAGGAGTTCACCTCGTGGATCAGGCCGCTTTCCTCGGCCACGGCGAGAAATCGGTCGGGATGGAGGAGGCCCTGTTCGGGGTGCTGCCACCGCAGCAGCGCCTCGAAACCGGCCAGTCCCCCATCTTTGAGCGAGAACTGCGGCTGGTAGTGAAGACGCAACTGCGAGGCATTCAAGGCGTGCCGCAGGTCCTGCGCCAAGGCCAAACGCTCTTTGGAATGCCGAGTGAGCTCTTCGGTGTAGAAACCGAAGGCATGGCGTCCGTCCTTTTTGGCGCGGTACAAAGCGGCGTCGGCCGCCCGCATCAAATCGGCATCGGCGCCGGCATCGTCAGGGAAGATCGCGATACCGATGCTCGACGAGGGATGGACGACGCGGCCTTCCAGCGGCACCGGCTCGGCGAGCAGGCCGAGCAACTTGCCCGCCAGGTGAGCCACTTCTTCGCGCGAGCCGATGTCCTCCACCAGCACCGTGAACTCGTCGCCGCTCAGGCGGGCAACGGTGTCCTGGCCGCGCACGTTGCCCTTCAGCCGCTGCGCCACGGTTTGCAGGAGCCGGTCACCGGCGGCATGGCCGAAGGTGTCGTTGACCGCCTTGAAGTGGTCGAGGTCGATGAACATCAGCGCGAACCGGAGGTTCTGCCGGTTGGACCGTGCCACCGCCTGCGCCAGCGCCGAGGAAAACTGCAGGCGGTTCGGCAACCGCGTGAGCGGGTCGTGCAGCGCCAGGTGCCGAAGCTGTTCCTCGGCTTGCTTGAGGGGGGAGATGTCGCTGAAAAAGGAAACGTAGTGCGTGATCCGGCCTCCGTCATCGCGCACCGCGGTGATGGTCTGCCAGGCCGCGTAGACCTCGCCGTTGCGCCGGCGGTTCCAGATCTCGCCTTGCCAGGCGTCCTCCCGCTCGATGCGGTCCCACATGGACCGGTAGAAGGAAGCGTCGTGGCGGCCGGAACTTTGGAATCCCGGGTTCTTGCCGATGGCTTGCCCAGCGGCGTGGCCCGTGATCACTTCAAACGCGTGGTTCACGGCAACGATGTTGGCATGGGCATCCGTGATGAGCACGGCTTCCCGCGTGTTTTGCAGGATGGCGGTCGACAGTTGCCGCGGCAGTGTTTCCCTGTCTGGCTCCCGCTTCCCGGTCTCCCGACGAGCATTCTTCGAAACGACAGCGGCCGCCAAGCCCGCCAGCACCGCCGAGAGGCCCACCGACCAAGCGGCCGATCTGGGGCCGAGCCCAGGTGCCAGGCAGGCCTGAAACGCCGTGGGCCACCCGGCGCACCAGTTGATCAAACCGCGGGAGGCGAAAACGCCCGCCAAACCCGCCAGTCCGAGCGCCAAGAAGCGCCTGGGCCAGGCGGGCGCGGCGTCGGGTGCGGGTGCTGGTGGGCTGGACGGGGCATCCGTTTGCATGGTCTACCTTTGAGGACTGCCGCCTATTTCGGCATGGCCCACCGATGCCGGCCTTGAGTTCCGTCAAGGTATTCGACTGCCGGCTTGGATCTGCCGTGGGCCGTCCCGGATTTCAGATGTCGAACCGCTCGCCTCGGACCGGCGCCTCGGCTCTCCACCCCAGGCGCTCGGCCACCAAGCGCGCAAAGCCGCACGCCGTCTCCTCCTCGCCGTGGACGACGAAAGTCCTGCCGGGCGGCTTGGCGAAATGGCCGAGCCATGACAGCAAGGCCGCCTGATCGGCATGCGCGGAAAGCCCGCCGATGGTGTGGATCCCCGCGCGCACGGCGAGGTCCTCGCCGAAGATTCGCACGCGTTTTTCACCATCCACCAACTTGCGGCCCAAAGTGCCGGCGGCCTGGAAGCCGACGATGACGACGGCGCATTCCGGCCTGCCCAGGTGGTGACGCAGGTGGTGCTTGACGCGCCCCGCTTCGCACATGCCGCTGGCCGCGATGATGATGGCGCCGGACTTGATCCGGTTCAGCGCCATCGATTCGTCCACGCTGCGGGTGAAGCGCAGGTTCATCCATTCCGGATGGGAACGCCTGAGCGACAACAGCGCGCGCGTCTGGTCGTCCAGGTATTCCTTGTGTCGCCAGGTGATCTCGGTGACTTTGTCGGCCATCGGCGAGTCGACGAAGACTTTCAGGTTCGACAGCCGCCCCTGCTTGCACAGGTCGGTCAGCAGGTGCAGCAGCTCCTGGGTGCGGCCGAGCGCGAACGCGGGGATGATGATGTTGCCCTGCCGGCGGCGCAGGGCGCCGTCGACCACGGCCACCAACTCGTCGGCGGTCTGGTCGAGCGGGCGGTGCAGGCGGTTGCCGTAGGTGGATTCCACCACCAGCACGTCGGCGTCCTCGATCGGCACCGGGTCGCGGACGATCGGCCGCCCCGGTTGACCCAGATCGCCGGAGAACACCAGCTTGCGTGTGCGGCCGGCCTGCGTCACCCACACTTCGATGATGGCCGAGCCGAGGATGTGGCCGGCGTCCCGGAACCGGCAACGCACCGCGCCGGCCGGTCTCAATTCGGTGTCGTACGGCGTGCCGTGAACCTGTGCCAGGCAGGCTTCGGCCTGGGCCACGGTGTACAGCGGCGGGGTGACGGCCGTGCTGTCGCGGCCGTGCCGGCGGATCGCCCTGGCCCACTCGGATTCCTGGATGAAGGCGCTGTCCAGCAGCAGCACCGAGAGCAGGTCGGCGGTGGCGGAGGTCGTGAAGACCGGCCCCTTGAAACCCAGGGCGCACAGCCGCGGCAATAGCCCGCTGTGGTCGATGTGCGCGTGGGTGAGCAGCACGAAGTCGATGTCTTCCGGGTTGAACGGCCACGGGGCCTGGTTGAGCGCCCGCGATTCGGGCCCACCCTGGTGCAAGCCGCAATCGACAAGGAAGCGAAGGCCTTCGGCCTCCACCAGGAAGCACGAGCCGGTGACTTCGCGCGCCGCGCCGAGGAAGGTGAGTTTCACGCCGTCTGTCTCCCAGGTTCCCCGGGTTCTTCGGCCCGGAAGGTTGCCGTTCATCTTCGCGGCGCGGCGGCCTGGCCGGCTTGACGCAGCGCAAGTTCCCGGTCCGGTGGCCCTGCGCTTGGCCTCAAGCGGTCGAGGCCGCCGGTTGGGTCGACGGCGCGAGGTCCAGCACCAGCCTCAGCACACCGGATTCGCGGAACCGCGGATCGTTGACGAAGCCGTGCACCCGGGCCAGCTCCCGCATGGCCGCGTTCTCCGCCAAAACCAGGGCCACGAGGCGCCGGGTGCCGCGGCGCCTCCAATGCGCCGCGAGCTTTTCGAGCAGCAGGCTGCCCAGGCCTTCACCCTTGAGGTCCGACCGGACGATGACGCCAAGCTCGGCCTCGATGTTGTCGGGGTCGACCGCGGCGCGTGCGACGCCCAGGGTTTCCGGGCTGCCGTCCTCGCGCAGTCGGACCGCGATGAAGGCCATCTCGCGGTCATAGTCGATCTGCGTCAGCCGGGCGAGTTCGCTGGGTGGGAGTTCGCGCCTGGCGCTGAAGAACCTGAAACGCAGGTCTTCGGGTTTCAACCGGTCGACGAAGGCGCGGTGCTGGGCTTCGTCCTCCGGCCGGATGGGCCGCAGTTCCAGCGGTTGCCCCTGCCAGGCGATGGTCTCGCAAAGCTCCTGCGGATAGGGCGCGATGGCCAAGCGCGCGGCGCCCGGCGACGCGCAGGCCTCCAGGCGGACCCTCGCGTCGAGGGCGACCACCCCGTCGGCATCCGCCCACAGGGGGTTGATGTCGAGTTCGGCGATCTCGGGCAGGTCGGCCAGCATCTGCGAGACGGCCGTCAATGCGTCATGGACCGCGTCGAGCCGGGCGGGTGGATGGTCCCGGAAGCCGGCGAGCAGTTTGGCGACCCGGGTGCGCGACACCAAGTCCCGCGCGAGCGTGCGGTTCAGCGGCGGCAACGCGAGCGACCGGTCGGCAAGCACCTCGACCGCGGTGCCGCCCTGGCCGAACAGGATGACCGGCCCGAACACCGGGTCGACGCTGGCGCCGATGATGAGCTCCTGGGCCTGGGGGCGGGCCACCATCGATTGGACGGTGAAGCCTTCGATCCGCGCATGCGGCATGGCCGTGCGCAGTCGGTCGAGCATGCTGCGCGCGGCGGCCCGCAGCTCGGCGGCGTCGCGCAGGCCGAGCTTGACGCCGCCCACGTCCGACTTGTGGAGGATGTCGGGCGACAGAATCTTCAACGCGACAGGGAAGGCGAGCCGCTGTGCCGCGGCGACCGCATCCTCGGGGGCAGGGCTGGTGGTGATCGTTTCCACCACGGCGATGCCGTAAGCCTTCAAAAGCTTCTTGGCGTCGGCCTCGCCCAGCCACTGCCGTTTCTGCGCCAACGCGGCATCCACGATCGCCCTGGCCGCGGCCGGCGACGGCGCGGGGTTGCCGCTCGCGGACGGCACCTCCATCAGCAGTGCCTGGTTGCGGCGGTAGGTGGCGAGCAAGGCAAGCGCCTGGACGGCCTGCTCCGGGGTGGCGTAGTCGGCGATGCCCGCGGCTTCGAAGACGATGCGGGCCGGCGCGACGGCCTCTTCGCCAAGCCAGCAGGCCATCACGCGGTCCCTGGCCTTCGCGGCGATGGGTGCGCAGGCCCTGGCGATGTCTTCGCTGCGCACGATGGCGGTGGGTGCATGGATGAACAGGACGGTGCCGGTGGAAGGCTCGTCGAGCAGGGCCGCCAGGGTGTCGGCGTAACGGCGCGCCGGGGCGTCGCCGATGATGTCGACCGGATTGCCGCGCGACCAGGTCGGTGGCAGCACGGCGTCGAGCCGCCTGCGCAGCCCCGGCCCGATTTCCGCCAACCCCACGCCGGCGGCTTCCGCGGCGTCCGCGGCCATGACGCCGGCGCCGCCGCCGTTGGTCATGACTGTCAACGCGCCATCGCCGTCGCGGCCGAAGCGCGACAGCGTCTCGGCCGCCATGAACAGGTCCTGCAGGCCGTCGACCCTCAGCATGCCCGCGCGGCGGATGGCGGCGTCGTAAACCAGGTCGGACCCCGCCAAGGCGCCGGTGTGGGAAGCGGCGGCAACGGCCCCTTGGCGGCTTCGGCCGGCCTTCACCACCACCACCGGTTTGTTGCGCGCCGCGGCCCGGGCTGCGGACATGAATTTGCGCGGCGACTGGATCGATTCGATGTAGAGCAGGATGGAACGGGTGTTCGGGTCGCTCGCCAGGTAATCCAACAGGTCGCCGAAGTCCACGTCGGCGTGCTCTCCGAGAGAGACCATGTGCGAGAAGCCGATGCGGCGGGGCTTGGCCCAGTCGAGCACCGCGGTGACCAGGGCGCCCGATTGGGACACGAAGGCGATGTCCCCGGCCAAGGCGCTGGTGTGGGCGAAGCTGGCGTTCAGGCCGATGCGGGGGGACAGCAGTCCCAGGCAATTCGGCCCCAGCACGCGCAGCACATGGGGCCGCGCCGCCGCCAGCGCGGCGGCGCGCTGGGCTTCGTCCAGACCCGCCGTCATGACGATGGCCGCGCGGGTGCCCAGCGCGCCCAGCGCATCCACGATGGCCGGCACGGTGTGCGGCGGGGTGCAGACGACCGCGAGGTCAGGCGCGTGGGGCAGCTCTTCGCAACGAGCGAAGGCGGGCTCCCCGTCGAGCTCGGGGCGCCTGGTGTTCACCGCCCAGACCGGGCCGGTGAATCCGCCGCCGAGCAGGTTGCGCCAGACGGTGGCGCCCACGCTGCCCGGCCTGTCCGATGCGCCGATGACGGCCACCGATTCCGGCCGCAGCAACCGGTCGAGGTTTCGGATGCTCATTCATTCCTCCATGCCGCCCGATTGTCCGCAGGGGCGGAAGGCGGCAGCTTGACGCGGCTCAAAGCGGAAGCGGGCACGGCTTGACTTTCGTCAAAGGGCGCCGCCCGGCCGGCCCCCAGCATGGCGCTTTCTTCTCCAGGAGCCGGCATGAACATCCTCATCATCCAGGGCCATCCCGACGTGTCGGCCAAGCACTTCGGCCATGCGCTGGCCGATGCCTATGCCCAGGGCGCCCGCGAGGCCGGGCATGAGGTGCGCGTGGTAACCGTGGCCGGACTGGATTTCCCGATGTTGCGCAGCAAAGCCGAATGGGAAGAGGGTGAAGTCCCGGCCGGCCTCGCGCCTGCCCAGCAGGACATCGCGTGGGCGCAGCACCTGGTCATCTTCTTCCCCCTGTGGCTCGGCGGCATGCCAGCGTTGCTGAAGGGCTTCCTCGAACAAGTGGCGCGGCCGGGCTTCGCGCTGGGCAAGCCGGGCGGCGACAGAAGCATGGCGAAGAAGTTGCTCACCGGCAGGTCGGCGCGCCTCGTGGTGACGATGGGCATGCCCGCGCTCGTCTACCGCTGGTACTTCAGGGCGCACAGCGTGAAGGCGCTGGAGCGGAACATCCTGGGGTTCATCGGCATCGCGCCGGTCCGGGAGACCCTCATCGGCACGGTGGAGAACGGCGCAGCGGATTTCCATGGGCGCTGGATGGCCAAGTTGCGCAAGCTTGGTGGGCACGCTTCATGAATCCCGCGTGAACCGTGGCAGCGGCGTGCGCGCCATGGCTTGTTCAAGGTCATCGCGGCTGTAGGGCTTGCCCAGCAGCTCCCATGAGTCCGGTGCCGCGCATGCCGATGGAGGGCCCGCAGTCTGGTCCGCCCCATCGGCTGCGTGTTTGATCCTGCGCAAGGGAAAGCGGGTCGGTGCGCGGCAGCATGGCGCCATACCCGATCGGCTTCGGGTTGGAAGGTTGGATGTGAAT
>CBJNAE010000113.1:0-11297 GCA_966433995.1 uncultured Ideonella sp. | reverse complement strand
GCCATTTTGGATTCAACGGCGACACGCCGTGGCCGCGCCGGGTCGTTATTTCGTGTTTCCGGTCGAGAACCAGCGAAGCCGCGGCTACCCAAACGGTGGCCCAGCCCCTGGACACGGCCCGTTGACCCACTCCCACCCACTCGCAAGGACCCCATCATGAAACAACGCCCCCACCTGCTCGCCCTGTCCCTCGCCCTCGCCTGGTGCGCCGCCACCCCGGCCCAGGCGGGCGTCATCCCCGGGACCGGCGCGGCCCCCAGCGCCACGCAGCTCGGCGCCACCAGTGCGGTGGCGTTCAAAGTGGCGGACAGCGGCGCGGGCCACGCGCTGCTCGTGCCCTACTTCACGGCGCAGAACGGCCAGATGAGCGTGCTGCACCTGGTCAACACCGACCTGGACAACGGCAAGGCGGTGAAGCTGCGCTACCGCAGCGCCGGCAACGGCGACTACCTGCTTTCGGTCCAGGTTCTGCTCGCCCCCGGCGACGTGTGGACGGGCGTGGTCTCCCAAAGCGCCGACGGCCTGGCGCAGATCGCCACCGCCGACCCGAGCTGCACCTACCCGCGCCTCGTGCCGGGCGGGACGCCGCAAGCGTTCGGCACCCACCGCCTGAACCCGAAGGACACCCCGGAAACTCAGAGGCAGAACACCCGCGAAGGCACGATCGAGGCCATCGTGATGGCCGACATCCCCGCCGCCGCGGTGTACGGGCCGGGCGCGAACTCGCGCTCCGCGCTGTCGGCCACGATCCAGGTGGTGGGCGGGCTGTCGCGCTGCGACACCCAGGTGCTCGACGACGCGCTGCTCACCAACACCAGCAGCGAGCCCGTGGCGGCCGCCCGCGGCCTGGCCACGCCCACCGGCGGGCTGGTGGGCGGCTGGTACATCATCGACGTGCAGGGCTCGACCACTTTCTCGGGCAGCGCCACGGCCATCCAGGCCGTGGACGCCTCAGGCCGGCCCGCACGCGGCAACTATGTGCTCTTCCCGCAAAGTGCCGACGATGTCACCGCGCCGGAGTTCTACACCGCCGACCCGGTGCTGGCCTCGGGCGGCTACGCCCACCGCGTCAAGCAGGCCAACGGCCTCACCTCGTCGCCCACCACCACCGCGGTGGTGCGCGCCAAGTACTACGACCTGCCCGACCTGTCCACGCCCTACTACCTGCCGACCAACGTGCCGAACGCCCGCACCACCGCAGGCGACCTCACCCGCGCGCTGGCGGTCAAATCCGTCACCAACCAATACACCACCGACGCGGCGATCTCGGCCAAGACCGACTGGGTGCTGTCCATGCCCACCCGCCGCTACAGCGTGGGTCTGGACTACACCCGGTCCGATGCCGACGCACGCGTCTTCTCGGTGGTGCCACCGGCCGACGGCAGCGACAACCAGTATTTCCACAGCGCCAACACCCGCGTCGAATCGACGCCGGTCTACACGACGATCGAAGGCGCGCCGGTGCTGCAATACCTGCAGCCGAACCGGGTGTGCAGCGCGGCATCGAGCCAACTCTTCGCCGATCGGGACGCCTCGGTGCGAGACCCCGCCAAGCCCGGCGACGGCATCCAGCCGGCAGTGCTGCCTTTCCGGCCCGAACTCTGCGGCGCGGCCAGCGTGGTCGCCTTCGCCGACACCGGAGCCTCCGCGCTCAGCGCCAGCGTGGCCCGCCAGACTGCCTACGGCCTGTTCACCAACGGCTGGTCGCGCTTTCAGACCGTCGACGCCGCCACCCAGCTCGGCCTGCCGCTGCTCGGCGCGGCCTACACCAAGCTGACCAACCCCGGCACCCAGGCGGGAGTCGCGGGCAACTACGGCATCACCTGGCCGCACAGCTTCACGCGCTGACCACGCGTACCGCCCGCCCATGCGGGCCCCAAAAAAAGGCAAGGGAGTCCCTCAATGACATTGAAGAACCGCGCCCGGGCACCGGGCCTGCGGCGGGCCGCGCTCGGCGGCTTGGTGCTGGGAGCGGCCGCAACCAGCGCCGCCGTCATCCCCGGCACGGGCGCCGCCCCCAGCGCCACACAGCTCGGCGCCACCGACGCCACGGCCTTTCGGATGGCCGGCAGCGGCCCCGGCCACCTGTTGCTGGTGCCTTATTTCACCGTGCAGAACGGCCAGATGAGCGTGCTGCATCTGGTCAACACCGACCTGCACAACGGCAAGGCGGTGAAGCTGCGCTGGCGCAGCGCCGGCAATGGCGACCACCTGCTGTCCCTTCAAGTGCTGCTCGCCCCGGGCGACGTGTGGACGGGCGTGGTCACGCAAGGCGCCGACGGGACCGCGCGGCTGTCCACCGCCGATCACAGCTGTACCCAACCGCGGTTGGCGCCGGGCGGCGCGGCCCAGCCTTTCGCGACGAACCGGCTGAACCCCAAGCACACCGCCGAAGTGCTGAAACAGCACACCCGCGAAGGCACGGTCGAGGCCATCGTGATGGCCGACATCCCCATCGCATCGGTATACGGGCCAGGCGCCGACGCGCGCTCCGCGCTGTCGGCCGCGATCCACAATCCGGGCACGCCGTCCAGCTGCGATGCGCGGGTGCTCGACGACGCCTTGCTCACCGACACCGGCAGCGAACCCGTCGCCGCCGCCCGCGGCCTGGCCACGCCCACCGGCGGCCTGGCGGGCAGCTGGTACATCATCGACGGGCCCGGCTCCACCACCTTCTCGGGCGCCGCCACCGCC
This sequence comes from uncultured Ideonella sp., assembly GCA_966433995.1. GTDB lineage: Bacteria > Pseudomonadota > Gammaproteobacteria > Burkholderiales > Burkholderiaceae_C > JANPCX01. The sequence continues at coordinate 8,603 of CBJNAE010000113.1, read as the reverse complement.
ATCCAGGCCGTGAACGCCGCGGGCAGGCCCGCGCGCGGCAACTATGTGCTGTTCCCGCAGACCGCCGACGAGGTCGCCACGCCGGAGGCCTACACCGCCGACCCGGTGCTGGTCTCGGCCGGCTTCGCCAGTCGCGTCAAGCAGGCCGACGGGGCGACTTCCTCGCCCACCACCGTTGCCGTGTTGCGCGCCATGTCCTACGACCTGCCCGACCTGTCCACGCCCTACTACCTGCCGGCCCGGGCAGTGAACGCGCGCATCACGGCAGGCGAGATCGATCGCTGGCTGACGGCCGACTCGGTCGTCAACCAGTACGCGACCGATTCGTCGGTCTCGGCCAAGACCGACTGGGTACTGACGATGCCAACCCGGCGCTACAGCGTCGGCCTGGACTACAACCAGCCGCCGGCCGAAGCGCGGGTCTTTTCGGTGGTGCCGCCAGTTCATGGAAGCGACAACCAGTCCTTCCACAGCGGCAACACCCGCGTCGAATCCCTGGCCGTGCCGATCCGCAACAACACCGAAGGCGCGCCGGTGGCGGAGTCCCTGCATCCCGACCGGCTGTGTCGCCTGGGCTTCACACCCATGACCTTCTTCGACCGCGAGGACACCGGGAATTCGAACGGTGCCGTGTTCATGGGGCCTGTCCAGAACCTGAAGCTGTGCGGCGCGGCCAACGTGGTGGCCTTCTCGGACACCGGGGCTTCGGCCCTTGGCGCCCGCATGGCCCGCGAAACCATCACCAGCGATCTGTTCACCAACGGCTGGGCGCGTTTCGATCTGAAAGGAGCCGGGCTGGGTGGCCTGCCGGTGCTCGGCACGGCCCACATCAAGCTGACCAACCCCAGCGCCCAACCGGGCGTGTCGGGCAACTACGGCATCAGTTGGCCGCACAGCTTCAAACGCTGACCCGCCCGGCGGCGCGAAACCGTTTCCGCGCCAATCAAGAATGACCCACAAGGGAGACCCCTCCATGACGCTGAAAAAGCGCTTCCTGGCATCCGTCCTACTCGCCGCGCTCGGCGGTATGCACCCAGCCGTGCCGGTCACCGCCGGTGTGATCGCCGGCAGCGGCGCCGCGCCTTCTCCTACCCGGCTCGGCCTGACCGACGCAGTCGCCTTCAAGGTGGCGGAAAGCGGCCCCGGCCATGCACTGGTGGTGCCCTACTTCACCGCCCAGAACGGACAGATGTCGGTGCTGCACCTGGTCAACACCGACGAGGCCGCCGGCAAGGCGGTGAAGGTGCGCTGGCGCGGCGCCGGCAACGCCGACACGCTGCTGGACTTGACGCTGCTGCTGTCGCCGAACGACGTATGGACCGGCGTCGTGCGCGCCGGCGCCGACGGCATCGCGCAGTTGGCCACCGCCGACCACAGCTGCACCCAGCCCCGCCTGCGGCCGGGCGTCGACCAGCCTTTCTCGACGGCCCGGCTGGATCCGGCCTCCACACCCGCGGCGCGCGTAGCGAACACGCGGGAGGGCTATGTGGAAATCATCGCGATGGCGGACATCCCCTCCGGGTCAAACTACGGCCCTTCGGCATCGTCACGCTCGCCACTCCACACCGCCATCAAGCACGTCAACGGCGTGGCGCCCTGCACGCCGTCGGCCCTCGACGCCGCGCTGCTCGGCGACATCGACGACGAAGCCACCGCCGCCGGCCTCGGGCTGGCCACCCCCACGGGTGGCCTGGCGGGCAGCTGGTACATCATCGACGTGCCCGGCTCCACCACCTTCTCGGGCGCCGCCACCGCCATCCAGGCGGTGAACGCCACGGGCCGGCCGGCGCGCGGCAACTTCGTGCTGTTCCCGCAGACCGGCGACGCCGTCCCCGCACCCGAGCGCTACACCGCCGACCCGCTGCTGGTGTCGGCCGGCCTGGCCAGCCGGGACAAAGACGCGAACGGCGCCACGGCCAACCCCACCACCCGCGCCGCACTGCAAGCCCGCTTCACCGATTTGCCCGACCTGTCGACACCCTATTACCTACCCGCCGGCGCCTCCAACGCGCGCACCACGGCGGGCGACCTCTCCCGGGCGCTGGCAGTCAAGTCCGTGGACAACCAGTACGCCACAGACTTGTCGATCTCCGCCCGCACGGACTGGATCGTCGCCATGCCCACCAAGCGCTACAGCGTGGCGGTGGACTACGCCGGGGGGGCAACTTCGTTCATCCTGTTTTCCTCGCTGCCCGGCGGCACCCAGCATTTCTTCACCGGCAACACCCAGGCTAACTTCTTCTGGCCGACCGAACCGCTCCTCTGCACCTTCACTGGCCTGTACGAGGACGGCCCCAAGCGCCCCACCCTCTTCAGCCGCGAAGCCGACCGGACCGGAGACGGCACCTTTGGGTTGCCGCGGCCCCTGGAGCTTTGCGGCACCGTCAGCGTGATCACCTTCGCCGATCACGGCCAGTCACCGCTGGGCGCACAGCTGACGCAGCTGCACATCTCTAGCCCGTTCATCCACGGTTGGGCCAAGTTGACGCCCGAGGCGGTCTACGCGCCAGCGGGTCTGCCGCTCATCGGCGCGTCCTTCACCAAGCTGGTCAACCCCGCCGCGCAGCCGGGCACCGCGGCCCACTACGGCATCGCTTGGCCGCACATCCTGGAAAGGCCTTGAGGCCAGTCCAGGGCGCTGCGGCTCTCGAACCGCAGCTCGCGGCCAGTGACCGGGCAGGTGAAGGCCAGCGCCCTGGCCAGCAGCCGCAAGGGTTCCGCATAGCTCGGCTCGGCGTCGCGCGGGGGCGGCGGCAGCAGCACCGGGTAGATGCGGTCGCCGACGATCGGCAGGCCGAGTGAGGCCATGTGCAGGCGCAGCTGGTGCTTGCGGCCGGTCAGCGGCGCCAGGCGGTACAGGCCGAAACCGCCGCGCACTTCCACCAGGTCGACCTCGGTGAAGGCGTTGGGCTCGCCCGGCACGTCATGCATCTGCATGAAGGCCTCCTCGCGCTCTTCCATGCGGCTGCGCACGGTGCGCGGGAAGGCCAGGCCGGGCCGGTGTGGCGCGATCGCCTCGTACTCTTTGCGCACGCGGCGTTCGCGGAACAGGGCGTGGTAACGGTCGCGCTCGGCGGGGTTGACGCTGAAAGCCACCAGGCCGGCGGTCTCCAGGTCCAGGCGGTGCAGCGGCGACAGCGTGTCGATGCCGAGCCGGCGCTTCAGGCGCACCAGCAGCGTCTGCTGCACATAGCGGCCGCCCGGCGTGACGGGCAGGAAGTGGGGCTTGTCGGCGACCACCAGGTGCTCGTCCTGATGGACCACCGCTTCTTCGAACGGCACGCTGGGCTCTTTCGCCCAGTGGCGGAAGTAATAGAGCTTGCCATGCGGCAGGTAGGGCGCGTCCGGCCCGACCGGCTGACCGTGCTCGCCGATCACCAGGCCGGCCTCGAACCGCGTACGCCACTCGGCCTCGCCGATCATTGCGAAGCGCTGGGACATGAAAGCCAGCAGCGTGCGCCACGGCCCCGGCGGCAGCGCGACGCAACTGGGGCTGACGCCGTCGCGCGCCGGTGGCCAGCCTTGTTTAGACCGACTCATCCAGCCGCCTCGCCCGCCGCAGCCGCCATTCACCATCGGGCTCGCCGGCGTAGACCTGCTCGGCAGTGGTGGCGGTCTCGCGCAGCCGGGTGTCCAGCGCGATGCGGTTGTCGAAGACGAAGCACTCGCCCTGCCAGTCGGCCTCGGCGTCGGGCATTTCCTGGAAGTAGTTGAGCACGCCGCCGTCGAGCTGGTAGACGTCCAACCCCAGGCCGTGCTGCATCCAGCCGCCGAGCTTGTCGCAGCGGATGCCGCCGGTGCAGTACATGGCCACGCGCTTGCCCTGGCGCTTCCATTCGCCGGCATGGGCGCGCACGTAGGCGGGAAAGTCGCGGAAATGGCTGACACCGGGGTCGACGGCGCCGTTGAAGTGGCCGAGCTTGAACTCGAAGCTGTTGCGGTTGTCGAGCACGACCACGTCGTCGCAGGCGATCAGGCCGCGCCAATCGCGGGGGCTGACGGCCACGCCGCCGGCCGGCAGCGCCGCGTCCTGAGCGGCCAGGCCCACGGCCACGATCTCGGGCCGGGCGTGCACCTTCATGCGACCGAAGGGCGCGGTGGCGCCGCAGGCGCTGCGTTTGAAGGGCATGCCGGCGAAGCGCGGGTCGCGCCGCATGTGGCCTTCGAATACCTCCAGCGCGGCGGCCGTGCCGGCGAGCACGCCGTTGACGCCTTCCCGGGCGACGAGGATGCTGCCCTTGAGGCCAGCCGTGAGCGCGCGCAGCTCGGCCGCCACCTGTTCCGGATCGTCCAGGGAAACGAACCGGTAGAAGGCGATGTGGAAAAGGTCGGACGCGCTCATGCGGGGCCGGTCACTCCACCACCTCCACGCCTTTCCAGAAAGCGATCCGCCCCTTGATGCTGGCCGCGGCCTCGGTGGGCTCGGGGTAGTACCAGGCGGCGTCGGGGTTCATCTCGCCGTTGACCAGCAGGGAGTGGTAGTGGGCCTGGCCCTTCCAGGCGCAGCCGCTGCGGTGGTTGCTGAAGGTGAGGTATTCGTGCTTGACGCTGTCCGCGGGGAAATAGTGGTTGCCCTCGACGACCACGGTGTCGTCGCTCTCCGCGATCACGGTGTTGTTCCAGATGGCTTTCATGGGTTTGGCTCCAGGTTGGCGTTGCGGCGGGCGGCGGCCCGGGTCATTCGTAAAGCGCGGCGGCGTCGCGCAGCCGCCGGGCCACGGCCTGCTGCAGCGCCTTGTTGCCGGTGACGGTGACGCTGTCGCCGTGGCGCAGGATGTCCATCATCAGCTCCTGCGGCTCGCTGTAGGGCACGCGCAGCTCGTAGCGGCCTTCCCCGGGGGCGCCGCCGAGCCAGCGCGAGGTCTGCTGCGGGTGCCACTCCTCGACGGCCACCCACTGCGCGGCGTCGGGTTCGAAGACCAGCGTCGCCCACTGCACCTTGCTGCCGGCGCCGCCGTAGATGCCGTAGCCGGCGTCGAGCTGCGCTTCGAGCTCTTTCACCGGCACGCTGCGGGCCTTGGCGGGCAGGGCGCGCGCGTCCCGGACGGCATCGAGCGCGAAGCGGCGCAGCGCGTCGCTGGTGTGGCACCAGGCGTCGAGGTACCAGGTGTTGCGGTAATTCACCAGGCGCTGGGGCGACACCTCGCGCTCGCTGGTGCTGCGGTCGCTGCGCTTGAAATAGCGCATCCAGACTTGCTTGCGGCCCATCAGCGCGCTGCCCAGCAACTCGAAGAAGCGGCTGGGCGCGCGGCGGCGGGCGGTGCCGATGACCTTGACGCGGCGCATCAGCTCCCGCGCCTCGCCCTCGTCGGCGCCGAGCATGCCCTGCAGCTTGTCCATCATCGGCGCCAGGTGGCGCGCCAGCACGCCGTCGTCGTCGAGCCCGGCCATCAGCTGGTGCATGGTGAGCAGGGCGTGGATCTCCGCCTCGCTGAACCACAGCCCGGGCAGCTCGTGCGTCGCGCCGACGCCGCCGCGCGCCGGGGAGGCCGGCGCTTCGAAGGAATAGGCGTTCTCGCCGCGGTCGTAGGCGATCGGCGCCGACATGCGGTTGCGCAGGTAGCTCAGGTCGCGCTTGAGGGTGGCGGGCGACACCGCCAGCTCCTCCAGCAGCGCGGCGAAGCTGACCTTGCCCCGGCTGCGCAGCAGCAGCTCGATCTTGTAGAAGCGTTCGGTGCGGTCCATGGGTGGGGGGGCGAGGCGGGGCCCGGCTTAGCAGCTCAAAGGCTCACCAGGTGAGCCAGCGACACGGATCATAGCCAAAAAAAGTCGGGGAAAACTGTGGCGCGTGGATCACTGGATCACGCCATGAGCTTGTGGCCCGACAAACTGTCGCCATCGCAAGCCAGGCACACGCCGCTTGCGGCTTCATCAAGGAGACACCCATGACGACGCACCGCGACACCGAAAGCCGGCCCCTCAGGAAAACCACGGCCGCCGCCCCCAACGACGCCCAGTTCAACCCGCACGACCAGATCGCCTTCGAGCTCGGCTGGGACTTCGCACGCCACAGCGTCGCCCTGCCCGCGCCCTATGGCCAGGAGGCCTCGCCGCTGCGCAGCGGCTGGCTGGCCGGGCAAGCGGCGTTCGGCGGGCGCGCGCTGCAGGGCGGGCCGCACACCCAGCGTTGGCTGCGGCTGCGGCTGCACGCCTGGCTGCGCGGCCGCCATGTCGAGCTGTACCAGGTGACGCCGCATTACCTGCGCCAGCTGGAGGTCACGCACTGCCCCATCACCCGCGCCGAACTCGCCGCCACCGGCTCGAACGCCGCGTCGGTCGACCGCGTGCGCAACGACGCCGCCTACGCCGCCGGCAACCTGGCGATGCTGAGCCAGCGCGCCAACCACGCCAAAGGTGCGCTGGACTACCACGAGGCCCTGGGCGTCGTGCGGCGCATCGAGGCGCACAACCTGGGCGGCGTCGACGGCCTGAACGCGGTGCAATGGCGGCGCGTGGCCTCGCTGTGCAGCCTGGTCGAGCCTCTCGGCCATGAGCAGGCCTGCCTGGTGCCGATGCGGGTGTTGCCGCCCAACCGCCTGCGGCTGTTCAACCCGGTGCAGGCGCTGCAGGCCTTCGTCAGCCAGCAGCTGCTCACGCCGGGCTGGAGCCACCGCGTCAGCCGCTTCGAGGACCTGCTGCCCGGCCGGGCGCTGCGCCGCGATTTCAAGCGTTTCTTCATGGCGCTGCTGCCGCGGGTGATCGAAGCGGGCCGGCCGGGTGACGCGCTGGGCGCGCGCTGGGCGGTCGAAGATGCCTGGGGCCACGCCGGCGTGGTCGAGCGCTGGGCGCACTTCGCGCGGCAGCTCACCCCCGCCCAGTGCGAGAAGCTGCTGGAGCGCGCCTGCGCGCGCGGCCTGGGCACCCGGCGCCTGGAACACCAGGCGCCCGAACAGGCCACCGAGGGCTGGGAGCTGCCCACGCGGGGCTACACGCCGGTGCCGGCCAGCCTATGCGGCAACCGGCCGCCCCCGGCGCGGCAGTTGTCGCTGCTGGATTGAACCCGGCGCGGCCGCCGGGAACGGGAAGACAACGGAGGAAAAGCAGGCAGTGCCATTGACAAGCGCGTTCCGCCGGCGGCGGGCGCGCTTTTTTTTGGCGGCAGACCGGAGGCAAACGCGAATGCAAGCAGCCGTTTCGAATGCAAGTAAATCAATCGTTTGATTTATTTGCTAAAGTGCGCGCCATGCCCGCCCCCCACCACCTCACTGCCGGCGAACCCGGCCGCCCCGTCCGCACCGATGGCGAGCAGTCGCGGTCGCGGCTGCTGTACACGGCGCTGGCGCTGTTCGCCCAGCACGGCTACGCCAAGACATCGATCCGCGACATCGCCGACCAGGCGCAGACCAACGTGGCCGCCATCAGCTACTACTTCGGCGACAAGGCCGGCCTCTACCGGGCCGCCTTCACCGAGCCGACCGGCGACGTCGAGCAGGAGATCGCGCTGTTTTCCGGCGACGACCTCACGCTGGACCAGGCCCTGCGCGGCTTCTTCGCCTCGTTCGTGGAACCGATGCGCCTGGGCGACGTGACGCGGCAGTGCATGAAGCTGCGGCTGCGCGAGATGCTGGAGCCGACCGGGCTGTGGGAAAAGGAGATCCACGAAGGCATCAAGCCCTCGCACGACGCGCTGGTGGCGGTGCTGGCCCGCCACCTCGGCCTGCCCGAGGTGGACGACGAGCTGCAGCGCCTGGCGATCGGCATCGCCGGGCTGGGCGTGCAGCTGCATGTCTGCCGCGACGTCACCGACCTGCTGGCGCCCAACCTCAACGCCGCCGATCAGGCCTGGGACACCTGGACCGACCGCCTGGTGCTGTACGCCGAGGCGATGGTCGCCGCCGAGCTGCAGCGCCGCGCGCAGGCCTCGGGGCGCGCCAAGCCGGCCAGCTGGCTCGAACGGGTGGCCAACAGCCTGTGCCCGGCGTCCCGCGCCAAGCCCGCCCGCAAGGCCGCAGCCGCCCCGCCGCGCCGGCCCTTCAAGGACGCCCTCGACCACGTCAAGCGTTCTTTCCAGTGCGATCCGCCGGGCAAGGCCCCGGCCACGAGCAAAACCAAGACCAAGCCTTCCAGAAGATGACAGACACCATGAACGACGCAGCCGCGGCGCAGCCGCCGCAACTGTCCCCGCCCGCTGGCCCGCGCCGCGGTCCCCGCACCGCACCCCTGGCGCTTGCCATCGCCGCGGCGATGTCGCTGGCCGGTTGCGCCAATTTGCCCGAGGCGCCGGGCGAAGGCCAAGCCCCGGTGCCGGCCGCCTGGTCGGCGCCGCTGCCCCACGGCGGGCAACCGGGCGACCTGGTCGCCTGGTGGCGCCAGTTCAACGACCCGGTGCTCAGCGAATTGATCGACGCCGCGCAGGCCGTCAGCCCCGGCGTCGCGCAAGCGGCCTCGCGCATCGAGCAGTCGCGCGCCGCCGAGGTCGCGGCGCGGGCGGCGCTGCTGCCCGCGCTGGACGCCCAGGCTTCCGCCAGCCGCAGCCGCCAGGACCTGAGCCTGCCCATCGCCAACAGCAGCTCCGCCGGGCTTCAGGCCAGCTGGGAGATCGACGTCTTTGGCGCCGGCCGGGCCGCCCGCGGCGCCGCCGGGCAACGCCTGGCCGGCGCGCA